>JALHQU010000155.1 GCA_022841795.1 Fimbriiglobus sp.
AGCATGATGGTGAGCGCGGCCACCGTCTCGGCCGCCGCCCCCTGCGCGTACGTCAGGTGGGTGGTGCCGATCTTCTCCGCGACGGTGATGACGATCCGCTTGTACCCGACGGTGGTGCCGATGCCCAGCGCCAGGGCGGTGCCGATGATCACCCACAGGGGGACGAACTCGAACGCCCGGCGGAGGGCCTTGTGCGGCGGCGGGGCGTCGCCCTCGCCCGGCACCCCCGCCTTCTCGGCCGCGTTCGCCAGCCGGAACAGGTGCTGCCGCACCTGCCACCGCTCCGGCTCGGGCAGCTCGGCGAACGACCCCTTTCCGTCCAGGGCGGCGGCGGCGGCGTCCGCGTCGGCGGTCAACTCCGGCGTGAGCTTGCCGGCGGCGGCCAGCCCGGCGCGGGCGTCGGCGACGGCCACGCGGGTCGGCTCCACCTTGTGCGGGCTGTAGATGTCCAGCGCGTAGTGCCCGGCCAGGAACCCGATGAGCACCAGCAGCAGCAGGCCCATGCCCTTCTGCCCGTCGTTCGCCCCGTGCGCGAAGCTGACCCCGCCGCAGGTGAGGACGAGCACCCCCCGCACCCACCCCGGCGGGCGGTCGTCGCCCACCGGCGGGGTGTACAGCCGCGGGTCGCGGACGAGGCTCTTGAGCAGCAGCAGCAGCAGGGCGGACGCCACGAATCCGATGAGCGGGGACAGGAGCAGGCCGAGGCCGACCTCGCCGGCTTTGTTCCACTTCACCCCGTCCAGACCCTGGCCGGTGAGCAGCCCGTTGGCGATGCCGACGCCGAGGATGCTGCCGATGAGGGTGTGCGAGCTGGACACCGGCAGGCCGATGTACCAGGTGGCCAGGTTCCACATCACCCCGGCCAGCAGCAGCGACAGCACCATGATCAGGCCGACGCGGGCGGACTCGGCGTTCGCCTGGATGAGCAGGTCCACCGGCAGCAGGTTGACGATGCCGAACGCCACCCCGGTGCCGCCGAGCAGCACCCCGAGGAAGTTCATCACGCCGGAGTACAGCACCGCCGGGGTGGGCGGCATGGACCGGGTGTAGATGACGGTGGTGACGGCGTTGGCGGTGTCGTGGAACCCGTTGATGAACTCGAACGCGAACGCCACCAGCAGGGCGACCGCCAGGAACGCGAGGGGCACGGCCGACAGGGCGAACGCGGCGTCCCAGAAACTCATGGGCGACCCTTTGCGGCGGTCCGGTCCGGGGGAGTACCCACTAGGGTATTTCAACGGTAGCGTTCGGCGCCGGTGAACCGCCGCGATCTTCCGGCGGCGGGCGTAACCCGTGGTGGCGCATGAAAAAGCCCCCGAGAGCCGGGGGCGAAAGTGTGCGGTCCGGTGCGCGGCCGGTCACTTGGTCATGGACGCGGCCTTGGCGATCGCCCGCTTGCGGCTGGCCAGCTTGCGGCGGCGGGCTTCGCACGGCTTCTCGTACGCCTCGTGCGCCCGCAGCTCCCGCTTCATCCCGCTCCGCTCCAGCAGCTTCTTGAACCGGCGGAGGGCGGCCCCGATCGGCTCCCGGTCGTGAATCCGCATTCGCAGTCCCATTCGATCTCCCGAGTGGAAAGGCCCGCCGGTCGGCGGTAGGGGTGTGGTGAAAGACGACAGCGCCGGTCCGTTTCGGCCACCCCCGCGGGGTTCGGCCGAGACGCACCGGCGACGACAGTTCGTTTCCGTACCAGAACAGTAGCAACCGCCGGCCGCCCGGTCCAGTGAAAACTGCCCGGCTCAGAGCGGCGGCCACTGCTGCTCGATGCCCTCGGCCTCGATCTCCTTCACCTGCTCCTCGGTGACGGCGAACTTCTCGCCCACGTCCGACCGGGAGGCGGGCACGCTGGCCCCGGCGTCCTGGGCGTCGAGCAGGGCACGAAAGATGGCCCGCCGCTGGTCCACGGTGAGCGTCTGGCTGGTCGAGTCCGGCATTCGGGGTACTCCGTTCAGATACCCTCAGCATATCAGATTCGCCCGCCGGCCCACGCCGATTCCGCACTTCTCTCGCCCCGCTACCGGGTGAGCTTGAACGCCAGCGGCGGTTTCCCCTTGTGCCCCTTGTGGCGGCCGTCGTCCGGCACCTCCACCCGCCTGGACTTGTCGAACACATACACCGGGAAGTTCACCGTCTTCCGCCGCGCGCTCTTCTCGTCCGGGTTGGTGAACGACAGCATGACCACCGCCCCGTGCACCACGTCCTCGGCCCTCAGCGCCAGCTCCCACGCCCCGCCCGCGGCGACCGTGGTGGTGGACAGCAACAGGCGGCGGGCGGGCAGGTCGTCCGGCCCGCCGTACCGCGGCAGGCACAGTTCGGCCGTCACCTGGAGCGCCTTCACCGTCTTCGGCACCACCCCGCCCAGCTTCTTCGCCCCGTCGGTCGGCAGGTACCCGTCGGTCAGAGCGGACACGGGGAGCAGCGCCTCCGCGTCCGCCCGCTTCGCCAGCCAGTGTTCGTCCGAGGTCTCCACCTTATCCTTCGGGTCGCCGTGCATGTCGTCGGCCGCGTCCGGCGGGGTGACGCCCACGCCCACCACCGCGGACGAGTCCAGGTACCCGCCGGTGGCGTCGTACAGGGTGGCGGTCAGGGTGTGCCGGGTGCTGTACCCGTACGACTTGTGGTTCAGGTAGTAGGTGACGATCCACACCACGTACGGGTCGTGGGGGAACGACAGCTTGTCCATGTCGTGCTTGGACGTGGGCGTGTCGGTGGTGCGGGCGCACTGGGCGGTCAGGTCCGCGATGCCGCCGGAGTCGTTGTACGCGTACACCCGCAGGAACCCGTACGCGCCGGTGATCCAGCTGTAGCTGTACGGCTGGTCGATGAAGCAGTAGGACACGGGCGAAACCTCCGAGGGTGGGGGGGAAGCCGGCGGGCGGGAATCAGAACGGATGCGGGCGGTACACGAGCGGTTTGCCCTTCTCGACCATCTGCACGTCAAACCCCGGATATTTCGCCTTCGTTGCCTCCCGGCTGCTGTCGAGGAGGGGGATCGGGATGGGTACGTGCTTTAGTAACGGATTCGGCTCGTCCGGGTTGGTGAACCGGACGACGGCCGTGGTACCGTGCATGCGGCTCCAGTCCGTCAGGGAGATTTCCCATCCCGTCTTGTCATATTCCTTCTCGTCCGCCAGCTTGTGGTGCCGCTGCGGCTCGTTCGAATTCGTGCGGGGAAGGCGAAGCCGGGCCGCCATGTTCATTTTTTTGTGCGTCTTGCCGTCCAGTTTGGCCCCGCCCATGAGATGGACAAACCCGGCACCTAGGCCGGCCGAAAACAGGTCGGAAGTGGCGCCCGCCAGCCAGTGTTTGTTATCGGTGAAAGCGATCTTCGCCGTCCGAAACGCGTCCTTCTCCGGCGTCCCGTGCATGCTCTTGACCGCGCCGGGCGGGTCGATGCCGATGTCTGTCACCGCCGAGTAGCACAACTGCTGTCCGAACGAGTCGATCAGGCGGGTGGACAGGGTATGTCGGGAGACGCCATCGACGTACTCGTGGATGAGAGGGTAGATGACGTACCAGCCGAGGATCGGGTCGTGAGGCAACGCCACCCACGGTAGGTCGTGGGCGTGGTTGTCCGGATGGGTGCGGGTACACTTGGAGTTCAGGTAGGCGACGTCGCCGGAGTCGTTGAACGCGTACACCCACAGGAACCCGTTCATGCCGGGGATGCGGGAACTGCTGGTCGGCTGGTCGATGTGGCAGGCGGACACGGGCGAATCCTCCGGTTGGTGCGTGACGCGAGGCGTCACTCGGGTGGTAAGGGTTCGATCACGAACGAGTGGACCGTCAGGGTCGAATGGCGGGCGTACACGCCGATCGGCCCCCGCGGGGTCCACGGCCGCGAGGCGACGTTTGGCAGAGCGGGGCCGGGCCGCCGGGCAAGTGCCTGCCCCAGTCCGTTGTCGGCATCATCCCGGCGAGCCACGATTTCCTTCAACGGGTAGCTCACCGGCCCGGCTTTATCGATTTGGGCCGTCACCCCCTCCGGGGTCACTTTGAGCACCAGGGTGCGGACCGGCTTGGTGTCGCCCGTGTACAGTGGGAGCGTGACTTGCGGCCCTTGTATTGCGCTGGGGTTCTGTCGTTCGATCGACGGGTCGAGGACCGCCAGTTCGCCGAACTCGGCGACGTTCTGGGGCACCGCCGTACCCGGGGCGTATTCGGGGAACTGGAACACGGTCAGCCCGTGCGTCAGCAGTTTGCCGCCGACCTTCTGCTGCTGGTAGTCGAGAGCCACCCCCACCCGCGCGACTGGTCCGCTCATGTCCCTCGCCTGCTCCTCCTGGCACAGCCTGACCGTCAGCTTGTACCGCTCGTTGAGCGGTTTCTGGGTGAGCAAGATCACGGTGTGATCCCGCGCGTCCACGGTGGCGACGTGCCCGGTCTTGTCGCGGTTCTCCATCGGCGTCAATTTGCCGGACCCGAGGACCGGCGTCTGGAACCGCGGCCAGCCCTTCTCGATCAGGTCGATCTTTTCCTCGCGGTCCAGCGCGTCGGCGGCCACGTCGTTCGGGTCCGGCTCGGGCGGGGGCGGCGGCAGGGGCGGCTGGTGGAACACGGCGGCGGCGAGGCCGGCGGTGGCCAGCAGCGTCACCACCGCGGCGGTCAGCTTCTTGCCCAGCGGCGCCCGCTTCGCCGCCCGCCACCGCCGTGTGACCCACTCCCTCACCGGCCGCACCTTCACCGGCAGCCCCTGGGCCACCCGCCCGAGCACCGCCGCCACCTCGGCCGCCGACTGGTAGCGGTCGTCCGGGTGCTTCTCCAGGCACTTGCGGCACACCATCGCCAGGTCCGCCGGCACGTCCGCCGGCAGCGGCGGCGGGGGCGTGGTGTCGATCACCTTGATCAGCTTCTGGCAGTGGTCGTCGTCCGGATCGCGGACGAACGGCGGCTCGCCCACCAGCACCGCGAACAGAGTGGCGCCGAGGGCGTACACGTCGCTCCGCCCGTCCGTCTTGGCGCCGGGGCGGAACTGTTCCGGGGCGCAGTACTCCGGGGTGCCGCCGACGCTGCTGATCGACCGCGTCCGCTGCTTGTCCGCCTCGCCCAGCCGCTTGGCCAGCCCGAAATCCGCCACCTTCGGCCGGCCGTTCTCGTCCAGCAGGATGTTGCTCGGCTTCAGGTCGCGGTGGATCACCGGCACCGGCCGGTCGTGCAGGTACTGCACCACCGTGGCCACCTCGGCCAGCAGCCCGGCCGCCTCTTTCGGGGGCAGCGGACCGCCCGCCTTCACCGACTGGGCGAGGGTGCCGCCGGGCACGAACTCGGTCACCAGGAACGGCGCCTCGGCGTCCGGCTCGTAGTGGTAGAACTTGACCAGCCCGGAGTGGTCCAGCTCGGACAGGGCGACCGCCTCCGTCTCGAACCGGGACTTGATGAGTTCGCTCGCCAGGTGCGGGTGCAGCACCTTCACCGCCACCCGCCGGCCGACCGAGTTGGTCGCCTCGTACACCGTCCCGTACCCGCCGGCGGCCACCTTCTTCGGGTCGCGGTAGTGCTTTGACCGTAGGTACTCGGCCACCGCGGCCTCGAACGCCGGCCGCGGGGCGGGCACCAGCACCGGCGGGGCGGTGCGGGTGAGCGCTTCGTCGGACGGCAGGGGGGTGTCGAACCCGCGGGTGGTGGCGGTGGCCGACGCGCCGTCGGTGTGGGGGGTGCGGAGGCAGTCGGCGCACACCCCGTCCACCGCCGGCTGGCGGAGGGCACCGTGACACACCCGGCAGGTGGGACCCTGGTCCATCGTGGGGACACCAGTGGCACGACCGGACGATTGAATTAAAGCCGGAGTCAACATCCCGGTCAACACCCTACACAGGGAATTCATTCGGGCGAACCTCCGCCGCCCGTCGGCCCGTCCGTTCCCCGTTGAAGGTCGCCCCCGTGTTCGGGTACAACCTCCCCGCCCCACTTGAGGACGCACGCCCATGGACGCGGACCTGGAACTGCTGACCGACACCCCGGCCGAGGACACCACGGCGGAACGGACCGAACTCACCCCGCAGGCGGTGTTGGAACTGCTCCGCGCCGGCAAGGAGGTGGCGAACGCCAAGGTGCGGAAGCTGAAGCTGCGGGGGGCGTTCGACCAGCCGGTGCGGTTCCGCCACTGCACGCTGGTGCAGCTGGACGTCGAAGCCGCCACGTTCGCCCAGGAAGCGGTGTTCAACTCCTGCACCCTGGACCGGCCGTGCGTCACCAAGCAGGTGACGTTCGAGAAGGGGCTGAGCGTGGCGCACAGCACCCTGCACAAGGCCACCCTCAGCCGGATGACGGTGAAGGGGGTGTTCGACGCGGCGTTCACCGAGTTCCGCGGCAAGCTGACGTTCGCCGACAACACGTTCGAGCAGAAGGCCAGCTTCTGGGAGGCCAAGTTCCGCTGCTGGGCGGACGTGAAGGGGTGCGAGTTCAAAGCGGAGGCGGACTTCCGCTCGGTGCACGCCGACCAGGGGTTCGTGCTGACGACGAGCACGTTCCGCGGCGACTTCCTGTTCCGCGGGTCGAGCGTGTGCAAGAAGTTCTCGGCCGACGGGTCGCGGTTCGAGCGGCTGCTCGACCTGTCGAAGGCGAAGTTCCCGGACTTCTGCTACCTGGAGCAGGTGGACGCCGGCCCGCTCATGCGGTTCGCCGTCCACAACTCGGTCAGCGAGCGGATCCTGGTGACGCCGGAGCAGGTGGCCGGGCGGCTGCAGAGCGAGACCACCGGCGACTACGCCGCCGCCATGCACGAGTACGGCACGCTGAAGAAGTGCTACCAGGCGCAGCACCGGTACGACCACGAGGACTGGGCGTTCTACCGCTTCAAGGTGAACCAGCGGCGGGCGAAGCAGACCAGTTGGGCGCGGCCGTGGACCAAGCTGCGGCGGTTCGCCGACTGGCTGTTCCTGGACGTCGGGTGCGGGTACGGCACCCACCCCGGGCGGGCGGTGCGGATGGCGGCGGTCATCATCCTCGGGTTCGCGGCGGTGTACGCGGCGAACGTAGACATGTTCTATTCCGAGAAGTTGCCGTTCCCGCCGGCCGCCGGCGAGGACGCGGCAGCGGCCAAGCTGAACGTGTCCAACCGGGTGATGATCGGGCTGATCACCAGCGTGAGTGTGTTCACCTCCGGCATGGGCGGCATCCGCGAGATCGCCCAGGGGTGGATGAACGTGCCGGTGATGGTCGAGTCGCTCATGGGCACCCTGCTGTTCGGCCTGTTCATCGTGGCGTTCAGCCGCAAGGTGATCCGCTGACCGAACTCTTCGCCGCGACTGAAAGGAGCGGTCCGGCCGCTCCTTTCAGTCGCGGCGAACAGGCTGGCATCCGGTCCTTCTTGCCCCCGGTTCTTCGGGGGCATTTTTTTCATTTCGCTTCCGCACGCCGACAATCGGCGGTGTTCTTCTGGTGAGCCACCCGGATCCAACCGCTCGCGTGCCGGGTCGGCTTAACCAACTGATCCATCACTACACCGTTCGGCTTCCTTCGCCGCTGGTGGAATGCCGGACGATCAAGTTCAGCGGCTATGCGGGAGTACCTATGGCTGAGGTCTGCAAGTCGATCGAGATCGGGCGTCACGGCAACATCCCGGAATTCCGGACGCGATGGCAGGGCATCAGGTCGCGCATCGAGACCCGGCGCTCTTCCGTCATAGTCGAAGCGCAATTCTGCGGACCCGACGACCTGCTCGGTGAAGCATGGGGCGACGTCGTGCAATGCGCGCTCAGCGCCGCGACTACGGCGACCATCGCGACGCTTGCGGCTTCCCCGGCCGCCGCACTACCGGCGTTCGAAGTTTCCTTCTACGGGTGTCTGGCGGCTAAGCTGCCTCAGCGAGCCAAGGAAATCGGCGTGGGGCTGAGTGCGGAGCAACGCCCTGTGACCGACTGGACCAAGGTGTGATGGTCAGGTACAGGATGCGGCTCGTGAAACGGTTGAGACAGTGGCGAGGGGCCGATGAGACACATCATCGAGCGGTTGCTCCGGTCGGTGGACCCGCCGAACCCGGAGCGGGCGGTGCAGTTGTGGGCCGATTACCGCGCCAACCGGGCCGGGGCGGATGTCGCGTTCGCCACCCTGCTGGCCTGGTACGGCGGTCCCATCTACCGCCGCATCTGGGGGCTGGTCCGCTCCGACGCGGCCGAGGACGTGTTCCAGGACGTGTTGGTCCGGTTGCACCGCCGCCGCCACCGGTTCGCCGACTTCGAACACGCCCTGCGGTGGCTGCGGGGCGTCGCCGTCACCCAGAGCCTGAACGCCCACCGCGGCGCCCGACGGCGGTCGGCGCGGGAGCAAGCCCACGCCACGGCCGGCGGGACCGCGACCCAACTGTTGGAAACGGCCGAACTCGCGGAGGCCCTGCGGTCCGCCCTGGCGAAACTGCCCGATCGCGAGCGGGAGGCGGTGGCCCTGGTGTACTTCGAGGGGATGGCCCGGCAGGACGCGGCCGCCGCGCTCGGCGTCCACCGGGACACCCTGACCAAGGTACTCGACCAGGCTCTCGGGCGGTTGCGATCCAGCCTGGCGGCTGGGGCGGTCGGAACCGCGGTCACGCTTGCGACCGCGGAAGCCGCCCTGGCCGTCTGCCCGCGGCTGACGCCCGCCCGACTGAGCAGACTTGTCCAAACCACCTGGGCGGACACACAGATGCCGACCTTCGCCTGGCCCGCCGCCCGCCGGCTGATCCCCCTACTCCTGATCGGCGGCCTGGCGACCGTCGCCATCGCCGTCGCCGCTTACACACTCACACGGAGTCGTCCCATGCCTCGCACGACCAGCACCGTCCCGACCCGGCTCGCCGCCGAACGGCTCGAAGACCGCAACGTCCCGTCGACCGACTTCGTCTCCGCGCTCGGCGTCGGCAACGCCACCGGGGGCAGTTCGTCCCGGGATCTGGCGGTGGACGCGGCCGGCAACCGCTACACGACCGGGAGCTTTATCGACACCCTGGATTTCGACCCCGGTCGCACCCACGCCAACGACGCGGACGTGCTGACCGCCGTCGGCACCGGCGACGCCTACGTCGCCAAGTACGCGCCGGACAACTCGCTGGTGTGGGCGCGGCGGATGGGTGGCGATGTGGTCAGGACTCCGAACCCGGGGGCCACCCCGTCGGCCGTTGACGTCGGCCGGTCGGTCGCCCTGGATGCCGCCGGGAACGTGTACGTCGCCGGGGAGTTCGAGGGGACGGCGGAGTTCGGCCTGGTGACGCTCACCTCGGCCGGGAAGGCGGACGGGTTCGTGACCAAGATCGACCCGAACGGCACCATACTGTGGGCCAGCCGCTGGGGGAACGAGAACACGCAAACGGTGGGCGGCGTCGGGGTGGACGCCGCCGGGAACGCCTACGCCACCAGCTTCGACTGGGGGCCGAATAACACCACCAGCGCCACCGGCCTCGACGTGGTGAAGTTCAGCCCCACCGGCGCCACCGCCTGGACCCGGTGGTTCAACACCCAGGTGGGCTCGTCGTCAAGCGACCTCGCCGTGGACGCGGCCGGGAACGTGTTCGTCGCCAGCTACTTCCGCGGGCTGATGGACTTCGACCCGGGGCCGAAGTCCAAACTGATCGCGTCCGGGCCGTCGTACAGCGGGTTCGCCCTCAAGCTGACGTCGGCCGGGGCGCTCGACTGGGTGGCCCCGTTCGTGGGTCAATCGGGCAACCCCACCCACGGCTCGTCGATGGCGCAGAGCATCACCCTGGATGGGGACGGGAACGTGATCGTCGGCGGAAACTACAACGGCCCGGTGGATTTCAACCCGGGCAACGGCACGACCACCCTGCCGGTGGCGGGCGGGGCGTTCATCGCCAAGCTGACCAGCCGCGGCGGGCTGACGTGGGCGAAGGCGGTCGAGAAAGCCGGCACGGGCGGATCCACCACCGTCTTCGTGAACGGACTGGAGACGGACGCGGCGGGCAACGTGTACGCCACCGGCACGTTCTCCGGCAGCAACGGCGGCGGCACGGTCGATTTCGACCCCGGGGCGGGCACGGCCACCCGCACCACCGCCGGCGGGAACGACATCTACGTCCTCAAGCTGACCACGGCCGGCAACTTCGGATGGGTGGAAACGTTCGGCAGCACCGGCAACGACAACGCCTACGGACTCGCCCTGGACGCCGACGGGTTCATCCACCTGTCCGGCGCGTTCGTGGGGACCATCGATTTCGACCCGGACCCGAACGTGGCGTTCGACCTGACCACCCCGGGCACGTTCAGCAACTTCTTCCTCGTCAAGCTGCGGCCGAACTGACGGCCGGTGGGCCGCGGTCAGGTCAGGCCGAACGGCGTCCAGCCGCCGCTTACCGTCGCCGTCCGCTTGAGTGGGAAAGCGGTGGCACGGGTGGCGGCGGTGTGCGACCATGTCGCCATCTCGCCCTGACGAAAGGTCGTGGCCCGTGCCGACCGACCCCCCCGCCGTCCAGGTGCCCGACGAGCTCCGCCACCTGGGCGAGTTCCGCCGGGTGTTCGCCACCACCGCCGGGGCGGTCGCGCTGTCGATCTTCCGGTCGATCATCCCACTCCTGGTCGGGGCCGGCCTGATCGCCGCCGCCGAGTTCTGGATCGCCGCCCGCAACTGGAAATACTACCTCGCCCTCGTGTTCGGCGTGCTGTTCGCCCTGCAAGGGGTTCGCCTGCTCGTCCGCACCGCGTTCCGCCTGAACCAGAAGGTGGTGCTGTTCGACCGCGGCCTGGCGATCTGGCGGGGCGGGCGGATGACCGCGTACCGCTGGGACCAGATCGACCAGGTCGAGGCGTCGGTGGCGAAGGCGGAGGGGGCGGCCAGCTCGTTCATGGAGTTCTCGATCCGCGCGCGGACGGACGACGGCGAGCCGCGGACGTACCGCTTCCACCCGGCCGGCGACCCGATCCCGGACCTGAAGGGCATGTGGCAGGTGATCGACGCGGCGGCCGGCCGCGGGCGGACGGCGTCCGCCGTCGCCGCGGTGCAGGCGGGCGAGGAGGTGACGTTCGAGCGGACCGTCTGGGGCACGACCGTGTCCACGCAGATCGGTGTCAGCCTGTTCGGCGTGCGGGCGAAGCCGCGGTACGGCGACGCCCGGTTCCTCGACTGGTCGCGGGTGGAGCGGATCACCGTCGGCCCGCCGACCGGAACCCGCGAGCCGGGGTACTCGGCCGGCGGCATCCCGCACCTGGAAGTGTTCGAGCGGTTCCACCGGACCGAGCCGTGGGTGAGCGAGCTGACGTCCGAACTGCCCGGCTACCAGGCGCTGATCGAGGCGGCCGAGTTCGCCCGCCAGCGGTACGCCGACGCGGACCGGGAGCTGCACCGCGAGCGGCTGCCGGCGGCCGAAGCGCTGATCGCGGACGGGCAGGAGTTCCGCCTGGGCGAGTTCGGCGTGAGCAAGCAGGGGTTCCGCCACGCCGCGGAGTCGTTCGCGTGGGACGCGCTCGGCCCGCTGCGGTTCGACCCGGACGCGGCGGTGGCTGAATTCATGGAGAAGCGGGCGTTTCCCTACGGGTCGCTGACGCTCGCCGACCGCTGGCTGCTGCAACTGGTGGTGCTGGCCGCCCACTACGGCGACGACGACGATGAGGACGAGGAAGACGGGGAGGACGAAGGCGCGGAATGATGAGGTGAGAGTTCCTGGTTTGCCGCGACACGGAGGGGAGCGCTCCCCTCCGTGTCGCGGCAAACCAGGAACTCTACCGCCCGGTGTCCCACACCCGCACCCGGCCGGTCTTGCCGACGACGGCGATCCGCCCGCCGTCCGCGCTCACCGCCACCCCGCGGGGTTGCCACTGGTTCGGCGCCGCGGGCAGTTCGAGCACCTGCTGCCCGGTGTCCGCGTCCCACACGCTGACGTGCTGCGGGCCGAGGGCGACGATCCGCTTGCCGTCGGTGGTCAGGTCGAACTGCGTCGCCCCGGACATGCCGGGGATGTTCCGCACCCACCGGCCGGCGGCCACGTCCCACACCTGCAGATAGTCGGTCGTCCACGACGAACAGAGCAGCCGGTCGGCGGACAGGAACCGGGCGGTCCCGACCCGCCCGGTCCGCTCCGGGATGACGAACCGCCGCGTCTCCTCGCCGGTGCCCGCGTCCGTCACCCGCACGCGGGTGCCGTCGGTGTCCGGGTCGGCGTGCATCCAGTACACGGCCGCGGCGTCCGGCGACACCGCGAGGCTCACGTCCTGGAACTCGGCGAACCGGCTGGTCGCGCGGCGGTCGCCGGTGCCGGCGTCGAACGTCACCACCTCCCCCTTCGAGTACACGACCGTCACCGCCCCGCCGTCCGGGTGGAACCGGGCGGCGCGGGCGAACTGCTCGGGCGTCCGCTCCTCCCACAGCTTGCGGGGCGGATCGACCGCCCACACCTCCAGAATGCCCAGCGTCTTCGCCGGCACCGACTGCGGCACCCGGCCGACCCGCGACACCAGGAACTTCGACCCGTCCGCCGACAACTCGGACCCGTACATGTCGGCGGCCGCGGTGCGGTCGGCGTGCAAGCTCCGGCCGGTGGTCGTGTCCCACAGGTCGAACCCGCACGGCCCGGCGGCGAACAGGGTCCGCCCGTCCGGGTGGAACCAGACGACCGGCAGGGAGACGACGGCCGGCACGTTCTCCCGCGGGTGCGGGTCCGGCGTCAGGTCGCGGTGCCCGCCGCCGGCGACGGCGAACAGTGTCACCTTGCTCCCGTTCTGCCCGATCACCGCCAACTCGCCCGCGTCGGTCAGTTGCACGCCGACGGTGGGCGCGGTCCGGCCGGCCACCGGGGCGAACACGCGGGTCGGCTTCAGGTACCCGAGCGTCCGGCCGGCGGTGTCGGCCAGATCCCACACCAGCACGCCCCCACCCACCTGACAGGCGGCCACGTACCGGCCGTCGCGGGACACCGCCACCTCCGGCGAGATCGGCCCCTCGGTCCGCAGGTGGTGCAGCGTCTTCCCGCCGGGCTTCGCCTCCATCACCGCCAGCAGATCCTGGCCGTCCGCCTGCGTCACCACCAGCCGCCCGGTCGGGTCGTAGGTGTACAGCGAGCGGAGCAGGCCGAGCGGGTTGGCCGGCTTCCGGTCCCCCACCTTGCACAGGTAGCGGAAGAACTGCTTCGTCTTCGTCGACTGGCAGGACACGGTGAACGTCTCCTGGTCCGGGGACGGCACCACCGTCATCACCGTCAGGTCGCCGGACACGGCACACGTCTCCAACGGCCGGCCGCTCAGGGCGTCCCAGAACAGCACCGCCTTGCCGTCGGCCGACAGGCTGGTCAGGTACTTCGGTAGCTCCACGTCGGCACACGGCGACGGGATGAGCCGGGCCGCCGGCGGGTCCAGCCGCGGCAGGTGGTGGACCCGGTTGCCGGTGTCCACCTCCCACACGCTCAGGGCCGGGTCGTCGGCCGTCACCACCAGCCGCCGCCCGCGGTCGGCGAAGCTGACGGACATGATCCGCCCGGCGTCGAACGACCACTCGCGGACCACCTCGTGGTCCGGCAGGCGGCGGATTTGCACTCGGTGCGTGGTGCGGTCCACCGGGCGGGCGTTCGGCTTCGGCAGGTCCTGGTGCGACAGCCGCAGGCCGCGGGTCTCGGTGCCGTTCTGGTTCCCCTCCACCCAGGCGATCAGTTTCCCGTCCGGGCGGACGGCCGGCACGCACCCGGCCACCGCCGGGGCGGGCAGGACGCGGAACGAGTTCACCCGGCTCAGGAAGTCCCATTCCAGGTGGCGGTACCTCGGCTGCGTGCCGGCGAGGATGTGGAAGGCGTTCTCCGCCGCGCCGATGTCCATCTCCTGCCGCGCCTCGGCGACCTGCGCGCCGTACCGCTGGTGTTCGAGCGTCTCGATGGCCGCATCCTTGTCGCGGAGCGCCCCCTCCTTCTCCATCAGGGCGGCGTCCTTGCCGCGGGAGGCGTTCCACTCGGCGGTGCGGGCGGCCCGCGCGTCCAGCCACAGGGCGGCGAACACGATCGGCCCGGCGATCAGCAGGGCGACCAGCACGGCCACCAGGGACGACACCGCCGGGTTCCGCCGGCACCAGCGGGCGAGGTGTTCGGTGGCCGTCACCGGGCGGGCGCGGATCGGCTCGCCGTTCAGGAACCGACCCAGGTCGTCGGCCAGGTCGGCCGCCGTCGGGTAGCGGTCGGCCGGCTTCTTCCGCAGGCACTTCAGGCAGATCACGTCCAGGTCGCGGGGCAGGGTGGGGCGGAGGCGGCGGGGCGGCACCGGCTCGGCCTCCCGCACCTGTTGCAAGGTTTCCACCGACGAGTCGCCGCGGAACGGCGGGTGCCCGACCAGCAACTCGTACAGCGTCACCCCCATCGCCCACACGTCCGTCGGCGGGCCGACCCGCTGGGCGATCGGGTCCGCCTGTTCCGGGGCCATGTACGTCGGCGTGCCGATGATGTCGCCGGTGCGGGTCGGGCCGGGGTCGGTGTCGGTGAGCGACTTGGCCAGCCCGAAGTCCACGATCTTCACCGTCGCGGCGCCGGGTTTGGATGTGCGGGAGGCGGACGACCCGGCCGGCTCGGTGCGGTCCGCGCTGCCCTCCTTCCGCGCCCCCACCAGCAGGATGTTGCCCGGCTTCAGGTCGCGGTGGACCACCCCGTTCTCGTGCGCGTGCTGGGCGGCGGCGGCGATCGTGGCAATCAACTCGGCCGCCTTCCGCGGCGGCCACGGGCGGCCGTCCAGCAGGTCGGACAGCGGGGCGCCGTCCACGAACTCCATCGCGCAGAACGCCCGCCCGTCGTGCTCGCCCACCTCGTAAATGCGGACGATGTTCGAGTGGTCCAGGCGGGCGGCCGTCTCCGCCTCCCGGCGGAACCGCTCCCGCTCGCGGGTGCCGGCGTGCGCCCCGGCCAGGATCACCTTCACCGCCACCGTCCGCCCGAGGGACGGCTGCCGCGCCTTGTACACCACCCCCATGCCGCCGCGGCCGAGTTCGCCCAGGATCTCGAACTCGCCGATCCGCCGGGCCGCCGAGGTGGTCTCGGGCAGGGCCGGGAACCCGACGGTGGCCGCCCGCGACTTCCGCAGCGAGTCCTCTTTTTTCAGCTCCCGGTGCACCTCGAACATTTGTTCCAGGTCGGCCTTCCAGTGCGGGAACCGGCGGTACCAGTCGTCCGGGTCCGGGTTCTGGCCGAGCTGTTCCCGCAGCACGAACTCGGTGTACACCAGTTCGAGCGCCGCCTCCTGGTCGGCGGCCAACGCCGGGTACGCGTCGAGTAACGTTTCGGTCCGCTTGTCCACGAACGCCCGCAGCCCCTCCTCCAGGTCGGTGCGGGCGCGACGAAGCTGGCTCTCGACGACGGTGGCGTTCGCGGACGGCATGACGGCGTTCTCGTGGACGGTCCCGATCAGTTTCACAATCCTGAGTGCGGGTGGGAAATACAATCCCCCCACGCTCCGCCCGGACCGCGGCCATGCCCGACGCCCCCGACTTCCCCGCCCTGCTCGCCCGCGCCGGCACCGGGGACGCCGCCGCGCTGAACGAGCTGGTGCGGCAGTACGAGCCGAAGGTGCGGATCGTCGCCCGCGTGCTGCTCGGCCCGGCCCTGCGGCCGTACCTGGATTCGGTGGACCTCGCCCAGTCCGTTCACAAGAGCGTGGTGACGGGCCTGCGGGACCAGCGGTTCGCGTTCGCCAACCCGGACGAGCTGGTCGGGCTGGCCATCACCATCCTGCGGCGGAAGGCGGCCAAGCACTGGCGGCACCTGCAACGGCAGCGGCGGCTGAGCGGGGTGAACCCGGACCAGCCGGGCGGCGACCTGGCCGGGGTACTCACCGCCCTCAGTTGCCCGGAGTCCGACCCGGCGGCCGAGGTTCAATTCCGGGATCAGGTCGATCACCTGTGCGCCCACCTGGACGCCGCCGAGCGGCAGATCCTCGACCAGCGGCTGGAGGGGTACACCCCGGCCGAGATCGCCGACCGCATCGGGGTCAGCCGGGTGGCCCTGCGGGTGCGGCTGACGCGGCTGCGGCAGCGGCTACAGGCGGCCGGGGTGGTGACGGACTGGCTGTGAGGGTGGCCGACCGTCTCCGACGGTCGGCGGGCCGCCACAGAGGGCGGCCCCTACAAACCAGCCTCTTGTAGGGGCCGCCCTCTGTGGCGGCCCGTGGTCCGGCTTCGCCGGACCACTTC
>JALHQU010000156.1 GCA_022841795.1 Fimbriiglobus sp.
ACTGAATCCTCCGGTCGCTCACGCTCCCGGCTCGCCAAACTCGAGTCACACCCGCGCCACCCGCACGGCCGTGCCGTACGCCAGCACCTCGGTTACCCCGGCCATCACCTCGTTGGCGTCGTACCGCATGCCGATGACCGCGTTCGCCTCCCGGTCTTCGGCGTGTTCGAGCATCAGCTTGAAGGCGTCCCCGCGGGCCTTCTCACACAGCTCGGTGTACATGGTGATGTTCCCACCGAAGATGGTCTGGATGCCGGCCACGAAGTTGCCGACGACGCTGCGGGACCGCACCACGATCCCCCGCACCACCCCCAAGTTGTCCACCACCCGGTAGCCGGGCAGGTCGAACGCGGTGGTCACCATCTCCTTCTCGACGCGGCCGGCCATGACGTGTTCCCCCAGTGCGACCCGCGGCCCCGGTGCGGGGCCGGTCGTTGCTGATGATTCGGTATAGCACGCGGGGGATTTGGCGGAATCGGCCCTTGCCCGGCGAACCCCGAGCGGGAGCGAGGGGGTAGGCAATCCACTCACCCCCTCGCTCCCGCTCGGGGTTCACCCAGAACGGCACACGGAGTGTGCCTACTACTTACCGGACACCAGCGCCGGGTTGCTGAACACCACCTTCCACGGCCGGATCTGCCACCGCACGAACACGCCGGTCGTGTGGAACGGGTCGGCCTTCAGCAGCTCCTCGGCCGCCTCCTTCGACTCCGCCTCATACACGATGAGCGCGCCGAAGTTATCCGTCAGCGGCCCGCCGAGGGCCAGCTTGCCCTCGGCCAGCAGCTTCGCCTCGTACTCGCGGTGCTTCGGGCGGACCTCCGCCACCTTCGCCGCGTCCGGGGTGTACTCGATCCAGGCGGCCCAGAGCATCGCTCAACTCCGGTCGGTGGTCACGGGGATGGCCGCCGGCACCGCCACCCGCTCGGCCGGGAACAGCACCCGGCTGAGGACGGCGTGGGCGGCGAACAGCGTCAGCGCCCCGACCACGTCGCCCAGGAACGTGCCGCGGTAGAACTCCAGACCGTCCCAGTAGGCCAGCAGCAACCCCTCGAACGTGTGCGGGCGGTTGTTCGACAGCCGCACCCATGACCCGAAGTTGGTGACCAGGAAGAACAGCCCGCTGCCGGCCACCGCCGCCCCGCCGACGGCCAGCGGGTTCTCGGTGCGGCGGAGGAACCGCCCGCACAGCGGGTACGCGGCGAAGCACAGCACCACCTCCCACATGGGCAGGTAGTCGGCGTTCGCCCCGTGGGCGGCGAAGTTCGCCAGGTCGGACACCACCTTCGCCCCGAGGGTGACGGCCACCGCCGGCCAGAACCCGACCCGCCCGGCGACGAACAGCCCGACCGCCCCGAACAGGGCGGCGTTGAACGCCCGGTACGGCTCGGGCACCAGCGGCAGGAACGCGGCCAGCACCGCCGCCCCCACCGCCAGGGTGAGGGTCATCGGGCGGCGGAAGACGGACGGATCGCCCATCGGCGGTCGAGCCTCGGCGGGATGAACGGGGACTGAGAGATGGTAGTCACCCCGCCGGCGCAGAACAAGGCGGGCCGACCGGCCGTCCGCGTCCTACCCTTTCCCCACTCACCCAGATTCGCGGAGCAACGTCGTGCGGACACTGATTACGGGCGGGGCCGGGTTCCTCGGGTCGCACCTGTGCGACCGCTTCCTGGCCGAGGGGCACGAAGTCATCTGCGTGGACAACTTCATCACCGGCCGGCCGGCGAACATCCAGCACCTGCGGGCGAACCCGAAGTTCCGCGTCATCGTTCACGACGCCAGCACCCCGCTGTTCGTGGACGGGCTGATCGACAACGTGCTGCACTTCGCCAGCCCGGCCAGCCCGGTGGACTATTACAAGAGTCCGATCCAGACGCTCAAGATCGGGTCGCTCGGCACGCACGTCGCGCTCGGGATTGCGAAAGCCCACGGCGCCCGCTTCCTGCTGGCGTCCACCAGCGAGGTGTACGGCGACCCGCACGTCCACCCGCAGACCGAGGACTACTGGGGGAACGTGAACCCGGTGGGCGAGCGGAGCATGTACGACGAGGCCAAGCGGTTCGCCGAGGCGATGACCATGGCGTACCACCGCGAGCACGGGGTGAACACGCACATCGTCCGCATCTTCAACAGCATCCTGGCGGACCAGGTCGTGGTGGCGTGCGACGAGGAGGGCACGTTCGTCGGCCCGGTCGGGGAGTACGCGGACCGGGTCCGGCACACCAGCGACCTGCGGCGGGTGTCGGTGCCGGCGTTCGACCCGGCCACCTGCCGGATGGTGATGAAGGAGGCGATCGCGCTGACCGAACACGAGCCGCGAAACGACGCCTTCGAGATCACCACCCGGTACGGCCGGACGCTGAAGGTGACGGGCGACCACAGCGTGTTCGTGGAAGGGGACGACGGCCGCCCGGTGGAGAAGTTCGCCCGCGACATCCGCCCCGGCGACCGGGTGGCCATCGCCGGGCGGTTGCCGCTGGTCGAGCGGGACCGCACCCACCTGGACCTGTTCGCCGAGTTCGGCCAGTTGGCCATGCGGACGGGCGAGTGGTGGGACTGGGCGGTGGCTCACCCCGACCTGTCCGCCGTGGTGGAAACCCGCCGGGACGAGGTGAACCGTCTGCTCGAAGCGAACAGCCGCTTCCAGCCCGGCCGCAACCACCACAACACCGTCGTCTGCACGTCGCGGAAGTTCATCCGCCGCGGGGTGGTGCCGATGGCCGTACTGCACCGCCTGGAGGCGCTGCCGCCGGACGACGCCAAGTTTCTGCCCGCCACCGGCAGCAACCGCGCCGTCCCGAACCGCATCCCGATCACCGACGACCTGCTCTGGCTGTTCGGGTTCTACCTGGCGGAAGGGGCGGAACACTCCAAGAACGGCGTCCACTTCATCAGCTTCGCGTCGGACGAGGTGTACCTGCGGCGGGCGAAGGCGATCCTGGAAGCGGCGTTCGGGGTGGCCGTCGGGTACACCGACCCGACGCCCGGTCGGGCGCCGGCCATCTACGCCCACTCGAAAGTCCTGCACCGCCTGTTCCGCGACGTCCTCGGCCTGCGGGCGAAGCGGGTGCCGGGGTGGGTGATGCAACTGCCGCTGTCGCGGCTGAAGCACTTCCTGGACGGGTTCCGGTGCGGGGACGGCACGCACAGCGGGAAGAAGGTGGGGAACGAGCTGTGCTTCGACACCACCAGCGAAACCCTGGCGACGGACCTGACGTACCTGCTCCTGCGGTTCGGGGTGGTGGCTTCCGTCGGGCGGTACGAGACCACCTTCAAGCAGCGGTACGGCGACCGCAAGTTCCCGTTCTACCGGCTGACGGTGTGCGCGGTGAACGACTTCGACATCCTCACCTGGGACCGGGGCGTGACCCAGACGCTGAACGCCCGGCGGACGGGAGACCTGGTGTGGGCGGCGGTGCGGGACGTGCGGCCGTGCGCCCACACCCACCGGGTGTACGACTTCAGCGTGCCCGGCGCGGAGAACTTCGTGGCCGGCGGCGGGGTGATGGCGCACAACACCTACGGCCCGCGGATGCGGCTGGACGACGGGCGGGTGCTGCCCAACTTCGTGGGGCAGGCGCTGCGGGGCGAGCCGATCACCGTGTACGGCGAGGGCCAGCAGACCCGCAGCTTCTGCTACGCCACCGACCTGGTGGACGGCATCTACCGCCTGCTGTTCGCCGACCACCACCTGCCGGTGAACATCGGCAACCCGGCCGAGATCACCATCAAGCAGTTCGCCGACGAGATCCTGCGGCTGACCGGCAGCACGAGCCAGATCGTGTACAAGCCGCTGCCGCCGGACGACCCGAAGCAGCGGAAGCCGGACATCACCCTGGCGAAGAAGCTGCTCGGGTGGGAGCCGAAGATCGGCCGCGAGGAGGGGCTGAAGCGGACGCTCGACTACTTCCGCACGAAGGTGTGAGGCGGTCCTGGGAGCGCGGACCTCCGGTCCGCATTTCCGAGCGGGCGGGACGCCCGCACTCCCAGGGTGCCGCTCGGCTCGCGGCACCTACTTCACCTTCCCGGCCACCTCGCGGACGGCGGCGATGACCAGGGCGGGTTCGTCCACGTGGATGGCGTGCCCGGCCTTCTTCGCCACCGTGTGCGAACTGTTCGTACTCAGCTTCGGCAGCTCGGCCTGGAGCGCCTGCGACGCCCGCTCGATCGGCTTCAGCACGTCGTCCGGCAGTTGCGGCACCATCTTCCAGTCCGGGCTGTGGGTGAGCACCGCCAGCGGCTTCGCCCCGAGCGGCTTGGCCGCCCGCACCTGCTCGCGGCTGGTCACCACATCCAGCCCCTCCGGGTTCTGCCCCTTGTCCGCCAGGCGGGACGTCAGGAACCCGCGGGCCTGCTTCACCGCCGGAGTTTCGCCCGCCCCGGTCGGCAGGGTGTCCAGCCACTTCGCCTCCTGGTCCGGGTGGGCGACATCCACCAGCACCAGCCCGGCCACCTCGTCCGGGTACAGGTCGGCGTACACCCGCGCGTGCAGCCCGCCGATCGAATGGGCGACCAGCAGGTACGGCCCCGGCACCTTCGCCCGGGCGAGCAGTTCGTGCAGGTCGCGGGCCACGTCGCGGCTGGTGCGGGGCTTGGTCGGGGCGGGGTCGCTGGTGCCCAGCCCGGCCCGGTTGTACACGCACACCCGGTACGACTTCGCGAGCTCGTCGCACACCGGCTTCCACTCGTCGCTCTCCACCGCCGCCAGCCCGAACCCGGCCTCGATCACCACCGTCGGCCCGCCCCTCCCGCGGGTGAGCAGGGTCAGGCTGTGCCCGCCGACGTCGATCTTGCGGGTGAGCGGCTCGGCGGACTCTTCGGGTTGTGGGGCGGCGGGGGTGGCCGGAGTGGAGGATGTGGGGTTCGGGGCCGGGCCGGAACACGCCGCCGCGAGCAGGGCGAGCGGGAGTACGGCGAGGAGGGAGAACGAACGGCGGAGGAACGAGGTCATGCGAGGTCTCGGGGTGTTGGAGCGGACCGGCACGAGTGGTTCGCCCCGCGGTCGCGGCCATTTCACCCCCGGCGAGATTCGCCCGGACTTCTAAGATGACCCGGCCCCAATCGTGCCCCGCCCCGTGAGGTTGCCGTGTCCGACCCGCAACTCCGCTGCCTGTTGTGCGACCTGATCCTGGCCGACGAGTCGGCCAAGGGGCAGACGACCGAGAGGTGCCGCCAGTGCGGGCGGGACATCCTGGCCGGGCAGGGGCAGCCGACCGCCGCGGCCGACGAGCCGCTCACGCTTCAGCCGCTCGGCCGGCCCACGGAGCAACCGCCCCTGCCCCCGCCGGTGTCCGCATCGCTGGAAGACGATCTGCCGGTGGCGAGCGTGGTTCCCAAATCCCCACCGCCCGAGGTGCCGACGTTCGGCCCGCGGCCGCGGTCGTCGGCCCCGCCCGGCCTGCCGCCGCTGGGCAAGAAGCCGATTCAGAAAGTCCCGCTGCCGCCGACCCCGCGGAAGACCGTGCTACCCGACCCGACGCGAGCCAGGTCCGGCCCGCCCCGCCCGCAGATGATCACCGCGCTGGGCGCCCTCGGGTGCATGACGGTGCTCATCGTCCTGTGCCTGGCGGTGATCGCCTACGCCATCCTGTACGGCCTACAGAAGGCGCGGCTGCGGAAGGCGGAGGCGCCGGCGGCGGCGGTGGCTGCAAAGTAACCGGCCCACGCCGTGGGCCGTAGCTCGTGAAAGCTACGGCCCACGGCGTGGGCCGGTTACTTGACCGTCCGGCTTACTTGTCCGCCGGCTTGGGCACGTCGCGGGTGAACTTGATGGCCGCCTGGTTGACCGTCCCGTCGCTGATCTTCGGGTCCAGCCGCAGGCCGATCTCCGGGAAGAACTTGATCGCCCGGATCTCCTGGATGCCCTTCGCGCTCGCCTCCTTGGACGCCCCCTCGATGGCCGCCAGCACGTCCGCCATGGACGCCGTCACGAACGAGTCGGACTTCGGGTCGGGCAGCCACCCCTTCACCGCGTAGGTGGTGATCTGGGTCGGGCCGGGCTTGGTGTTCTTCACGTCCAGGCTCTCCCACTTGCGGCTGGCCAGGTCGTAGTACCCGTCCACGATCACCCCCCGCTTCTGTAGCTGCTGGGCCACGTCCCGGATGTCGTCGATGCCGTCCGCGTCGATGTCGAAGATGCCGTACAGCACCACGTGGTCGGCCGCCCCCTTCTTGAACAGCGGGTTGTACAGCAGGTCGCCCTTCAGGATGCCGTCGCGGATCTCGTCCGTCTCCTCGGTGATGCGGGCGGACGACAGGTTCGGCCCGAGCACCTTCACCACCTCCACCGCCCCCTTCGACATCAGCTCGTCCGACACCACCAGGTTGCCGCTCTGGTCGTACGTCTGCTTCCGCCGCGACCCCAGCCCCTCGGTGCGGGTGCTGGACGGCTGCACCTTGAACGACTGCCCCGGCTTCACGTTCGCCGCCGACCCGATGCTGATGTCCACCATCTTGCCGCCGCCGGTGCGGGCCAGGATCTCGCCGTGCGGCGGGTTGAACGGGAACGCCCCGGCCTTCTGCTCGCTCAGTTCGGCGTCCCGCGCCGTCAGCCGCTCCACCCGTGCCCCCAGGGCCGCGTTCTGCTCCTCCAGCTTCTTCTTCTGCAGTTCCACCTCCTCCACCGCCACCGCCACCCGGGTTTTCTCTTTGCGGAAGTCCTCGCCCAGCGTGTCCAGCTTGGCGATCGCGGTCACCTTGTCCTTCTCGACGGCCTCGCGGGCGTCTGACAGGGCTTTCACCGCCGCGTCCAGCTTCTTGCTGTAGTCGATGATGTTGTCGCTGTACTTCTTCTTCTCGGCCGACAGCGCGGCCAGCTCGTTCTTGGCGTTCGTCGTCTCGATCTCGGTCTGCCGCACGGCCAGTTCCCGCTCGGCCACCACCTTCACCAGCCGGTCCATGAGCGGTAGCGGGGACGGGGCGGAGGGCAGTTGGCCGGCGTCCGGCCAGTTCCAGGTGTACACCTCGGTCGGCGGCAGGCCGAACCCGGCCCCCTTGTCCGTGAGCGCCTTCTCGTTGTTCTTGACGGCCGAGCTGATCTTCGAGTTCACCGCCTCCAGCAGCGCCCGGTGGGCGGCCCGCACCTCGTCCTTCGTCTCGTTCGACGGGTTGTTCATGTACGTCGCCTCTTCCGACGTGGCGGTGCCCACGAACAGCTTGTACAGCTTCTCCCGGTCCTGCGCCTTCTTCATCGCCAGTTCGGACGCCTTCGCCTTGCCGGTCTCATCCGTCGCCTTCTTCTCCGCCTCGGCAATGGTGTTCTGGGCCATGTAGTACATGACCCCCAGGCCGATGGACAGCAGGACGAAGAACACCAGGGCGATGATCAGAGGCGTACTCGCCTCGCCCCCGGACTGTTTGGTGCGAGCCATGGCGGACAATCCTCGTCGAGAGGGTTACGGGCCGGCGGACGGGCAGACAGGGACACCTATTCCGAGTGTAAATGCGGGCAGGGTCCTGTCAACTGGAAAGGTGGGAGATCGGCGGGGGCGGCGGAAGCTGGTAGCGGTCGTGCGGGCTGAGGCGCAAGAACCGTGCCAGTTCGCCGGACTTGGCGCTCCCGCCGGTCCGCGCCCCCGCCCGACGATCCGATAAGATTATACCGCGAGCAGTGGCGGGGTTGTTGTTGGGGTCCGGGCTTTTGCCCGTCTTCGGTGGTGAACCGCGGGCGTCAGCCGCCGATCGGGTGAACCGCGGGCGTCAGCCCGTCGGGTTCTGAACACACCCGGGCGGCTCACGCCGCCGGTTCACCAAGACGGCCTGAAGCCGGGACACCAGCGAAGACCCCGCCGGACGGGCGTACACCTACGATCGACACCCACGGAGACGGCCCGGATGACCCGGCGGCTTCCCCTCTTGCTGCTCCCCCTGGCGTGTGCCGTCGCCGTCGCCCAGAAGCCGGCCCCGAAGCCGCCGCCCAAGCCGTGGGCGAACAAGATGTTCCTGCCGGACATCTTGCAGAACCCGGCGCAGGAGCCGCCGCCGGTTATCGCCCACGACTTCGGGTCGGTGCCGTTCGGCTCCCTGTGCCAGCGGACGTTCCCGTTCACCAACCCGTACGACGTGCCCATTCAGGTGATCGACGTCCGCACCGAGTGCGGGTGCCTGAAGGCGTACCCGCCGAACCGGGTGCTGCGGCCGTTCGAGACGGCCGAGTTCGTGGTGACCATGAACGCCGGGGCGTTCAAGGGGCCGACCACCAAGAAACTGCTGGTCACCGTCGGGCCGAACTTCCTGTCCACCGCCGAGCTGCGGTTCAGCTGCACCAGCCGGGAAGACGTGACCGTGACGCCGGGGCAGCTCGACTTCGGCCTCGCCCCGCAGGGCGCCCGCCCGAGCAAGGCGGTGACGCTCAAGTACACCGGCAAGGAGCGGAACTTCAAGGTGACGGAGTACACCGCCGCCCACTCCGCGTTCGACGTGGAGGTGAAGGAGTCGGCCCGCGGGTTCCTGAGCACCGACTACACGATCACCGCCACCCTGAAGGCCACCGCCCCGCCCGGCCAACTGACCGACATCATCACCTTGAAGACTTCCGACCCGGCGATTCCGGTGGTAGCCGTGTCCGTCGGCGGGGTGGTCCGCCCGCCGCTCACCGTCGCCCCGGAGACGGCCGTGTTCCGCGACGTGAAGCCGGGGCAGCAGGCGGTGATGAAACTGATGGTGCATGCGGTCGCCGACTGCACCATCACCGGGGTGGCGGACGCCGGCGACGGGGTGAGCGTGGACACGTTCCCGGACAAGCGGCAGGTCCACATCGTGACGGTGCGGTACGAGCCGACCGCCGCCGGCGGGGTGCAGAAGCAGGTGCGGCTGAAGACCAGCCTGCCGGGCAGCCCGGAGGTGGTGTTCACCGTCGAGGCGAAGTGACTCGTGTAGGTGCCGCGAGCCGAGCGGCCCTCGGGTGGCCGACTCCCTCCGGGAGTCGGTGCCGACTGTCGGAGACAGTCGGCCACCCGGACTGGTGCCGCTCTTACCAGAACACCAATCAGGAGGGTGTCCGATGTTCGAGAAGATGCTGGGCGGGCTGTTCGGCAAGGGCGACGCGGACGGGGACGGGGCGCCGGACGGCCTGTTCGCCAAGCTCGGCGGCAGCCTGTTCGGCGAGGGCGGGCTGACCGCCGGGCTGAAGGGGTTGCTGGACAAGTTCTCGGCCGGCGGGCTGGGCGAGCAGTTCAAGTCGTGGGTGGGCAGCGGCCAGAACCTGCCGGTCTCGGCCGAGCAGATTGGCAAGGTGTTCGAGGGGAGCAAACTGCAGGAGATGGCCGCCAGCGCCGGCGTGTCGGTGGACACGCTCAAGCAGAAGCTGGCCGCCTACCTGCCGGGGGTGGTGGACAAGCTCACCCCGACCGGGCAGATGCCGCCGGAGTAAGGCCCGTCACGCCGCCCGGCCAACTGGTCGGGCGGCCGGCGGCACCGCCGCCTTCACCGGCCGCAGCACGTACCGCACGTCGCTCACCGGGAACAGCCGGCACATCCGCCGCTCGTACCAGTCCTGGGCGGCCACCGACCTGTTGGCCAGCGGCTGGAGGACCGCCTTCACGCACTTGTCCGCCCACGTCTCCCGCAGCAGGGTCAGCCGCACGCTCTCCACCCGGAACCGCACCGGGGTGTAGAAGCTGGGCACCTTCCGCCGCGGCTGGTCGGCCGGGTCGCTGAAGTAGAAGAACGAGTACAGGCCGAAGAACCGCACGTGCGTCGGGTCCGAGTACCCGTACGGGTTGGAGAAGTGCGGGACGATCACCTCCAGCCGCCCGCCCGGCCGCAGCACCCGGTGCAGCTCGCCCATCAGCTCGGTCAGCCGCGGGATGTGTTCCAGCGTGTGCCGGGTGTACACCTCGTCCACGCTGTCCGCCGGCAGGTCGGACAGCGGCTCGTTCAGGTCGGCCAGCACGTCCACGCCCGGCAGGTTCACCACGTCCACGTTGAAGAACCCGGGCTTCGGCCGCTCCCCGCCGCCGACGTTCAGCTTCAGCCCGACCCCGTCGCGGATGTGCCGCCCCACCTCGGGGTTGAGGAACTGCATGGGCGGACCGCCGGACGGGGACGCGGGGTTTCGACGGTTATCGGATTTCCCCGCCCGCCCGGTTGAACCGAACCGCGGCGGCGGGTACCGTGCGGGCTGTCTTTCGTTAGCCCGACGCGCGAGCGAGGGGTGCGGGATTCCCTCGCTCGCGCGTCGGGCTGACAAGACCGAGCCGCCGGCCCCTCGCTCGCGCGTCGGGCTAACAAAACGCTCCAGCGAGTTTCGCCGTGGCCGAGCCGACCAAATTCCGCGTGGCCGTCATCGGCCGCACCGGCAAGGGGAATTACGGGCACCAACTCGATACGGTGTGGGTCGGCCACCCGCGGGCGGACCTCGTGGCCGTCGCCGACCCGGACGAGAAGGGCCGGGCGGAGGCGGTGAAGCGGCTCGGGGCGAAGGCCGGGTACGCCAACTTCCGCGACATGCTGGCGAAGGAGAAACCGCAGATCGTCAGCGTGTGCGACCGGCACCTCGACCTGCATCGGGACTATGTGGTGGCGTGCGCCGAACACGGCGCGAACATGTTCCTGGAGAAGCCGCTGGCCCGCACCCTGGCCGAGGCGGACGAGATGGTTTCGGCGTGCGACAAGCACCACGTCAAGTGCGCCATCGCCCACCAGACTCGGTACAGCCCCCGCACCAAGGTGGTCCGCGACCTGATCGCCGCCGGGACGATCGGCGACCTGCTCGAACTCCGCGGGCACGGCAAGTGCGACGCCCGCGGCGGTGGGGAAGACTTGATGGTACTCGGCACGCACACGTTCGACCTGATGCGGCTGTTCGCCGGGGACGCGAAGTGGTGTTCGGCCCGCGTCAGCGTGAGCGGCCGCAAGGCGGTGGCGGCGGACGTGAAGCAACTGGGCGAGGGGATCGGCGCCGGCGTCGGCGACCACATCTTCGCCACCTACGGGTTCGCCGCGCCGACCGTCGGCAGCTTCTACACCCACCGTTCGAAGGACTCGGCCAGCGCCCGGTACTGGCTGGAGGTTCGCGGGTCGAAGGGGCAAATCCAGATGGGGTTCGGGCAGTTGCCGTTCGCCTACCTGAGCGAAGACCCGACGTGGATCACCGGCCAGGGGAAGGTGAAGTGGCAGCCGATCACGAGCGCCGGGGTGGACAAACCGGAGCCGCTGAAAGTCGCCGACATGGGCAACTGGAACCGGCCGATCGTGGACGACCTGATCGAGGCGATCGAGAAGGACCGCCCGCCGCTCGGCGGGATCGCCGACGGGCGGGCGGCGCTGGAGATGATCCTGGCGGTGTACGAGTCGCACCGCCACGGGCGGGCGGTCGAGCTACCACTGACGAACCGCAAGCACCCGCTGAGCGGGTGGTGAGCTTCAACTCCCTCCCCCCTTGAGGGGGAGGGCAAGCGAGCGGAGCGAGCGCGGGAGGGGGGTGGATTTCAGAACCCCTCTCCCCGGCTCGACTTCGTCTCGCCGACCCTCTCCCTCAAGGGGAGAGGGTGAAAATGCCCCTCACTTGATCGGCGTCACCGTCAGCTTCACCTTCTGGCCGTTCCGCACCACCACGATGTCCACCGGCGCGTCCGGCTTCACCCCGCCCATCGCCCGCATGTACCCGGTCGGCCCCTGCATGGCCGTCACCGCCTGGCCGCCCACCTCGACGATGAAGTCCCCCTCTTTGATCCCGCCCTTGGCCGCCGGCCCGCCCTCCTCCACCGCGTCCACCAGCACCCCCTTGCCCTCCTCCCCGTAGTTGCCGGGGGTGAACTTCAGCTTCGGCCCGCTCACCCGCCCCCGCGGGTTCGGGTCGGTCGGGTCCTCCCCGCCGCCCTTCGTCTTCAGGAAGTCCGGCTTATCTTTCGCCGTGGCGTAGTGGTCGGCGAACACCTGCACGTAGTCGGCCACCTTGAGCAGGCCGGGCACGTTCACCTTGTCCGGGGTGTCGGACGGGCGGTGGTAGTCCTTGTGCGTGCCGGTGAAGAAGAACAGCACCGGGATCTTCTCGTTGTAGAACGAGGTGTGGTCGCTCGGCCCGGTGCCGCCGGGGATGGTGTACAGCTTGAAGCCGAACCCCTTGTTCGCCGCCTCCACCCGCTCGGCCAGCCCGGTGCTGGTGCCGGTGCCGTACACCACCAGCCGGTCCTTCTTCACCGGCCCGTCGTCCACCCGGCTCATCCGCCCGACCATGTCCATGTTCAGCATGAACGCCGTCTTGTCGAGCGGGAACGGCGGCGCCTTGCAGTAGTGCTTCGACCCGTACAGCCCCTGCTCCTCCCCGCTGAACGCCACGAACACGATCCGCCGCCCCTGGCGGTTCTTCATCCCGCCGAACCGCCGGGCCAGTTCCATCAGGGCGGTGGTGCCGCTGGCGTTGTCGTCCGCCCCGAAGTGCGTCTTCCCGCGGTTGGTCTGGAAGCTGCCCGGCTCGCCCGCCCCCAGGTGGTCGTAGTGCGCGCCGATCACCACCGTCTCGTCCGCCAGCGGGCCGGCCCCGTCGCACACCGCGACCACGTTCCGCGCCGGCCACGTCCGCTTGATGACCGTCACCGTCGCGTCCGCCTCCCACCCGGCCAGTTCGAAGCTGTTCGGCTTGTTGTCCTTGTTGATGCCGGTTTCCAACTCGCCCAGCGTCGTCTTCCGCCCCTTCAGCAGGGCGTCGATCACCGCCCGCTTGACGTGTAGCACCGGCCCGTCCATCCGCGCGTCGCCGGGCAGGTCCTGGTCCATCAGCGGGTCGTTCTCGGCGGCCGTGCCGCGGTCGCTCACCACCAGCAGCCCGGCCGCCCCGTGCTTGGCCGCGTTGTCGATCTTGGAAGCCAGCGGGGCGTGGCCGCCGAACGGCCCGTGCGGGTCGTCCGCCTTCGGCGACCGCCGCAGCACGATCACCAGCTTGCCCTTCACGTCCAGCCCGGCGTAGTCGTCGTACTTCGCTTCCGTCGCGGTAATGCCGTACCCGGCGAACACCACCCCGCCCTTCGCCCCCCCGCCGGACGCGATGGTGGCCGCGAACCCGTCGCCCGCCTTCGGCTCCAGGGTGGTGTCGCCGTTCTTCAGGGTGAGCGCCTGCGGGGTGCCCAGCTTGTTCGGCGCGGGCACCTCGAACGCTTGGAAGTACCCGGCGTCGAACGCCGGCTTCAGCCCGGCCGCCTTGAACTGGGCGGCCACGTACTCGCCCGCCTTCAGGATGCCCTTGGTGTCCAGCCCGCGGCCCTCGCACTCGTCCCCGGCCAGGTACGCCAGGTCCGCCTTCACCCGCTCGGCGGCGGCGGTCGGCACCGGGTCGAGGGCGGGGGCGAACGGGGCGAGGACGAGCAGTGCGAACAGTGTGACGAATCGGTGCGGCATGAGCAGGGTCATCCGGGGGGACGGGCAGCGTGAGGCCGACTCCGGGATTCTAGTGCGCGGAGAAGGGGAAAGACCTCACCCCCCGGCCCCCTCTCCGAGCCGGAGAGGGGGTGTTCAAGGGTGGAAGCTTACTGGTGCCAGTGATGACTGACTGCCGGCTACCGGGATAACACAGGGGCGTCTGACCATTGAACACCCCCTCTCCACTTTGGAGAGGGGGCCGGGGGGTGAGGTCTTCTTCCACCTCCCGCGCTGGTACACTATCCGCATTCGCGCTCGGGGGCGGGCAGTCATGGCGTTCCAGATCCGGTGTTCGGGGTGCGGCACGGCCCTGTCGGTGGTCGAGTCGCTGGTCGGGCGGACCATCCCGTGCTTCGCCTGCGGGGCGGACGTGACCGTGAAAACGGCCCAGCCGATTCTGGCCAAGCCGCTGCCGGCGGACGACGCGCCGACGGTGACGATGGAAATCCCGATGCCGCCGGAGGCGAAGCCGAAGCTGGCCAGCCGGCCGCGGCGGGACGAGGACGACGCGGACGACGCCATCCCCATCCGCCGGGCCACCGCCGGGCGGAAGGGGTCGATGCTGCCGCTGGCGATCGCCGCGGCGGTGGTCGGCCTGCCGCTGGTCGGCGGCACCACGGCGGTGGTGCTGTGGCTGCTCAACCGTGAGCCAGAGGTTGCGACCGCCACCACCCCCGCGGCCCGGCCGATCACCCAGCCGACGACCACACCGGCCACGACCACCAAGCCGTCCGGCGGCACCCCGCCGACGAACGCCCCGCCCCCGCCGGTCGAGCCGGCCCCGCCCGGCCGTATGACCCCGGCCGCCCTCACCCGGCTGAAGGCCAGCACCGTGTACCTGGAGGTGGACGACGGCCGCGGCGGTGGCGGCACCGGCACCGGCTGGTTCGCCATCGAGCCGGGGCTGGTGGTGACGAACGCGCACGTCATCGGCATGAAGTTCCCCGGCACCCGCCCGCCGGCCAAGATCACCGCGTTCGTCGAGTCCGGCGTGCCCGGCCGCACCCGCGAGTTCGCCGGCCCGAAGGTGAAGGTGCTGGCGGTGGACCACGACAAGGACCTGGCCGTTTTGCAGATCATCAACGAGCCGAACCTGCCGCCGCCGCTCACGGTGAAGCCGTCCGCCGGGCTGAACGAGTTGGACAAGCTGGTGGTGCTCGGCTTTCCGGGCGGGCGGCGGATGGCCGAGCGGAACGGCAGCAAGAACCCGCCGGTGGTGTCCCTCACCGAGACCACCGTGTCCGCGTTCCTGAACGACGGGTTCGGCAACCGCAGCGCGGTGCAGCTGCAGGGCGGCATCGTCCACGGGCACTCCGGCGGGCCGGTGGCGGATTACGACGGCACCGTGCTGGCGGTGGCGGCGCGGGTGGACCTGAACCACAACCACCAGCTCACCACCATCGCCGAGGCGGTGCCGGCCGAGTACGTGGCCGGGCTGATCGCCGGGCGGGCGCTGCGGGTGGAACTCGGGCAGGCGTACTTCAAGGGCGACGCGGTGGCCGTGCCGGTGGCGGTGAAGGTGTCCGACCCGCTCGGCCGGCTGAACGCCGTCGGCGTCGGCTACTGGCTGGGCGAGAAGACCGCCCGCCCCCGCCCGCCCGGCGGCAAGCACCAGGACGACCCCGGCGACGTTCGCTACCAGGAACTCGCGCTCAGCTACTCCCGCGACCGCCAGGAGGCGACCGGCGAGATCGTGTTCCCGAAGGACGCCGACGGCCGCGTGTACTGGGTGCAGCCGTACTTCTCGAACGAGATGCAGGCGAAGCAGTTCCTGGCCGGCAACCCGACCGAACTGCCGTCCCCGCCGGTCGAGCGGGTGGCCGCCGACCTGCGGCCGCGGTACAAGCTGGATTCCAAACGCACCGTCACCGTCACCCAGACGGTCAAGCTGACCGACGTGTACGAGGCGGACGGCAAGGAGGTGCGGGAGCCGCGGACGGTCACGCAAACACTGACCGCCGAGGAACGGGTGGAGAAGCCGCGGTCGGCCACCGCCGTCGCCGCCCTGGACTACACCCTCACCGCCGTCACCCCCGGCTGGAAGCACGGCGCCGACGACCGCGAGGTGCCGAAGCCGATCCTGGACGCGGCCGCCGCCGCCAAAACCGCCGTCCTCACCCTGGGCGTCAGCCCGGCCGGGGAGGTGACGCCGATCACGCAGACGGTGCCGGCCAGCGCAGTCCCCGAAGCCGCCGCCCGCGACCTGGCCGCCAAGTACGCCCGCCAGGCCGCCGCCACCCTGACGCGGACCATCGTGCCCGTGCCGGAGGTGGAGGCGGCCGCCGCCGGCGCCACCTGGACCGTCGCCCGCACCCACCGCCTGCTCATTTCACCCGACAGCCTGCTCGCCGACCCGCGGCGGAAGGACGCCCCGTTCCAGGAGACGTGGCAGCTCACCTACGTGGGCAAGCGGACGCGGGCCGGCCGCACCGAACTGGTGCTGACGGTGGCCGGCACCCTGGCCCCGGTCGGCGGGTCGGGCGAGGGCACCGCCGGCGGCAGCACCAAGGGGACGGTGGTGCTGGAGGACGGCACCGGGGTGGTGCTGGAGGTGAAGCTCACCCGCACGTTCGACCTGGACGGGGTGATCGACGGGCACACCCGGCGGATCACCGGCACCGAGGAGTTCACCGCCACCCGCGGGAACTGATTGGGGTTGCGGGCGGCCGGGGTCGGAGCCGCTTGCGGCTTCGCGCCAGCGAA
>JALHQU010000157.1:0-12345 GCA_022841795.1 Fimbriiglobus sp.
GGTGATCCTGGTGGCGGTGGCTCGCAAACTGGTGGTCATCCTCAACGCCATCCTCCGGGACTTGGCCGCCGGACGAAAACAGCCCGCCCACGCTTGACAAACAACACAGTCACTCCCCGCCGGGGAGGGGTCGCTGGGGAACGCAGTTCCCCGGCGGGGGTGGGGTTGCTGAACCCGAACGGAACAGCCGCGACTGTAGCGGTTGCGCTGGATTCGGCGGCGGCGGTTTGCCGATACCACGGATACGGACTGGAGTTTCGATGCGAAGACGCGGAGCGCCATGCACGGTCGAGTTCCTGCACCCGGCCTGCTCCTGATCGCCGCCCTTTCGTTCGGGCTGGTCGGCTGCGTCACCCCGCCCCGGCAGGCTCCGCCCCCCGCGGGTCCGCTGCCCACTTCGGCTATTCGCCAAGCTTCTCACCAGGAGCCGCCGGCCGAGACCGCGAAGGCGCCACCCGGCCCGCCCGCCCCGGTGCGGGTGGACGACCTGGTGCAACTGGCCGTCGGGCGGAACCCGCGGCTGGGCAAGGCGACGTTCGCCATCGACGCCGCGCACGGCAAGTACACCCAGGCCGGCCTGTACCCGAACCCGGTGTTCGCCGTCACCGCCGACGAACTCGGGGACCGCACCGGGCCGACCGGCATCATCACCGCCCCGCAGGTGTCGCAGGAGATCGTCACCGGCGGCAAACTGTCGCTGTCGCAGGCGGTGGCCGCCCGCGAAGTGGACCAGGCCGCTCTCGCCCTGCTGCGGGAGCGGTACGCGGTCATCGGCTCGGTCCGCTCGGCGTTCTACGACCTGTACGCGCTGGAACGGCGGGTGGCCGTCCTCGACGAACTGGTGAAGCTGGCGGCCGACGCCGTGCGGAACGGGCAAATCCTGCTGGACAACAAGCAGATCGCCCGGCTGGATCTGGTGCAACTGGAGGTCGAACTGGCCCGGTTCCAGTCGCAGGCCGAGTCCGCCCGCCAGGAACTGCCCGCCGCCCGCAAGCGGTTGGCGGCGGTCGTCGGCGACCCGCGGCTGCCGGTCGGGGCGGTCGCCGGCCCCTACGACGACGTGCCGGTGTACGACCCCGACCGCACCCTCGACGCCGTCCTCGCATCCCACCCGGAAGTTCAGTCGGCGCGGGTGGGCGTGGACCGCGCCCGTGCCGCCGTCCGCCGGGCGGAGGTGGAGCCGATCCCCAACCTGACCGTGTCCACCGGGTACATCCGCCAGGGGCAAAACAAGTCGAACGACTGGCTGCTCGGCGTCAGTGCCCCGCTGCCGGTGTGGAACAAGAACCAGGGGAACATCCGGGCGGCGCGGGCCGAGCTGGGCGCGGCCGCCCAGGAAGTGGCGCGGGTGGAGAACGACCTGGCCGAGCGGGTGGCGACATCCGTGCGGGCGTACTCGGCGGCGGTGACGCTGGCCGCCAAGTACCGGGCCGACATCCTGCCGAAAGCCGAGGAGACGTACACGCTGTCGCTCGAAGCGTTCAAGGGCGGGCAGTTCGAGTACCTGCGGGTGATCCAGGCGCAGCGGGCGGTGGCCGAAGCCCGGCTGGAGTACAACCGCGCCCTGGGCGAGGGGTGGCGGGCCGCCGCCGACCTGTCCGGCCTGCTGCTCGAAGAGTGGTGGCCCGGCCCGCCGCCGGCCCCGAAGCCCGCACCGAAGTAGCCCTCGGCCAGCTTCGCTCTGACCCTGTTGCGAGTAAAAACAGCCTTTTTTTAGGAAGAGGGTCAAGAGGATCACCTGCGGCCCCACACCCCCGGCGAACCGCGGACCAGCCCCTGAAAGTCTACCGATCGACGTATTGACCACACCGTACCCGGGCCAATAATGATCAGGACTGGGGGCGAACGATGCCGGTCCGGGCGATACTTGCGTTACTGGTGCTGGCGGGATCCACCGTGACCCGCGTCTGCCCGTGTGCGTGCGCCCACTCCCACCCGACTGAATCGACCCCGGCGGCGGACAACGGCGACCACCCGCTGTCGCCCGACCACGACCCGCACTGCCCGTGCGTGACCGGGCTGGCGGTCGATCCGGCCGTCGTGCCGCAGGTCGAACCGCTGTCCGATGCCCCGCCGGCCCTGCCGGCCCTGCCAGAACGGATCGGCGGGCACACCAACCACCCCCGACCGCGGCCCGACATCCGCCCGCCCGTCAGCTCACTTCCGCTGTACCTCAAGCTGCTCACGCTCCGGAATTAACACCTCCGCCGGCCGACCCACGGACCCGCTGTTGGTCCGTCGCGGTTCCGTTGTCCCATTTCCCCCGCTTTCGGTGCGCTCATGTGGCTCAAACGCCTCCTCACGCCGGTGGTCACGCTAGCCGTCCTCGCGGCCGGCGGGTTCGCCGCCTACCGCACGCAGGAGCGGTGGATGCCCTACGTCTTCCCGCCGAAGGCGGAAGCAAAAGCCGGCGGGCACGACGACCACGCCGAACACGACCACGCCGAACACGCCGAGCGGGTGAAGCTGTCCCCGCAGGCGCAGAAGAACCTGGGGCTGGACGTGGCGGCCCCCGTGCCGCGGGACTACTGGCGGACCCTGCTCATCCCCGGCGTGGTGGTGGACCGGCCCGGCGAGAGCGACCGCGGGGTGCCGTCGAAGGTGGCCGGGGTCGTCACCGACATCCGGGCCAAGCCGGGCGACACGGTGACGGCCGGCGACCCGCTGTTCACCGTGCAACTGGCGAGCGAGTTCCTCCAGAGCGCGCAGACCGACCTGGGCAAGACCGCCCGCGAACTGGAGTTCGCCACCGCCAAGCGGGACCGCATCGCGGAATTGGTGCGGAAGGGCACGCAGTCCGGCACCACGCTCATCGAGGAGGAGAACCAGGTGAAGCGGCTGACCACCCAGGTGCAGGCGTACCGCCGCCAGCTCCAGGTGTTCGGCCTCACCCCGGCCCAGGTAGACCAGGCGGAGAAGGGCGACGTCATCACCCAGGTGACGGTCCTCGCCCCGCCGCGGTCGGCCCCGGCTCCGGTCGATTCGCCTTCCGCCGCCAGCCCGCCGCCGCCGGACCTGTACGAGGTGCAGGAGTTGAAAGTCACGCTCGGCGAGCAGGTGCAGGCCGGGCAGACGCTGTGCGTGCTGGCCAACCACCAGCGGCTGCTGGTCGAGGGGCGGGCGTTCAAGTCGGAGGCGGACGCGCTCGCCGCCATCGCCGAGAGGAAGGTGCCGGTGCCGGCCGAGTTCGCCGACGAGACGGCCGGGGTGTGGCCGCCGCAGCCGCCGCTGTTCATCCACCACCTGTCGAATCAGGTGGACCCGGCCACCCGCACGTTCGGCTTCTACCTGCCGCTGGACAACCAGCCCCGCATGTACACCCAGGACGGCAAGGCGCACCTGGTGTGGCGGTACCGCCCCGGCCAGCGGGTGCGGCTGCGGGTGCCGGTGGAGAAGCTGATCACGCTCGGCCGGGACGGCAAGACCGAGGTGCCGCCGTTCGTGTTCCCGGTCGGGGCGGTGGTGCGGGAAGGGCCGGAGGCGTTCGTGTTCGTGCAGAGCGGGGACGTGTTCGTCCGCAAGCCGGTGCGGGTGCTGTACGAGGACCGCACCGAGGTGGTGGTGGCGAACGACGGCAGCGTGACCGCGGCCGAGTTCGTGGTGCGGAACCAGGCGGCGGCCATCAACCGGGCGCTGAAGGCCGCCGCGGACGGCGGCGGCGGGCATCATCATGACCACGAGCATTGAAGATTTTTGATGGCCGATTGGTGATTTTTGATTGAAGAGGCGGGATGATCAGCGGGCCGGCTCGTAGCCGGATTTTCCCCACACCGCGGAGAACGTCCCGTGACCGAGGCTGACCTGAAAACGCGGACCAAAGCCCTCGCCCTGCGGGTGATGAAGCTGGTGGACGCACTGCCGAACACGGCGACCGGGCGGGCGATTGCCAACCAGCTGATCCGCAGCGGCACGTCGGTCGGAGCGAACTACCGCTCGGCCTGCCGCGGGCGGTCGAAAGCGGAGTTCGTGGCCAAGCTGGGTGTCGTGGAAGAGGAGGCGGACGAGACGGCGTACTGGCTGGAACTCATCGTAGAAGGCGAGTTGCTGACGGAGGGACAGGTCCAAGCACTGTGGAAGGAGGCGAACGAAATCACCGCCATCATGGTCGCCTCGCGGAAAACGGTCTCGAAGCAACTGGCCGCCGCTCGCAACGCCAAGCCGAAAGCGTAACCCTGGCCGTCAATCAAAAATCACCAATCAAAAATCGAAAATGTTGAACGCGGTCATCAAGTTCTCCCTCCGGCACCGCCCGCTGGTCGTGGCGGCGTGCCTCGTCCTGCTCGTGTACGGCGGGTACCTGGCCACGCAGCTGCCCATCGACGTGTTCCCCGACCTGGACCGCCCGCGGGTGACGGTGATGACCGAGTGCCCCGGCCTCGCCCCGGAGGAGGTGGAAACGCTCGTCACCTACCCGCTCGAAGCCGCCCTGCTCGGGGCCACCGGGGTGTCGGACGTGCGGACGCAGTCCGGGTTCGGGCTGTCAGCCGTCACCGTCGAGTTCGGTTGGGGCACGAGCATGCAGGCCGCCCGGCAGGTGGTGCAGGAGCGGCTGGCGACGGTGGCCGGCGACCTGCCGGCGAACCTCCGCCCGCAGATGGCCCCGCCGGGCGCGATCATGGGGCAGGTCGTGCTGGCCGGGCTGCGGCGGCGGGCCGGGCCGACCGGCGGGGAACTCGCCCCGGTGCCGGGCACCCCGTTCTACGCCGAGCGGGGGGTCGCTGACAACTCGCTGTCGCTGACCGTGTGGAAGCCGACCGACCGGCACGACCCGGCGAGGTGGGAGGCGGTGGCCGTGACCGGGGTGCGGTGGGACACCCCGACCCCGGACGGCACCCGCACGGCCCACGCGCTGGTCGATGGGCAGCCGCGGGCCGTCCCGTTCCCGTCCGAGGCGCAGCGGCGGATGGACCTGAGGACGCTGGCCGACTGGGTGGTCCGCCCGCGGCTGCTGAAGATCGGCGGGGTGGCCCAGGTGCTGACCGTCGGCGGCGGGCGGAAACAGTACCAGGTGCTGGCCGACCCGGCGGCGATGGCCGAGTACGGGGTGACGCTGCAACAAGTGGAGAGTGCGCTGAAGGCGAACAACGGGAACGCCACCGGCGGGTTCGTCGAGCGGGGGGAGCTGGAGACGCCGGTGCGGGTGATCGGCCGGCTCGGGCCGGACGCCCCGCGGGTGGTGGCCGACCTGAAGCAGATCCCGGTGAAGGCGACGGACAAGCGGACGGTGCTGCTCGAACAGGTGGCGGCGGTGCGGCAAGGCCCGCAGGTGAAGCGGGGCGACGCTAGCGTGAACGGCGAACCGGGCGTCATCATCACCGTCACCAAGCAGCCGCACACCGACACCCGCGCGCTCACCGACGCGGTTGAACAGGGGTTGCGGGAGGTGGAACCGTCGCTCCCGGCGGACGTGGCGGTCGAGCCGAACGTGTACCAGCTCCGCGGGTTCATCGACCGCGGGGTGTCGAACGTGGGCGAGGCGCTGGTCATCGGGGCGGGGCTGGTGCTGGTGGTGCTGTTCGTGTTCCTGCTCAACTTCCGCACCACGTTCATCTCGCTCACCGCCATCCCGCTGTCGCTGGCGGTGACGGCGGTGGTGTTCAAGCTGGTCGGCTGGGTGTCCGGGGTGGAGCTGAGCATCAACGTGATGACCCTGGGCGGGATCGCGGTGGCGATGGGCGAACTGGTGGACGACGCCATCGTGGACGTGGAGAACATCTTCCGCCGGCTCCGCGAAAACAATCACTCCCCGAATCCCAAGCCGGCCCTCCGCGTCGTGTACGAGGCCAGCCGGGAGGTCCGCACGGCCATCGTGTTCGGCACCGCGGTGGTCATCCTGGTGTTCCTCCCCTTGTTCGCGTTGAGTGGAATCGAGGGGCGGCTGTTCGCCCCGCTCGGGGTGGCGTACATCGTGTCCATCCTGGCGTCGCTGCTGGTGTCCCTCACCGTCACCCCCGTCCTGTCGTACTACCTGCTGGCGAACTCGAAGGCCGTCCACCGCGAGCGGGACGGGCTGCTCCTCCGCGGGCTGAAGTGGCTCGCCGCCCACCTCGTCCGCTTGAGCATGAGGCGGGCCGGGCTGCTGCTGCTGCTGACGTGGGTGCTGGCGGGGTACTGCGGGTGGCGGCTGACCACCCTCGGGGCGGACTTCCTGCCGGCGTTCGACGAGGGCACGGTGCAGGTGAACGTGACCCTGCCGGCCGGGTCGTCGGTCGAGGCGTCGAACCGCGTGTCGGCGGTGGCCGATCGGGTGATCGCCCGGTTCCGCAAGACGCCCGACAACCCGACCGGGGAGGTGCTGGCGTTCGGCCGCCGCACCGGCCGGTCGGAGATGGACGAGCACGCCGACCCGCCGAACGAGAACGAGTTCTTCGTCACCATCAACCCGGACTGCGGGAAGACGCGGGAGCAGGTGCTGGAACTGCTGCAAGACGCGGTGAAGGCGGAGGTGGCCGGGGCGGACGTGGAGGTGGAGCAGCCGCTGGCGCACCTGATCTCGCACCTGATCTCGGGCAGCACCGCCCAGATCGCCATCAAGGTGTACGGCGACGACCTGGGCACGCTGGAGCGGACGGCCGAACGCATCAAGGCGGCGGCGGGCAAGGTGGCCGGGGTGAGTTCGCTCGTCGTCGAGCCGATCCGCAAGGTGGACGAGATTCACATCCGGCTGCGGCCGGACGACCTGTCGTACCACGGCCTGGACCGGGACACGGTGAACCAGTTCGTGCAGACGGCGCTGAACGGCGAGGTGGTGTCGCAGGTGGTGGAGGGGCAGCGGCGGTTCGACCTGCTGGTGCGGCTGGACGAGGCGTACCGGGCGGACGTGGCCAACCTGGGCGAGCTGCGGCTGGACCTGCCGACCGGCCGCGGGCAGGTGCGGCTGAAGGAGCTGGCGGACATCACCCCGCCGACCGGCGGGGACGCCGGGGCCAACCAGATCAAACGGGAGAACGCCCGCCGGCGGATCGTCGTCCGGTGCAACGCACTCGGCCGCGATTTGGCGAGCGTGGTGGCGGACATTCAGGCGGCGGTGGCGAGCGAGGTGCCGATGCCCGAGGGGTACTTCGTCGAGTACGGCGGGCAGTTCGAGAGCCAGCGGCGGGCCACCCGGCTGATCGCCGTGCTGGCGGCGGTGTCGGTGGTCGGCATGTTCGCGGTGCTGTTCGTGCTGTTCCCGTCGGCGCGGATCGTGCTGCAAATCCTGAACGCCATCCCGACGGCGTTCATCGGCGGGGTACTGGCCCTGGTGGTGACGGGGCAGACGCTGTCGGTCGCCAGTCTGGTCGGGTTCATCTCGCTCGGCGGCATCGCCGTGCGGAACGGCGTGCTGCTGGTCACCCACTACCTGCACCTGATGCGGGCGGAGGGGGAAGGGTTCACCGAGCGGATGGTGCTGCGGGGCAGCCTCGAACGACTGGCCCCGGTGCTGATGACCGCCCTCACCGCCGGCATCGGGCTGATCCCGCTGGTGCTGGCCGGGCAGCAGCCGGGCCGCGAGATCCTGTACCCGGTGGCGACGGTCATCCTGGGCGGGCTGATCACCAGCACCTTCTGCGAGTTCCTGATCCACCCCGGCCTGTTCTGGCGGTTCAGCGGCAAGTCGGCCGTCAACATCGCCCAGGCCGACGCCGAGTCCGACGGGCTGGACGACCCGCCGGCCGCGGAGGTAATCTCACTCCATCCGGCAACGGTAGACGAAGCCACGCCCACCAACCGATAAGAGGAACCGATGCGAACGATAACCCTGTTGCTGGTCGGACTCGTTATCCCGGTGATCGCCGGGTGTGGGAACCAGCCCGCGCCGCAACCCCCGGCCCCGGCCGCGCCGACGGCCGCCAAACACGACCACGCCACCATCGGACCCCGCGGCGGCCCGCTCGCCGAGTGGGGCGACCACCAGTTCCACGTCGAGTTCACCGTCGATCACGAGACGGGCACGGCGGTCGTCTACATCCTGGACGCTAACGCGAAGGCGGCGGTGCCCATCGCGGCCGGGCAACTCACCCTGTCGCTCAAGCTGAGCGAGCCGACGACGCTGGCCCTCACCCCGAAGCCGCAGCCCGGCGACCCGGCCGGCAAGGCGTCGGCGTTCGAGGGCCGGCACGACGCGCTGCGGACGATGCGGCGGCTGGCCGGCACGGTCGGCGGCCAGTTCGACGGGGCGCGGTACTCGGGGTCGTTCGAGCAGGCCGCACACGCCGACCACAAGGGCGAGCCGAAATCGCCGGCCGGCCCGACCCCGCGGGAGACGGAACTGTTCCTGACGCCGGGCGGCATCTACACCCAGGCGGACATCGCGAAGAACGGCGGGGCGGTGCCGTCGGTGAAGTTCGCCGGCGTGGCGTTCGAGCACGACGACGACCTGAAACCGGGAGACCGCATCTGCCCGGTGACGGTGAATAAGGCGGACGACAAATGCAAGTGGTGGGTGAACGGGAAGGAGTACACGTTCTGCTGCCCGCCGTGCCTGGAGAAGTTCGTCAAGCAGGCCAAGCAGTCGCCGGAGAAGATCAAGGAGCCGGGCGAGTACATTCAGAAGTGACGAGCCTCTGCTCGGTCGAAATACCGGTCCGGCCCGGCCGGACCAGCGGGCCGCCACAGAGGGCGGCCCCTACAAACCCGGTTGCCTTGTAGGGGCCGCCCTCTGTGGCGGGGCCCCTAGGGGGGGCGCCCCGCCGACCACCGAAGGTGGTCGGCATCAGACCCCGATTTCAACCAAACAGCGGGCCTCCACCCACCGCCGAAAGGTACCCATGCGTAAGCTGACCCTGCTACTGGCCGCGTTCGTCGGCCCGCTGATCGTCGGCTGCGGAACCCCGACCGCCCCGTCGGGGTCCACCGCCCCGACCACCCCACCGCACCAGCACCCGACGAAGGGGCCGCACGGCGGGCCGCTCGTCGAGTGGGGGGACGAGGAGTACCACCTGGAGGTGGCCGCGGACAAGGCGGCGGGCGAGGTGACGGTGTATGTGTTCGGCGGTCACGACGCCCTTCCCGACTGGAAGGCGGCGGCGATCGACGCCAAGACCCTCACCCTGGTACTCAAGTCGGCCGACCCGCCCGCCACCATCACGCTGGAGGCGAAACCGGCGAAGGACGACCCGGCGGGCACATCGTCGGTGTTTGTGGGCAAGCACGACGCCTTCAAGGCGGACAAGAAGCTGGCCGGCACGGTCAGCGGCCTGGTGAGCGGCAAGCCGTACTCGGAGGATTTCAAGCAGAAGTGAGGCGAACCGGCCGCGGGCGTGGGTTCGGCTGTCCGACCCACGCCCGCTCACTTGATACCGATCGCCGAGTTTTTCCTTTCGGGATTACGACGGCTGTGCCATCATTTCCCCGAGCACTGTCGGAATCGTCTACTACGTTCCTATCAGCGGTCGGGTTCTGGCGCCCACAACCGGGCGAAAGGTGCGACAATAGCAGTGGGTTCCGGATGACCCCTCGCGGGGGCTGCGGCCTTCCAGCATCAGGGTGAAGCGATGTCGGACTCCAACCCTTTCAACCCGCCCGACTCGACGCCGCCCGGCGACGCCGTGGGGGTGCAAGCCGCCACCGGCTCGTCCGTCCCCGCGGAGGTGGCCCCGGACGTGGCCGCGGCGGCGGCCCAGGCGGGCGGCAAGATCTCCAAAAACTTCGGCCGCTACCGGCTGAGCGAGTGCCTCGGCCGCGGCGGCATGGGGGCGGTGTTCAAGGCGCACGACAAGCAGTTGGACCGCACCGTCGCGCTCAAGATCCCGTTCCTCGGGAAGGATGACGACAGCGCCCGCCAGCGGTTCTACCGCGAGGCCCGCGCCGCCGCCCTCATCCACCACCCGAACGTGTGCCCGGTGTACGACGTCGGCGAGTTCAACAACTTGCCGTACATCACCATGGCGTTCATCCAGGGCCGGTCGATCGGCCAGATGATCGAGGGCGGGCAGGTGTTCACCGGCGTGCAGGCGGCGGGCATCGTCCGCAAGATCGCGCTGGCGATGCAGGAGGCGCACGCCAACGGCATCGTCCACCGCGACCTGAAGCCGTCGAACGTGCTGATGACCGCGGCCAACGAGCCGGTGGTGATGGACTTCGGCCTGGCCCGCCGGGAGGACGACAAGAAGAGCGAGGGGCTGACCCGCCAGGGGGACATCCTGGGCACCCTGGAGTACATGTCGCCGGAGCAGGTGGAGGGGGAGCCGAACGGGGTCGGCCCGCCGGCCGACATCTTCTCCCTCGGGGTGGTGCTGTACGAGATGGTGACCGGCCGGCGGCCGTTCACCGGCACCACCACCAACAAGATGGCGGCCATCCTGCTGAAGGAGGCCGACCCGCCGAGCAACGTGCGGGCGGGCGTGCCGCCGGCCCTGGACGCGATCGTGGCCAAGGCGATGGCCAAGAAGCCGGCCGACCGCTACCTGTCGATGGCCAAGTTCGCCCAGGCGCTGACCGAGTTCCTGCGGGCGCCGGCCGGCCCGCCGCCGTCCGCCGCCGTGCCCGCGTCACCGGCCCCGGCCCCCGTTCCCACCCCGGCCCCGTCGTCCCGCCCCGTGCCGCGGGTGGCGGAGGACGAGCCGGCCGCCCCGAACCAGCAGATCGAAACGCCGTCCCCGGCCAGCACGCCCACCGCCAAGGTGAAGAAGAAGGCGAAGAAGAAGCCGCAGAAGAAGTCTCCGCTGCCGTGGGTGCTGGCCGGCGTCGGCGGGTTGGTTCTGGTGGGCGTGATCGTCACCGTCGTGATCCTCGCCACGTCCGGCAACAAGCCGCCCGTCGCCCGGTCGCCCGCCACGGGGGAAAGTAATCCGGCGCCGCCCCCGCCCGACCGCGGCCCGCCCCCGCCCGACCGTAGCGGCCCCGACAACAGGTCGCCCGAGCCGCGCGGGCCGAACACGCCGAGACCGCCGGCCCCGCCGCCGGCGACGGAGTTGCCCGTCGTCCTGGACGTGGGCACCGGCCCGCTGACCGTCGGGGGTGAACGAAAGGTGAAGGTGCGGGTGGAGCGGAAGGGGTACGGCGGGACGGCGCGGCTGCAGGTGTCCGGCCCGAAACAGGTCATCATCACCCCGGCCGAGGGGACCATCCCGTCGGGGAACACCGACCCGACGATCACGCTGACGGTGCAGTTGACCGCCGCGCCGGCCACGCCGGAGGTGGCGCTGGACGTGACCCTCACCCCGGACCGGGAGTCGAAGCGGCCGCCCACCAAGGCGACCGCCACCCTGACGTTCGCCGCCGGCCCGTGCGAGCAGGCGATCTTCGTCGCCGAGCGGCCCGGCGACACGTTCGGCCCGGTCACGTTCACCCCGGACGCCGCCCTGGCCGTGGTCGGGTTCACGGCCAAGCCGGGCACGACCGAGCCGCCGCCGGGCCAGCAGTCGGGCAACCAGCCGCCGGGCAGTCCGCCCGAACCGCCGAAGCCGGGCGAACCCGGATCGGGCGGGAACCAACCGAAACCGAACGAGCCGCCGAAGCTGGAGCCGAAGAACCTCCGCGCCATCAACCTGCAAACCGGCGAACTGATCCGCCCGCTGGCCGGGCAGAACGCCCGCGCCGCCGCGCTGTACACCATCGCCGACGGCAAGATCGTGGTGGCCGTGGGGACCGACGACCGCCTCGCCTTCTGGGACCTGGCGTCCGGCAAGTTGCAGATCCAGACGGACCCGCTCCGGCCGAAGCCGTTCGCCTTCGCCGCCGCCCCGGACGCCAAGCGGATCGTGGTGACGGTGCCGGGCGGTATCCTGCGGTTCAACGAGAAGTTGGCCGCCGCCGGCCCGGCGATCACCACAGCGTCGGTGGTCGGGAAGGGGGCGGCCGAGGACGCGCTGACCGTGGTGGCCGTGAACGCCGACAAGAAGGCGGTGGTCGGCGGGGCGGACGGCAAGGTGTTCGTGCTCGACCTGGACAACAAGCTGAAGCCGAAGCCGCTGACCGGCCCGACCGAGGCCGTCTTGTGCGCCGCCTTCGCCCCGAAGGGCACCCTAGCGGCGACCGGCGGCGGCGGGGCGATGAAGGTGGGCACCCTCCAGCCGGGCAAGGAGCACGCCGTTTACCTGTGGGACGTGGCCGCGGGCACCGCCAAGTGGCACACCCCGTCCCTCGACCAGCCGGTGGTGGTCGTCGCCTTCTCCGCCGACGGCCGGTATCTGGCGTCCGGCGGCACGGACGGCGAGGTGCGGGTGTGGAACGCGGAGGACGGCAAGCAGGTGGCGAAGCTGGACGGCCACGCCGGCCGCGTCCTGGGTCTGGCGTTCAGCCCGGACGGGGCCGCCCTGTGGACGGCGTCCGCCGACCGCACCCTGCGGAAGTGGAAGGTGGAGTGAGAGGAAGCCGAACGCCGATGGCGTTCGGCGCGCCGGCTCCGTCGGGGGCCCCGAC
>JALHQU010000157.1:12355-15987 GCA_022841795.1 Fimbriiglobus sp.
GGTCGGCCGGGCCGCCACCGAGGGCGGCCCCTACAAGATGCCAGGATTTGTAGGGGCCGCCCTCTGTGGCGGCCCGTGGTCCGGTTTCTCCGGACCACTTTCGGACCCGTCTCTGAAAGGAGCGGGGAAGCCCGCTCCTTTCAGTCGCGGCGAAGAATCACCCCTTCCGCACCGGCACCCGGCCGGTGAACACCCCCACCCAGCGGGCGGCGGACCACAGCACCAGCGACCCGACGCTCGCCACCACGAATACCGTCATGGCGATGCTCAGGTAGCCGGTGAGCACGTCCTTGTTCCCGGCCGCGTCCCCGGCGTCCAGCAGCTTCCGCCCCTTCTCGATCATCAGCGGGAACCGAACCGTCACCAGGTGCGTGGCGGCCGTCAGCGTGGTCGAGCACACCCACAGCATCGGCACCACCGTCACGAACGCCCACCGCCCGCGGCCGGTGTTCACCAGCCACGTCGTCACGATGGCCAGCGCCAGGATGGCCAGGCTCTGGTTCGCCACCCCGAACATCGGCCAGATGGTGTCCACGGTGCCGGTGTAAATGAGCCACCCCCACCCGCCGGTGATGGCCGCGCTCGCCAGCAGCGACCCCGGCAGCCAGTCCGGGCGGGCGAACGGCTGGTACACGCGGCCGAGCGTCTCCTGCAGCAGGAACCGGCCGATGCGGGTGCCCGCGTCGATGGTGGTGAGGATGAACAGCGCCTCGAACATGATGGCGAAGTGGTACCAGTACTTGAGCAGCCAGTCGCCCTGCACGCCGAGCCACTTGAACGCGTCCTCGAACACCACCGACATGCCGACGGCCAGCGTCACCGCCCCGCCGGTCCGTCCCCGCAGCGATTCCCCGCCGACTTTCTGTTCCACCTCGCCCAGGTTCAGGTGGGCCACGTCTTTCGCCCCGACCAGCGGCGGGTACTTCTCGTTGATCTCCGCCACCTGCTTCTGGAACGCCGGGGCGCGGTCGATGGCGATGTTGATGTCGTAGTACAGATCGTTCGGCAGCGCCGCGGCGGCGATCAAGGCCGTCACCCCCACCAACCCCTCGATCAGCATCGCCCCGTACCCGATGGTGCGGACCTGCGATTCCTTCTCGATCATCTTCGGCGTCGTCCCGCTGCTCACGAGCGAGTGGAACCCGCTGACCGCCCCGCACATCACGCAGATGAACACGAACGGGAAGATGTTGCCCTGGAACGTCGGCCCGCCGTTGACGAACACCTCGTTCAGCATGGGGGCGTTCAGCGGCGGGTTCGCCACGCACACGCTGCCCACCAGCAGGGCCACCGTGCCGATCTTCAGGAAGCTGGAGAGATAATCCCGCGGGCCGAGCAAGAGCCACACCGGCAGCACGGCGGCGATGAACCCGTACACCGTCAGCGCCAGCACCGTCTGGTCCTTACTGAGCGAGAAGACGGGTTCGAGTGAGGAACCGGGAATCCACCCGCCGGCGACGACGGCGAACAGCGTCAGCGCCGCCCCGACGAGCGACCCGGCCAGCACGCCCACCCCCTTCCACCACTTCATCAGCAGGCCGACGAAGATGGCAATCGGGATGGTGCAGGCGATGGTGAACGTGCCCCACGACGACCCGGGGATGACCTGGGTGCAACCCGCGGGGAGGGTGTATGTCACCACCGTAGGGCTATCGATCATCGTGCTCAATGACACACTTTTCCCGTCCGGCCCAAGTTCGATCAATCCCCGCGCCTCCTCCCGTTTCCCGACCCGGCGAATAGACTCCGGCACCGGGTTCAGTTCGGCCGTGCCACTGCGGACCATGAAGCCTTCTGATCGCGTGGCGGGGGCGTCTGCGACCGAGTACCGCACCGTACACCCCGGCGGGAACTCGTAGCGGTGGGTGGCCGGCGCATCGGCATCTGCTTTCGAAGTGACGGCATACCACGGGGTTTCGGCCGGCACCGTCACCTGCATCCCCGCCGGCAGCTTCGCCTCCTCCCCGCCGAGCGCCTTCACCACCACGATGCCCAGCCCGGCGAGCGCGATCGTCACGATGAACAGGATGGCGAGGCTGGCGATCACCGCCGCCGGTGCGCCGAGTTCCCGCCGGGCGATCTCGGCGATCGATTTGCCGTCCGTCCGCACGCTCGCCGCCAGCACCAGCATGTCCTGCACCGCCCCGGCCAGGCACACGCCGATCACCAGCCACAGCAGCCCCGGCATGTACCCGTACTGGATGGCCAGCACCGGGCCGATGAGCGGGCCGGCCCCGCTGATGGCGGCGAAGTGGTGGCCGAACAGCACCCAACGGTTCGTCGGGTGGTAGTTCTGCCCGTCGTTCAGCCGGTGCGCCGGCGTCACCCGGCTGTCGTCCAGGGCGGCCACCTTCGCCGCCAGGAACTTCGAGTAGAAGCGGTAGGCGATGGCGAGTACGCACAGCACCCCGAGCATCACCGGCATGGCGTGCAGCACCAGCCGGTCGCCGTCGTGGTGGTACAGCGAGAGCGCGAACAGCGGCATGGCGTCATCCTCCCGTAAGCCCGGCTGGTGGTTTTGTTAGCCCGACGCGCGAGCGAGGGTCCACTGGCTCGGCCCTCGCTCGCGCGTCGGGCTAACAAAGACCCTGGCCCTCACTCCCCCACCAGGCTGAAGAACAATTCCTCCACGTCGTCCTGGCCGTGCTCCGCCTTCAACTCGGCCAGCGTGCCGCAGGCGGCGATGCGGCCCTTCGCCATCACCGCCACCCGGTCGCACAGCTTCTGCACCTCGGTCATGATGTGCGTGCTGAACAGGATCGTCTTCCCCTCCGCCTTCAGCTTGGCGATGCTCTGCAGCACCGCCCGCTGCACCAGCACGTCCAGCCCGGCGGTCGGCTCGTCGAAGATGAGCACCGGCGGGTCGTGCACCAGGGCGCGGGCGATGCTCACCTTCTGCTTCATGCCGGTGCTCATCCGCCCGCCGACCACGTTACGGAAGTCATTCATCTGCAGCGCGTCGAACAGCGTCTCCAGACGGGCGGTGAGGGCGTCCCCGCGGAGGCCGTACAGCTTGCCGTAGTACGCCACCATCTCCCACGCCGTCATCCGGTCGTACACCCCGGTGTTGGCCGACAGGAAGCCGATGCTCCGCCGCACCGCCGACGGGTCGGTGGCCACGTCGTGCCCGGCGACGGTGGCGAACCCGGCGGTCGGCTTGAGCACCGTGCACAGCATCCGCAGGGTGGTGGTCTTGCCCGCCCCGTTCGGCCCGAGCAGCCCGAACACCTCGCCGGGGTTGACGGTGAACGTCAGGTCGTCCACCGCGGCGACGGGCTTGCCGTCCGGTCCGGCGAAGGATTTGGTCAGGCCGTCGAGTTCGATCATGGGACGCGGGCGGTGCGGCGGGAGGTGGGGTGATTCTGCACAGCCCCCCCGCTGGGCGACAACCCCGGAAATGATTCCTCACGGGAGGTGGACACCCCACGCGTGAGGAAAAAAACGGGATCGGAAGAAATAGTATCGGAACGATCTTCGCCCGCGACGGGCGGGGAGTCGCCCGCAATCCGCCGGCCGGGGTGCGGCGTTGGAATGCTGTCGCCGCCCGTGGCCTTTCTTCCCCCTCTCCCCGACGGGGAGAGGGCAAGCTCGCAGAATGCGAGCGCGGGAGAGGGGTGGTTGAAAAGCCCCCT
>JALHQU010000158.1 GCA_022841795.1 Fimbriiglobus sp.
GGACGCTCCCCCCGCCCACGGCGTGGGCCGGCTACTTCGGGTGCAACTCGGGCTTGCGGGGGCGGGCGGAATGGGGTTCAATCTCACGGTTTACACGGACGTGACCGGGGACGCCCCCCGCCATGATGGCACCCACCCCCCTGCTGCCCGCCGGCCCGCCGGCGGACGCCGACCCGCACCTACCAGAGGTACGGCTGGACGTCCGCGTCGGTTCGGGCCGGGCCGTCGGGTACGACCTGACCCGCGGCGAGTTCCTCGTCGGCGGGGCGGACGGGTGCGACCTGACGCTGCCCGGGTCGAACCTGCCGCCGGTCGTGTGCCAGTTCGTCCGCGATTCCGACGGGGTGGCCCTCGTCCGCCTCGCCCCGGTGTTCCCCATCCTGGTGAACGGGGCGGCGTTCACCGGCCACGGCCGCACCCGCCTCCGCGGCGGCGACCGGGTGTCCGTCGGGTCGGCCGACGTGCTGGTGAGCGTCCACGGCCGCGGGCACGTCCGCCCCACCTTCCACCCGGTTTCCCGTTCGACGACCGCGCCGAAGCCGTCCGCCCCGCCGGTCGATGCGGCCGCACTCCAGCGCGAACGGGCGGATCTGGACCGCGCCCGCGCCCAACTCGCCGAGCAGGCCCGCGAACTGGAAGCCGACCGGGTGGCGTGGTACCGCCGGCGGCAGGAGATCGAGGCCGAGGTGCGGGCCATCCAGGAGTCGGCCACCGCCGGATCCCGGCAGGCCGACCGCGAGGCGTGGCTGACGAAACGGGAGGCCGAGATCGCCACCCGCGAGCGGGAGCTGGCCGACGTGCGGGCGGAGTTGAACGACATCCGCCAGTCGCTGTTCAACCAGTACCGCGAGCGGCGGGACCAGCTCGAACAGATGCAGCAGTTGGTGCGGGGGGCGACGGACACGTTCGACGAGCGGCAGCGGCGGACGGAAGCGGACCTCGTCCGCCGGCGGCAGGAACTGGACGACGAGGCCACGCGGCTCCAGCAGTATGTGACGGCCGAGGTGGACCGGCGGGCGACGGCCGCGGAGTCCGACTTCCGCCGGCGGAAGCTGGAACTGGAAGCGGCGCACGCCGCCCGGCTCCAGGAACTCGATTCGGAGGCGGCCGAGCGGCGGCACCAGTTCGCCCGCGAGTTGACGGCGGTGGAAACGCCCGCGGCCCCGGACCCCGCGCTCGACGCGCAGAAGGCCGAGCTGCATTCGCTCCAGGCCGAACTCGCCCGTCAGCAGCAGGCGCTCGACTCGGAGCGGCGGTGGCTGGACGAGCGGTCGGCCGAACACGACCGCATCCACGCCGCCCGCGAGGCCGAACTCGCCCGGCAAGAGCAACTGATCGAGGAGGACCGGGCGGCGTTCGACAAGGAGCGGGTGCGGTACGCCGACGACCTGCTCCGGCTGGACCGCTGGCAGGCGGCGGTCGAGGACCGGCAGCTTCACCTGGACCGCCGTGCCGCCGAGATCGACCAGCAGGTGAAGCAGCTCACCCGCGACGCGATGGAGTTGGAGGAGCACGTCCGGCTGGCCGACGCCGAGCAGCAGCGGCAGGCCGCGGAGTCGGGCCGGCTGGACACGCTGAAGGCTGAGCTGGAACGGCGGGCGGCGGAGCAGACCGAGCGGTACGCCCACCTGGAGGCGCAACAGGCGGGCCTGGCCGTGCTGCGGGCGCGGCTGGACCGGCAGCAGGTCGAGTTGGACCGCGAGGCGGCGGCGCTGACGCACGAGCGGAGCCGGCTGGCCGCCGCCCAGAAGATGCTCGACGACCGGCTGGCCGAGGCCGAGCGGCTGCGGGCCGAACTCGGGGCGTCGCACGCCACCTCCGCCGCGGCCGAGTCGGCGCTGGCCGAACGCCAACGGCTGCTCGACGCCGAGCTGTCCGAAATCCGCCGCCAGCGGGACGAACTGATCGCCGAGCGGAACCGCTTGCAGCAGCACGAACAGGACCTCGACCGCCGGTCGGCCGACATCGCCGAGCAGACGGCCGTGCTGAAGGCGAAGACATCCCATGTGATCGACCTGCAACAGCGGCTGGAGATCGACCGCTCCGCCGTCCGCACTCGCGAGGGCACACTGTCCGACGCCGACACCGCCCGCGGGGTGTTCCAGGACCAGTTGCGGAAGCGGGCGGAGGAACTCGCCCAGCGGAGCCGGGAGGTGGACGCGACGGCAGCGAAGTTGGCCGACGAGCGGCTGGCCCTGGACCGGCTGCGGGCGGAGCTGAGCGGCGAACGCGACCGGGCCGAACAGGTGGCCGGGCAACTCCGCGAGGCGATGGGCGAACGGGAGCAAGAACTGGTCCGTCGCGGCGGGCTGTTCGACCAGCGAGAGGCGGCGCTCGGGCGGCAGATCGAGCGGCTACGGGACACCGGCCGGACCATCGCCACCGGGCGGAAGGAGCTGTTCCTCGCCCGGCGGGCGTGGGAGTCGGCGAGCGACGAGCGGGCGACCCGCACGGCGGCGGTGATGAAGCAGTTGGATGACCTGCGGCAGCAGACGCCGGGCCTGGCCGGGCAGGCGGCCGAGGTGATGGAGAAGCTGGCCACGGCGCGGGAGACGCTCCGCAGCCAACTGGCCGAGTTGCACGCCTACGCCGCCCAGACCCGCGGGGCGCTGGACGCGGTGCGGACCGACGCGCGGGCGGAACTCGATTCCGTGCGGCAGCGGGCGGAGAGCCTGGAATCCGCCCGGTCCGAACACCGCCTCGCCGTCGCCGAGTTCCGCAACCAGTTGCTCGACTGGCAGACCAAGCTCGGCGGCCTGAAAAACTCGTTCGCCCAAAGCGAGGCACGGATCGAGCAGAAGCGGGCGGAGCTGGAGTCGGCGGCCCGGAAGTCGGACGACACGGCCGTCGAGCTGGCCCGCAAGCTGGAGCAACTGCGGATCGAGAAAGACGAACTGAGCGACCGCCGCGCCCAGGTGGAGCGGCACCTGGCCGACATGCGGGAGTGGTATCGGAAGAAGCTCCGCGACCTGGCCGGTGAGCGGCGGAGTGAACCCACGCCCGTCCCGCACCTGCACGCGACTTCGGATGCGGTCGAAGAACCCGACGCCGGTGACCGGCACCTCGGCGACCTGCTGCGGTCGCTCGAACTGGTCGAGCCGGACGTGCTGGACCGCCTTCAGGCCGAGGCCCAGCGGCAGCGGCGGACGCTGAGGCAGGTGCTGCTGGCGAGTGGGGCGGTGTCCCTGTACCAGCTCGCGCTCATCGAGGCCGGCAACCTGGACGCGCTCATGCTCGGCCGGTTCCGGGTGATCGACCGGGTGCGGGTGACGCCCCGCGAAGGCGTATACCGGGTGTTCGACCCGAGCCGCGGGCTGTGCGTGCTGCGGGTGCTGGGCGACGCCGAGATGGCCGACGCCGCCCACCCGGACGAGTACCGGCAGCGGTTCGCCGCCGCCCGTGACGCCGACCACCCGCACCTGGTCCGCACGCTGGAGGTGTTGGAACTGAACGGCCGTCCGGCGGTGGTGCAGGAGGCCGCCAGTGGACTGCCGGGGTCGGAGTGGCCGCCGACCGCCGCCCTACCGGGGGTGTGGGTGCGGCTGCTGACCGAGGCCGCCGCCGGGCTGGACGCGGCGCACCGCGCCGGGCTGGTCCACGGCCGGCTCACGTCCGACTCGTTCTTGCTCACCCCGGATGGGGTGAAGCTGGTCAGGTGCGGCGACCCGCCGTGGCTGACCAGCGGCATGCCGCCGTCGTTCGACCCCACCCCGGACGCCGACCTGCGGGCGGTCGGGCAGATCGCGTTCGGCTGGGCGCAGGCGCCCGCCGCCAGCAAGGGGCGGGGGAAGAAGGGGCTGCCCGAGTCGCTGCTGCACGTCGTCCGCCGGCTGGAGGCGGACCCGGCCAACCCGATGGGCGACACCGCCGCCGCCGCCGACCCGTACCGCACCGCCGCCGATCTGCTCGCCGACCTCCGCCGCCTGGCCGTTCAGTACCCGTGCCCGCCCGAGGAGTGGGAGCGGCTGGTGGCCGTCGCGTCCGACTCGGCCGACGACCGCGGGGTGCGGAAGGCGGGGTGATCTGGAGTCGTTAGCCCGACGCGCGAGCGAGGGGCCAGCCGCCTTCGACCCTCGCTCGCGCGTCGGGCTAACTCGTTGCCCCGGCGTGCCCGCGGGTGGTACACTACCCTTCTGCCGGCACTCCTCTTCCGGGCTGAGACGCATGACCCGCTCCGCGTTCGCCATTCTTCTTGTCGCCGGTCTCGCTCCCGCTGCCGGCAAGCCGGTCGAGTTCAACCGCGACGTGCGGCCGATCCTGTCGGACAACTGCTACGCCTGCCACGGGCCGGACGCCCGCAAGGTGAAGGCTGGGCTGCGGTTCGACCAGGAGAAGAGTGCGAAGGCGGCGACCAAATCCGGGTCCACCGCCATCGTCCCTGGTGACGTGAAGTCGAGCGAGCTGCTCGCCCGCGTCACCGCCACCGACGACTCGCACATGCCGCCGGCCGAGTCCGGCAAGAAGCTGACGAAGGAGCAGATCGCCACGCTCACGCGGTGGATCGAGCAGGGGGCGAAGTGGGAAGACCACTGGGCGTTCACGCCGATCAAACAGATCGAAGTAGCAAGTGGCAAGGAACAAGGGACAAGCCCGATCGACTCGTTCGTGCAGTCGAAGCTGGCCGAGAAAGGTTTGAAGCCCTCGCCGGAGGCCGACCGCGTCACCCTCCTCCGCCGCCTGTCGTTCGACCTGATCGGCCTGCCGCCGACCCCGGCCGAGGTGGATGCGTTCGTCAACGACCAGTCGGCGAACGCCTACGAGAAGGTGGTGGATCGGCTGCTGGCGAGTCCGCAGTACGGCGAGCGGATGGCCGCGTTCTGGCTCGACCTGGCCCGGTACGCCGACAGCGTCGGGTACCACGGCGACCAGGAGGTGAGCGTGTGGCCGTACCGCGACTGGGTGGTGCGGGCGCTGAACGCGAACATGCGGTTCGACCAGTTCACCCGCGAGCAACTGGCCGGCGACCTGCTGCCGACCCCGACGCTCGACCAGAAGATCGCGGCCGGGTACAACCGGCTGGGCATGATGAGCGCCGAGGGCGGGGTGCAGCCGAAGGAATACCTGGCGAAGTACGCGGCCGAGCGGGTGCGGGCGGTGGGCGGGGCGTGGCTCGGGCTGACCACCGGCTGCTGCGAGTGCCACGACCACAAGTTCGACCCGCTGAGCGCGACGGAGTTCTACCGGCTGGAGGCGTTCTTCGCCGACATCCAGGAGCGGGGGCTGTACGGCGGCGAGGACTTCAGCCCGTACCTGCCGCTGCCGACCGACGCCCAGGCGAAGAAGCAGGCCGAGTTGGACGCGACCGCGGACAAGGCGGCGAAGACGGCGGCCGGGTCGCGGGCGGTGTTCGGCATCGCCGCGGCCGACCCGGTGGTCAAGAAGTCGGTGGCGGCGACCAAGGCCCGCGACGACTTCCAGCGGACGATCCCGAAGACCATCGCCACGATCACCGTGAAGCCGCGGCCGATCCGCGTGCTGCCCCGCGGCAACTGGATGGACGACAGCGGGGAGGTGGTCGAGCCGGGTGTGCCGGCGGTGCTGCCGCAGCCGGCGAAGAAGGCCGGGCGGCTGACCCGCCTCGACCTCGCCGACTGGCTGGTGGCGAAGGACAACCCGCTCACCGCCCGCGTGCTGGCGAACCGGCTGTGGAAGCTGTACTTCGGCGCCGGGCTGGCCCGCAAGACGGACGACCTCGGCAGCCAGGGGGAGCCGCCCACGCACCCGGAACTGCTCGACTTCCTGGCGTCCCGTCTGCGGGCCGATTGGGACCTGAAGAAGTTCGTCAAACTGCTGGTGATGTCCGGCACGTATCGCCAATCCTCCGTCACCACGCCGGAGTTGCGGGAGAAGGACCCGTTCAACCTGTGGCTGGCCCGGCAGGGGCGGTGGCGGCTGGACGCCGAGATGGTGCGGGACAACGCGCTGGCCGCGTCCGGGCTGTTGTCGAAGCGGATGGGCGGGCCGCCGGCCCACCCGTACCAGCCGCCGGGGTACTGGTCGTTCCTCAACTTCCCCGCCCGCGAGTGGAAGAACGACACCGGCGAGAACCTGTACCGCCGCGGGCTGTACACCCACTGGCAGCGGCAGTACCTGCACCCGGCGCTGCTGGCGTTCGACGCCCCGACCCGCGAGGAATGCACCGCCGACCGGGTGCGATCGAACACCCCGCTGCAATCCCTGGTGCTGCTGAACGCTCCGGAGTTCGTCGAGGCCGCCCGCGTGTTCGCCGAGGAGGTGCTGACGACCGGCGGGGCGACGTCCGACGAGCGGCTGGATTTCGCCTTCCGCAAGGCGCTGTCGCGGGCGGCGAAGCCGGCCGAGAAGGAGACGCTGACGGAGTTGCTGACGAAACACCGCGAGCAGTTCCGCACGGACGCGAAGGCGGCGAAGGAGTTGCTGGCGACCGGCGCTCGCCCGGCGAATGCCAAGCTGGACGCGGCCGAACTGGCCGCGTGGACGAACGTGACGCGAGCCATCCTGAACCTACACGCCAGCGTGACGCGGAATTAGCGGCGAGCCGGGAGCGTGAGCGACCGGAGGTTCAACACCTCCGGTCGCTCACACTCCCAGCTCGCCAGAACACGACGAGGCCACCTATGTTCTCCCCCACCCGCCGCGCGTTTCTCGGCCGCACTGCCCAGGGCGTCGGCTCCGTCGCCCTCGCCTCACTCCTTGCTGACAGGGCGTTGTCAGCGGACAAGGCGTCGGGTGTGCTGTCCGAACTGCACCACCCGCCCAAAGCCAAGCGGGTGATCTGGCTGTACATGGCCGGCGGGATGACCCACCTGGAGACGTTCGACCCGAAGCCGAAGCTGGCCGAGTTGCACGGCAAGCCGATGCCGGAGAGCTTCACCAAGGGCCAGCAGATCGCCCAACTGCAGGGGGCGAAGCTGAACGCCTACGCCCCGCAGCACCCGTTCAAGAAGTGGGGCAAGTCCGGCCTCGACATCAGCACCCTGTTCCCGCACCTCGGGGAGAAGTGCGCCGACGACCTGTGCGTCATCCGGAGTATGCACACCGATGCCATCAACCACGACCCGGCGCACACGCTGATGAACACCGGCAGCATGATCCCCGGCCGGCCGTCGGCCGGGGCGTGGCTGTGGTACGGGCTGGGCAGCGAGGCGAAGGACCTGCCGGGGTTCACCGTGCTGGTGAGCACCGGCAAGTACGGGCAGAGCCAGCCGATCGCGGCGCGGCAGTGGCACAGCGGGTTCCTGCCGGGCAAGTTCCAGGGGGTCCACCTGCGGGGGCAGGGCGACCCGGTGCTGTACGTGCGGAACCCGAAGGGTGTGACGGCCGGCCAGCAGCAGGACGTGATCGACGCGGTGGCGAAGCTGAACCGGCTGGAGAACGAGGCGGTGGACGACCCGGAGATCGCCACCCGCATTTCGCAGTACGAGCTGGCGTTCCGGATGCAGACCGGCGTGCCCGACCTGGTGGACTTCACCAAGGAGGACGCGAAGACGCTGGAACTGTACGGCACGAAGGGCGGGGACGGGTCGTTCGCATCGAACTGCCTGCTGGCCCGCCGGTTGGCCGAACGCGGGGTGCGGTTCATCCAGGTGTACCACCGCGACTGGGACCACCACGGGGCGGTGAAGGACCACAGCGCCGGCACCGCCAAGGAGGTGGATCAGGGCGTCGCCGCGCTGCTCACGGACCTGAAACAACGGGACATGCTGAAGGACACGCTGGTGGTGTTCGGCACCGAGTTCGGCCGCACCCCGATGGCCCAGGGGAACGGGCGGGACCACCACCTGGCCGGGTTCAGCGTGTGGCTGGCCGGCGGCGGGGTGAAGGGCGGCATCAGCTACGGGGCGACGGACGAGCTGGGCTACCACGCGGTGGAGGACAAGGTGCACGTGAACGACCTGCACGCCACCATGCTGCACCTGCTCGGCATCGATCACAAGAAGCTGACGTACAAGTTCCAGGGCCGCGACTTCCGGCTGACGGACATCGCCGGCGAGGTGGTGCAGAAGGTGTTGAGCTGACATTGAAGCCGCGGCATAGCTATGCCGCGGCTTGAAAATCACCCCAGCTTGTACACCCCCAACTTGTTGTGCCCGGCCGTCACCAGTGACATCGCGTCGTCACTCAGCCACACGTCGTGGACGTGGGCGGCGACCTTCTCGCCCTTCAGCACCTTCTTTGTTGCCACGTCGTAAAAGCAGACGAACCCGTCGTTCGCCCCGCCGGCCCCGAGCAGCCACGCCCCGTCGGGTGCCCACCGCAGTTGCGTCACCAGCCCCTTGAACTTGTTGTCCGGGAATTCGGCCGTCTGCTTGCCGTCGGCCCAGGTGAACACCTCGACGCGGGCGTTCCCCTCCAGGTGGTCGATATTCCCGACCTTGCCCATGCCGCCGACGGCCAGGTGCTTGCCGTCCGGACTGAACGCCAGCGAGCGGATGCCGCCGATGCTGTGCAACCGCTGCTTCACGTCCCACGTGTACATGACCGGGGCGTCAAACTCGGCCGCCTTCTTGCCGGTCTCGGTCTCCCACACGATGACGTGCCCGACCTTGTCGCCGCTGGCCAGGTGCTTGCCGTCGGGCGAGAAGGTGAGTGTGTACAGCATCGACGGGAAGTGTTGCGGCGTCTTCTCGGCGTGCCCTTTCAACTCGCGGACGAGTTGGCCGGTGGCCGCGTCCCACACCCTCGCCACCATGTCGTCGGCGACGCTGACGACCAGTTTGCCGTCCGGCGAGGTGCGGGCTTGGCGGATCCACTTGGCGTGGGCGGCGTCGGCGGTCCGCACCTTCTGCTTCTTCTCCGTGTCCCACAACACCAGCTTGCCGTCGTACCCGCCGGACACCAGCACCTTCCCGGCCAGCGTCACGGTGGTGACGTAGCTGTCGTGCTTGTACAGTTCCTTCGCCTCGAACTTGGCGGCGGACAGGTCGCCCTCGGACACGGCGAAGTCGGACGAGCCGAGGAACACGCGGTCGGTGCCGGGTGCCCGCGCGACGGCGAACGTGATCGGCTGCCGGCCGTGCTCCTTTACCAGCTTCAGCGTGTCCGGGTTGGGGGCTTTCATGGGAAGTCCTGTTAGCCCGACGCGCCAGCGAGGGGCCGGTCACCGATTGTTGCGGTCTTATTGCATCCCACCTGAGCGACTACGGCGGGCCACGCATCGCCCCTAGCGCCGGCTCGCCACCTGCTCGCACGGCTGTGATGACTTCTCGCAGTACTGCCGCGATGCTCGGTCGGTGCCGGATCAGCCCTGCGTTGGGAATGAACTCCCACACCTCTTCTGTCCTCGCGTGGATGCACAAGTCGTAGGCGTCCCACGAGGCGAACGGGATCAAGTCCGGCACCCAGTACCCCCACTCGTCGTCCGGCGGTGGAAAGGGCGGCAGTGGGTCGAGCAAGCAATTCTCGGCGAACATCCTGTGGTGTTCGATGGCCTCGGCCGGCGTGTGCAACCGATGCTCGCCGAACAGCCCGGTGACACCAGCCGCCACAGTTCCCTGTCCGCCGTGAACCCGGAACACCGCCCGTAGTTCGGCCGGGATCGGGAGCGAGAGAGCCTCACCAATCCCATCGACCGCTGTATCGTCAGCGGGTGGCAGTAAGGCGTCCCCGCAATCCAACCCGACTTCCGCGTACACCCGCTTCGCTTCCGCGATCAGTGGCGCGATAGCCGTAGGCTCTGGTCGCTCGGAAGTCATCGCAGTTCCAGCTGGTGGTTGGCCCCTCGCTCGCGCGTCGGGCTAACAAATCACCCCACCAGCTCAGCGATCGGCTCGAACCCCGGATCGACGAGCGGGATGGGGCGGCTGCCGACGTAGTAGTTCTTGTCGTGCTTGATGCCCAGGCACTCGTAGATGGTGGCGAACAGCGTGCCGGCGTTCACCTCCTGGTCGATCACCTTGTCGCCCTTGGCGTCCGTCTTGCCCCACACCGCCCCGCCCTTCGCCCCGCCGCCGGTCATGGTCATGCTCCACGCCGACGCGAAGTGGTCGCGGCCGAGGCTGGCGTTGATGCCCGGCGTGCGGCCGAACTCGGCCAGCGTCAGCACCATCACGTCGTCTTGCAGCCCGCGGTCCTTCAGGTCGTCGATGAGGGTCGCCATGACGTGATCCAACTCGGGCACCATCTCCTGGTGCGTCTCGAAGTTCTGCCCGTGGCTGTCCCACCACGCGCGGGCCACCCGCACGAACGGCACCCCGGCCTCCACCAGCCGGCGGGCGATCAGGCATTGTTCGCCGAACTGCGTCGGGCCGTACTTGTCGCGGACCTTCTGCGGCTCCTGGGTCACGTCGAACAACTTCTCGGACGCCATGATCCCCCGCACCCGCTGGTACGCCTGGGTGTGGCTGCCCAGGGTGTCGGACTGCCGGCCGGCGGCGAACTGCTTGCCGAGCAGTTCCCGCAGGTCGGCCCGCTGCTGGTGGTCGAGTTCGCTCACCCCGTCCAGCTTGCGGATGAACTCGGGGGTGTTGTTCGTGGTCAGCTCCATCGGGGCGAAGCGGGCGCCGAGGAACCCGCTGTCGCCGGGGGCGAACCCGCGGCCTTCGGTCTGGGTGTAGAAGGTGACGTAGTCGGGCACCTTACTGTCCGCCCGGCCCATCTCGCGGGCCAGCACCGCCCCCAGGTCCGGGTAGCGGACGCCGCCCACGTCCGCCCGCCCCCGCATCATGATCTTCGCCCCGCTGCCGTGGTCGCCGTTCCTGGTGTTCAGCCCGCGGATCACCGCCGTGGTGTTCATCCGCTTCGCCATCTGCGGCATGAGTTCGGAGATGTGCAGGCCGGGCACGTCGGTGGCGATGCTGCGGAACGGCCCGCCGGTGCTGGCGCCGGGCTTCGGATCCCACGTTTCGAGTTGCGAGGCACCACCCGCCAGCCAGAGCAGGATCACCCGCTTCTGTTTCTTCTTCAACTCGCCGGCCAGGGCCGGCGACGACAGCACGTTTAGCCCGGTCATATCGGCGAACGCGGCGGCGCCGACGGCGGCGGTGGCGCCGAGGAACCCGCGGCGGCTGACGGCGTGGTCGGCGGACCGGCAGAAGAACGAACGCATGGGTCTGACTCCAGGCAGATTTCACCGCCGAGGGCACATGAGGGCACGAGAGGGAGACAGGAATAGATGTTCTGAGACCCTGATCTTCTCTTCTCTCATGTGCCCTCATGTGCCCTCGGCGGTGAATCCTCTTCACAAACTCAATGATTGAAGCGGAACTCCGGGCACGTCAGCAGCGCCCAGAGTACCTGCTTGCGGGCCTCGGCCGGGCGGTCGGCCCGTTTCGTCATGTACTCGCTCAGCGCCGCGATCTCGGCGGCCGTCGCCGGCCGGCCGAGGGCGTTCCGCACCAGCGCCTTCGCCACCGCCGCCGGGTCGGTCTCGTCCTTCACCCGGCCGAGCAGCGTACCCCCGCGGTCGTCCAGGAACTCCTTCATCACCTTGTCGCTGTTGCTGAACAGCAGGGCCTCGCTCACCCCGATCTGGAAGTGGTCGGTCGGCTGGGCGATACTGCCGGCGAACCCGCGGGCGGACGCCTCCAGTTGCTCCAGCTTCTTCTCGATCTCGTCCGGCTTGCCGTCGAACTGCTTTGGGTCGGTGGCGGCGATCCGTAACGAGGTAGCCAGTTGCGTCGGGGTGAGCGGCTTCAGCCGGCCGACGGCGAACGTGTTCGCCTCCGGGTGCGACTCGCTGTCGTACCGGCTGGCCCGGCTGTACGTGCGGCTCATCACCACCCCGCGGACCAGCCGCCGCAGGTCGTACCCGTGGCCCCGCACGTCCGCCGCCAGGTCATCGAGCAGGGCCGGGTGCGACGCCGGGTTCTCCGAGTGCATCTGGTCGAGCGGGTTGACCAGCCCGTACCCGAGGAAGCGGTGCCACAGCCGGTTGACGATGTTGCGGGCGAAGTACTCGGACTCCTTCGGCCGCAGGGCCACCTCCACCAGTTGGCCGCGGGCGCTGAACGCCGGCGGGGGCGGGGCCTTCGCCTTCTCCTTGTCCTTCTTCGCCTGCTCCGTCGCCTCCTTCTCCTTCTTCTGCTCGTCCTTCGTCGGCTCGCGGGCGGTGTCGGTGTCCACCGTCGCCCCGGTCAGGAACATCAGCTTGGCGTTCCGCTCCGGCCCCTTCGTCGGCTTGAACTTCACCAGCCCGACCTCCCGCTCGGCCACGACCCCGCCGGCGTCGTAGGTGCGGGCGAGGAACGCCTTCATCCCGTAGAAGTGGTCCTGCTTCCAGTCCTTCACGTTCGGGTGGTCGTGGCACTGGGCGCAGCTGACGTTCACCCCGAAGAACGCCACGCTCACGTCGCTGGTCAGCTTGTCGGCGTCGGCCAGCTTCGGCCGCAGGAACTCGCCCGCCCCCTTCTTCGCCGGGTCGGCGTCGTCCGGCAGCATCAGGTCGCGGAACATCTGGTCCCACGGCCGGTTGTCCTGGATCGCCTTCGTCAGGTAATCACGCAGCGAGCCGTTCTTCCCCCCGCCGCCGGGCCGGTCGCTGAGCATCACGTCGAACTGCACCGCCTGATACCGGGCGTACCCCGGCGAGGCCATCAGCCGATCGACCAGCTTCGCCCGCTTGTCCGCGTCCTTCGACGTGACGTAGGCGTCGGTCTCCTGTGGCGTCGGGATGCGACCGACCAGGTCGAGCGTGAGGCGGCGGACAAGGGTGTAGTCGTCGGCCTGCGGCGCCGGGGAGACGGCGTCGGCCTTCAGTTTGGCGTCGATGTGTGAATCGATCACCTGCTCGACCGGCGGGCCGGCGAACCCGAGTGCGGGAACGGTCACGATCCACAACGTGAGGCCGAGCGCCTTCATGCGATCAGGCTCCGGTCGGTCGAGGCGGGATCAGGCGACAGACGACACCAGGGGTGTCCGGGCAGGCGGGGTTCAACTCCCGGATGATACCATTTATAATGTGGCACGCCAGCCAATTCCGAGAGGCCGACCGATGACCGTGACCCTGCCCGCCGACCTGCAGGCGTTCGTGGACGACCAGATGACCCACGGCGAAGCCGCGGACGCGAACGCGGTGGTGGCCGAGGCCGTCCGGGTGCTTCAGCAGAAGAAGGACGAGGAGAAGCTGGCGTGGTTGCGGGCCGCCTTGGCGGAAGGGGAGGCCGACATCGCCGCCGGGCGGGTGAGCCGCGGGCCGATCAACGCGCGGCAGATGCTGGAAGAAATCCGGCAGAAGCGGGCGGTGAAATGAGAGAACTGGCTCACGCCGACACCGCGCTCGCGGAGATCCGCGCGGCGGTCGAGTACCTGGAGCAATACTCGCCGCCCGCGGCCGAACGGCTGTCCGCGAAGATCGACGCCCAGAGCGAACTGCCCGCCGCATTCGACGCCGACCCGGCCTGACCCGGTCGTAATCTTGGCCGACCTCGCCCGTCGCTCCGGATACCTCGTGTGCCCCCCGATGCTTCCGGCGTCGGGGCAACCTAACGAGGAGATCCCCCATGTTCGCACGGTTCATTCTTGCCCTGTCGGCGGCGGTGGTGCTGGCGGCGGGCGCGCAGGCCCAGGGCGGGAAGTCGTTCCCGCAGTCGAAGACGTTCCCACAGAACAAGTCGTTCGGGTCGGGCAAGCCGATCTTCTTCCCGCCGGTGTACCGGCCGCCGGTGTACCGCCCGCCGTTCTTCCCGCCGCCGGTGTTCTTCCCGCCGGTGTACAAGTCGCCGTTCTTCCCGCCGTACTCCCCGTTCTTCCCGAAGAACCCGTGGTGGTACGGCTGGTGAGTCGGGTGGCAGGCGGACAGTAGCAGGCACACGCCGTGTGCCGCTCGCAAACCCGCGGGCGGCACACGACGTGTGCCTGCTACCTTGCGCTCGCCTGACCCGCCCGCCGGTGGTATGCTCGGCGGTCCTCCCACCGGACCGCCCGATGACCCCCTCTCCCCCCGATGCGACCGACCGCCCGTCCGCGTGGCGGTGGTGGGTGTGCGGCGTGCTGCTGCTCGCCACCACCCTGAACTACATGGACCGCATCGCGCTGAACCAGTTGTCGAAGGAGATCAAGCACGAGTTCCGCATCTCGAACACCCCCTACGGCATTCTGGAGAGCGGGTTCCAGGTGGCGTTCGGCGTCGGGGCGGTGGTGTTCGGGGTGGTCGTTGATCGGTACGGTGTGCGGCGGGTGTATCCGGTGGCGGTGGTCGGGTGGAGCGCCGCCGGGTTCCTCACCGGGTACGCCGACGGGTACTGGGCGGTGTTCGGCTGCCGCATGATGCTCGGGGTGTTCGAGGCCGGCAACTGGCCGTGCGGCATCCGCACCGTGCGGCAGGTGATGAGCCGCGACGAGCGGTCGCTGGGCAACTCCATCTTCCAGAGCGGCACCGGGCTGGGGGCGATCGTCACCCCGCCGGTCATCGCCGTGTGCCTGTGGTGGGCGACCGACCCGACCGCCTGGCGGCTGCCGTTCCGGGTGGTCGGGCTGATCGGGTTCGGGTGGGTGCTGCTGTGGTGGTTCACCGTGCCGCGGCGGGTGCTGGCGGACGAGCCGGCGACATCGACCGCCCCGCGGGAGCCGTTCGCCGCCGTGTTCCGCGACCGCCGGTTCTGGGTGCTGGTGGCGGTCATCGTCGGGGTGAATACCTGCTGGCACACGTTCCGCGTGTGGCTGCCGCTGCACCTGCGGGAGGACCACGGGTACACCCCGGAGCAGAGCCTGCGGTTCAACACGCTCTACTTCGTCGTCGCGGATGTCGGCTCGTGGCTGGTCGGGTTCGCGGTGGTCGGGCTGCGGCGGGCCGGGCTGCCGCTGCACGCCAGCCGCATGTGGGTGTTCGCCTTCGGGGTGCTGTTCGTGACGGCGTCGGCCGCCCTGCCGTTCGCCGGCCCGGGCTGGCTGGAACCGATCGTACTCGTCACCGGGTTCGGCGGACTGGGGCTGTTCGCCACCTACTTCGCGCTCAGCCAGGAAATCTCCGGGGCGAACCAGGGGAAGGTGACGGGCACGCTCGGGTGCATCAACTCGCTGTACCTGGCCGCCCTGTACTGGGTGCAGGGGGCGTTCAGCGACTGGGCCGGCGGGCACGTGCGGGTGCTGGCGGTGGCGTGGGTGCCGGCGGTGGTGGCGCTGATCGCGGTGCTGGCGTTCTGGCCGAAGGAGCAGAATAAGTAGTAGGCACACTCCGTGTGCCGTTTCTGACGAAGAACGGCACACGGAGTGTGCCTACTACTTATTGCCAGTCGGGTTGACCATTCCGGCCGATCGGCCTACGCTACTCCCTCCGCGAACCGGCCGGCCGGCGAAGGATTCGCCCCGCCCGGTTCACTCGACCGCTTCGTGCAAGGACGCACACCATGCGAACGCTCATCCTCGGCGGCACCGGCACCCTCGGTTCGGCCGTCGCCACCGCCTGCGGTTCCCGCCAACTGCCGCACCTGACCACCAGCTACCGCGGGGCGTCGGAGTCCGCTCCACTCGACGTGCGGGATGCGGACGCCGTCCGCGAACTGATCGCCGACTACCAGCCGGAGGCGACGGTGTTCGCCGCCCCGTTGGACGAGGTCGCGGGTGTGGGCAACGTGGCGAGCGCGGTGGCCGAGTCCGGCGGGGTACTGATGCTGTTCTCCTCGCCGGAAGTGTTCGCCGCCGACCGCCGGGCGTACCGCGAGGACGACGCCGTTCAGCCGACGGGGGAGCGGGGGGCGGCGTTCGCCGTGGCCGAGCAACTGGTGCGGGACACCCTGCCCGAGCGGCACCTGATCGTGCGGACGTGCGACGTGTTCGATGCCGCCCGGTTCGGGCACATCGGGCGGATGGCCCACGCGCTCAGCCGGTTCGACCCGGTGGCCGCCAGCCCGCGGCGGACGGTGGTGCCGACGTTCGCCGCGGACGTGGCCGACGTGACGCTCGACCTGCTACGGAACGGGCACGCCGGCACGTTCCACGCCGTCGGCCCGGAGCGGCACACCCCGTTCACCTTCGCCCGGCTGGTGGCCCACCTGTTCGGGTACGACGCCGACCTGGTGGTGGCGGACGAGCTGGCCGACGAG
>JALHQU010000159.1 GCA_022841795.1 Fimbriiglobus sp.
CCTCCCGGCTCGCTTCGCTCGCCCACCACCCCCCAACGGGGGGAGGTGGAAAAGAAGGGGAGGGGAACGCACTGCCCTACGCCGTCCTCGGTCTCGGCAAGCTGGGCGGGCGGGAGATCAGCTACCACAGCGACCTGGACGTGGTGCTGGTGTACGCCGACCCGCCCTCCGACCCGACCGCTGCCCACCACCTGTTCACCACCCTGGCCCAGCGGGCCATCCAGACGGCCGGCCGCACCGGCCCGCTCGGCCGGCTGTACGACGTGGACATGCGGCTGCGGCCGACCGGCCAGTCGGGCAGCCTGGCGCTCTCCCTCGGCGAGTTCCGCCGGTACTACGCCGGCGGCGGGGCGCAGTGGTGGGAGCGGCAGGCGCTCACCCGCGGGCGGGTGGTGCGGGCGAGCGGCCCGGCGTTCGCCGAAGCGGTCACGGCCGCCGTGCAGGAGGCGGCGACTGCGTTCCCCTGCCCCGCCAAGCTGCCGGACGAGATCGCGGCCATGCGGGGCAAGCTGGAAGCGTCCGCTTCACCCCGCAGTTTGAAGCGGGGCCGCGGCGGGCTGACCGACGTGGAGTTCGCCGTCCAACTGCTGCAACTCACCCACGCCCGCCAGCACCCGGACATCCTCACCCCGAACGTGTGGGACGCGCTCGGCGCCCTCACCGCCGCCGGCCTGCTCTCGCCGGCCGACGCCGCCGCCCTCCACGACGGGTACTCGTTCCTGCGGTTCGTCGAGGCCCGCCTGCGGATCGTGACCGACCGCCCGCTGACGGAGTTGCCCGACAAGCCGGACGACCTGGCGAAGCTGGCCCGCCGCAGCGGGTTCGCCGACCCGGCGGCGTTCACCGCCCGCCTCGACCGGGTGCGGACGGAGGTGCGGGCGGCGTTCGAGCGGGTGCTGCGGGGAACCAATAAGTAGTAGGCACACTCCGTGTGCCGTCATCTGAACGGCACACGGAGTGTGCCTACTACTTACAAACAGGCTACTCTGTACCCCGTCCCACCCGGAGCCACCCCGATGCCCCGCCTCCGCTCGTTCGCCGTCGTCCTGCTGCTGCCTGCGTTCGCCGTCGCCCAGACGCCGCCGGAATACGCCCCGGTCGTCAAGCAGCTCACCGCGCTCATCGACCAGCAGGTGAAGGACAAGAACCTGCCCGCGCTCTCCATCGCGCTGGTGGACGACCAGAAACTCGTCTGGAGCACCGGGTTCGGGTTCCGAGACGCCAAGAAGACGCAGCCGGCGACGGCCGACACCGTGTACCGCGTCGGGTCGGTGTCCAAGCTGTTCACCGACGTGGCGATCATGCGGCTGGTGGAGCAGGGGAAGATCGACCTGGACGCGCCGGCGTCGAAGTACCTGCCGAACTTCGCCCCGAAGAACCCGTTCGACAAGACGGAGGTGACGCTGCGGCACCTGATGGCCCACCGCTCCGGGCTGATCCGCGAGTCGCCGGTGGGCAACTACTTCGACCCGACCGGCCCGACCCTGGAGAAGACGGTGGGCAGCGTGAACGGCCTGGACCTGGTGTACCCGCCGGGCAAGCGGATCAAGTATTCCAACGCCGCCATCGCCACCGTCGGGTTCGTGCTGGAGAAGACGCAGGGCGAGCGGTTCGAGACGTACCTGAAGAAGGACGTGCTCGACCGGCTGGGCATGACCGCCAGCGCGTTCGAGGCCACCCCGGCGGTGAAGAAGCAACTGGCCGAGGCGGTCATGTGGTCGGTCCACGGCCGCGAGTTCCCGGCCCCGACGTTCGAACTGGGCATGGCCCCGGCCGGGTCCATGTACAGCAGCGTCGGCGACCTGGGCAAGTTCATGTCGTGCCTGTTCGCCGACGGCAAGGGCGTGCTGAAGCCGGAGACGGTGGCGGCCATGTTCACCCCGCAGTTCGCCGACGCCGGGGCGAAGTCCGGGTTCGGCATCGGGTTCATGGTCGGCGACCTGGACGGCCGCAAGCGGATCGGGCACGGTGGGGCGGTGTACGGGTTCGCCACCGAGCTGGCCCTGCTGCCGAAGGAGAAGCTCGGGGTAATCGTCACCTGCTCGCGGGACGTGGCGAACGAAGTCGTCACCCGCATCGCCAACGACGCCCTGCGAATGATGCTGGCGGCGCGGGACGGCAAGCCGCTACCGAAGGTCGAGGAGACGACCGCCATCCCGCCGGCCGAGGCGACGGAACTGGTCGGCCGGTACCGCACGCTCGACCGCTGGCTGGACGTGACCGAGTCGGCCGGGAAGGTGTTCGTCACCCCGAGCCGCGGCGGGCACCGCTTCCAGATCCGGAAGACGGACGGCGGGTACCTCACCGACGACACGGAATCGTGGGGCCTGAGGTTCACCCGCGACGGGGACAAGCTGACCGTCAGCGGCCGCGCGTTCACCCGCGAGAAGCCGAGCGCCACCCCGCCGCCCGAGCCGCCGGCCAGGTGGAAGGGGCTGATCGGCGAGTACGGCTGGGACCACAACACGCTGTTCGTCTACGAGAAGGACGGCCAGCTTCACGCGCTCATCGAGTGGACCGAGATCGACCCGCTGACGGAGGAGTCGGAGACCGTGTTCGCCTTCCCGCCGGACCGCGGCATGTACCACGGGGAGAAGCTGCACTTCACCCGCGACAAGGACGGGCGGGCGACGAAGGTGGTGGCGGCGAACGTGACGTTCGAGCGGCGGAAGATCGACGGCGAGGGCGGGGAGACGTTCCGCATCAAGCCGCAGCGCCCGCTGGACGAACTGCGGAAGGAGGCGCTGGCGGCGACCCCGCCGGTCGAGAAGGGCGAGTTCCGCAAGCCGGAACTGGTGGACCTGGCGACGATCGACCCGACCATCAAGTTCGACATCCGGTACGCGACGGACAACAACTTCCTGAGCGTGCCGTTCTACACGTCGGCGAAAGCGTACATGCAGAAGCCGGCGGCGGAGGCGCTCGGCCGGGTGCACAAGAAGCTGGCCGAGCAGGGGTACGGGCTGCTGGTGTTCGACGCCTACCGCCCGTGGCACGTCACCAAGATGTTCTGGGACGCCACGCCGGACAAGTTCCGCAACTTCGTGGCCGACCCGAGCAAGGGGTCGCGGCACAACCGCGGGTGCGCGGTGGACCTCGGGCTGTACGACCTGAAGACGGGCAAGCCGGTGGAGGTGGTGAGCGGGTTCGACGAGTTCTCGGATCGGGCGTACCCGGACTACCCCGGCGGCACCAGCCGCCAGCGGTGGCACCGCGACCTGCTGCGGCGGGCGATGGAGGCGGACAAGTTCACCGTGTACGAGGCCGAGTGGTGGCACTTCGACTTCAAAGACTGGAAGCAGTACCCGATCGGGAACGCGGCGTTCGAGAAGCTGAAGTGATTGATCCGTGGTTTGCCGCGACCCGGAGGGGAGCGGGGCGAAGAAGTACCCCCCACCCGTCGTCGGCTGTCGCCGCCGCCGACCTCCCCCGCAAGGGGGGAGGTGTCTGCGCTGGTGTCCCGCCTTCAGGCGGTCTGCGGGCGGGGCGAAGACCGGCTGAAGCCGGGACACCAACGCAGCGGCCCTCTTCACCTCCCCCCGTGCGGGTGGGTGGAATGTCGCCTACCCCTCCCGCTTCGACCCGGCCCGGAACAGCACCTTGTACATCCGCCACGTGAACCACCAGATCACCCCGTACAGCAGGGAGTTCAGAACCCACCAGCCCGCCGCAGAGGTGTGGAGTCCACACACCCCGGCGACCATCATCGGGAACAGGAGTACCCAGTTCAACACTACGAACACGTCCCACAGCGTCGCGCTGCCCAGCGCACAGAAGGCGAATAGGCCAAGCGCTCCCGTCAGCAGCAGGTGAATGAGGGAAAACAGCGGGATCAGCGGCCAGTCGGACCAGGTATCGCGTTTCACATCCGGCATGGCCGCACCTCCCGCCCGGTAGAATACCACACCGCCGCCCGCCGCGAGCCACCCATGCCGCCCCGCATCCTGATGTGCCCGCCGGACCACTACGGCATCGAGTACGAGATCAACCCGTGGATGAACCGCAGCCTGGGGGCGGTGCGGGCGGTGGCGTTCACCCAGTGGACGAAGCTGCGTGACACCCTGGTGTCACTCGGCGTCACGGTGGACGCGCTCGCCCCGCAGCCCGGCCTGCCCGACCTGGTGTTCACCGCCAACGCCGGCCTCATGTTCCACCACACGTTCCTGAGCAGCCGGTTCAAGCACGAGGTGCGGGCGAAGGAGTCGCCGGTGTTCGACGAGTGGTTCGCCGCCCACGGGTTCACCGTCGATCACCTGCCCGAGCGGATGTACCACGAGGGGGCCGGCGACGCCCTGTTCTGCGGGGACACCCTGTTCGCCGGGTACCGCACCCGATCCGACGCGAACGCGCACAACTGGGTGGCCGAGCGGCTGGGCGTGCGGTGCTTACCGCTGGAGTTGGTGAACCCGCGGTTCTACCACCTGGACACCTGTTTCTGCCCGCTCGCCCCCGGCGAGGCCATCTACTTCCCGGACGCGTTCGACGGGTACGGCCGGCGGGTGCTGGAAACGCATGTGCCGAAGCTGATTCCGGTGGTCGAGGACGAGGCGCACCGCTTCGGGTGCAACGCGGTGGTGGTCGAGAAGACGGTGGTTCACAACAGCCGCTGCCCCCAGCTGGGGGTGTCGCTGCGGGCGGCCGGATACAAGTCGATCGAGGTGGAACTGGACGAGTTCCTGAAGGCCGGCGGGAGTGCCAAGTGCCTGACCCTGCGGCTGGACGGCGAGGAGGCGGCGGGGTGGAAGCGGTGACGGCGAGCCGGGAGCGTGAGCGACCGGAGTATTTCAGACCTCCGGTCGCTCACGCTCCCGGCTCGCCAAGAGTGCTGTTTCCACCCGCTTCGCATACGCCTCCAGGCTCAGCACCTCCGCCAGTTCCCGCTTCGCCCGCGCGCCCCGCGCCGTCGCTTCGGCCCGGCTTTCGTACACCCGCCGCATCAGCTCCGCCGCGTGATCCAGGTCCGGCTCGCCCCAGATGGCCCCCTTCTGGTACGGCGGGGCGTCGGCGGCGCACGGCACCCGCCCGCACCGCACGAGGTAGCTGTTCGCGTCGGTCATGAAGTCCAGGTTGCCCGAGTACCCGGTGCCGATCACCGGCTTGCCCAGCAGCATGGCCTCGGCCATGCCCAGCCCTAGCCCCTCCGAGCGGTGCAGTGACACATAGCTGTCACACACCGCCATGAGCGCCAGCAGGTCGCCCCGCGGCAGCACCGCGTTCAGCAGTGTCACCCCGCTGTCATCGCACGCCGCGTTCAGCACCGCCAACTCCGCCGGCATCTCGTCCCCGCGGGACACCTTCAGCACCAGGTCCACCGGCTCGTCGCGGCGGAACGCCCGGCGGAAGGCGGCGATCAGCCCGAGCGGGTTCTTGCGGGCCAGGGTGCTGAACAGGTCGAACGTGAACAGGAACGCGAACCGGCCGTCGCGGAGGCCGAACGCGCTCCGGGGTTTCGGCTCGAACGCCGGCAGCACCACGCCGGGCAGCATCGGCACCACCGGCACCGACACGTACTTGCGGAACGTGTCGGCGATGAACCGCGTCGGCGCCCAAACCTCGTCCGCCCAGGCCAGCCGCGGCACCCATTCGGCCGGCACGTCCTCCATCTCCCAGTACCACACGGCGATCCGCTTCACTCCGGGCCGCGGCCACAGTCCGGCTTTCGGGTACCAGTCGTCCGGGAAGGTGTTCACCGCCGCCAGGTGGATGGTGGTGTCGAACTCCTCGATTCCCAGTCGCCGCGGGGCGAGCGGGTCCGGGCGGAACGTGACCGGCAGGTCGCGGAGGGAGGTGCGGACGCCGGCGGCGTGCAGGGCCTCGACCAGGCCGAACGCGGCTTGTTGAAGGCCGGAGGCGTACTCGAAGTGGGCGACCAGATTCGCTCCCCTCTCCCCTCGTGGGAGAGGGGTTGGGGGTGAGGGGGTTGTTGCGCCCAGCCACCGCCCCCGCACCCCGTACCGCTCCCGCACGAACCGCGTCAGCTTCGCCCACCCGCCGGTCAGCGCGTCCGGCACCGCTTCCTGCCACGCCGGGTGCAGGCGGTAGCTCAGCTCCAGCCCGCGGTCCGGCAGCCGATCGACGTGCGCCAGGAGCGCCAGCGCCTCCGCCGCTGACACCCGGTGCTCGCCGGACGAGTGGTGAACCGCCCAGGTCAGGAACCCCTCCCGCCCGGCCGGGGTGAGGGCCAGCGGCAGGCCGTCCCGCAGTTCGCGGCTGAGTTCGTACACCCGCAGTGCCCGTTCGCCGAGAACCGGGTCGGGCGCCGGCGGGGCGGACAGCGGCGGCACCCCGGCGGTGGCCAGCAGCTTGTTCAGCCGCGGCAGGTCGGCCAGGTCGAGGAACTGCGACGGGTCTTCGCCGGTCAGCCGGAACGCCACCTCGCGGTACGCACGGGCGGCCAGGGAGCGGAGGCGGAGCGGCATCTCGAACGGTTCCCCGGTCTCACGACCGGGGATACGGTATGCCGTCCCTCCGGGACTCCAAGCCCCCGGAGGGGGCGACATACCGAAGCCCCGGTCGTGAGACCGGGTTTGCTATTGACGTGTTCGAGATTTGTGAACATGCTCGCGGACCGCTAGAATGGGAGGCGGTCATGTGGGTGGTGTCGCTCCGCCGGCTCCGCGAGTTCTGGGCGACTCAGCCGCGGGCCGAAGTGCCCCTGCGGGCGTGGTTCACGCTCACGTCGGCCGCCGAGTGGGCGACGTTCGCCGACCTGCGAGGGGATTTCCCGGCCGCCGATCTGGTCGGGAACTGCACGGTGTTCAACGTGGCCGGGAACCACCACCGGCTGATCGCCCGCGTGTTCTTCACCAGCCACAAGGTGTACGTGCTGCGGGTGATGACCCACGCCGAATACGACCGCGAAGACTGGGCGACGAGTTGTCGGTGTTACCAGCCGACGCCGAAGCGGAACGCCCGAAGGGGGAGGCGATGAGCCGAACGACGGAGCGGCGGAAGCCGGTGCCCGACACCTACCTGCGGCTGGTGCGGCGGCACCCGCTGGTGAGCATCCGCACCGAGGCCGAGTTGGACGCGGCCCAGGCGGTGATCGACGAGTTGATCGCCGAGGAGTTGGATGCCGGCGGGCAAACCTACCTCGACGCGCTGTCCGACCTGGTCATCCTGTACGAACAGGCGCACCACCCGGTGCATCCGCTCCCGCCGCACGAACTGCTCGCCCACCTGCTGGACGACCGCGGGCTGTCGCAGGCCGAACTCGGGCGGCGGGCGGGGCTGGCGCGGGCGACGGTGTGCGAGCTGGCGAGCGGCAAGCGGGCGTTCACCGTGCCGCAGATGCATGCCGTCGCCGCCGCGCTCGGCGTGTCCCCGCATGTGTTCCTGCCTCCGGCCAGATAGACTACCTCTTCGTGCCGCCCGAGGTCCGCCATGCGTCGCCTGTCCGTCGTCGTCGTGCTGTTCGCGGCTTCCCCACTCGTCGCCGGGCCGAAGCCGGAGACGGGCACCATTCAGTTCACCGCCGACGACGCCAAGGCCGGGGTGCCCGAGCGGTTCCGCCTGAAGCCGCACGCGTTCGACTACACCCTGACGCACAAGTACGACCTGACCCACTCGGGCGTGGCCGTGTACGCCCTCACCTTCCCGTCGCCGGTGACGACCAAACACGAGAGCAACAACACCGTCCACGCCGAGTTCTTCGTGCCGAAGAATGCCAAGAAGCGGCCGGCGGCGGTGGTGCTGGACATCCTCGACGGCACGCAGTTGGTCGGCCGGGCCGAAGCACTCTGGCTGGCTCAGCACGACATCCCGGCGCTGGTCGTGCACATGGCGTACTACGGCCCGCGGCGGGTCGGGTCGAAGGAGCGGCTGCTGTCCACCGACGTGGAAAAATCGGTGGCGAACATCACCCAGACGGTGCTCGACTGCCGGCGGGCGTTCGCCTGGCTGGCCCTCCGCCCGGAGGCGGACGCGGACAAGCTGGCGATCCTCGGCACCAGCCTGGGCAGCCTGGTCGGCGGGGTGGTGGCCGGGGCCGAGCCGCGGGTGACCGCGGCGTGCCTGCTGCTCGGCGGCGGCGGGCTGGTGGACTCGTTCGCCGAACACCCGATGGCCGGGCCGGTGCTGGCCGGGCTGGCGGTGGTGGGGATGACGAAGACCAAGCTGAAGGCGCTCATCGACCCGGTGGACCCGCTCACGTACGCCGACCGGCTGAAGGGCAAGCGGCTGCTGCTGATTGCGGCCAGCCGGGACGACGTGGTGCCGCCGGCGGCCATGAAGCGGCTGTGGGAAGGGACGGGCAAGCCGCCGCTGGTGTGGGTGGACGAGACGCACATCGGCGCCGCCCTGCACATGTTCCAGATGATGCGGGCGGTGGTGAAGCACCTGGACCAGTAGTCGCGACCCATAGTAGCAGGCACACGCCGTGTGCCGTCCGCGCGGACGGCACACGGCGTGTGCCTGCTACTTTCCCGATCTACTGTTTCGCTCACTCCGCCTTCAACTCCTTCAGCAGCTCGGTCAGCTCCTTCGCCAGCTTCTGCTTCGTCTGCTCCAACTCCTTCACCTTCGCCCGCCGCTTCTCGATGTCCGTCTCCTGGTCGTCGAACTTCTTCACGTACCGCTTGTGCGCGTCCGACGCCGGCGGCAGCGTCGCCAGGTTCGCCCGCAGCCGCCCCTGCTCCTCGACGACCTCTTTGATCGCCGCGTTCTCCTCGGCGATGCCCCGGTCGGCGTCGCCGCGGGCGGTCACGTTCGCTTTCACCTTCCCGATCGCCGCCTTCACCGCCGGCGGGGTGCTCGGCTCTCGCATCGCCGCATCCAGTTGGTCGGCCGTCTGCTTCGCCAGTTCCACGTAGGTCGTCTGGTCGTCCTCCTCGATCACGTCCAGCGTGGCCTTCTCGCCGGCGGGCACTTTCATTTCGAAGCGGTGTAGGTCGGGCGTGGTTTCGGCCGCCTTCGCCGGGGCGATCAGCTTCCACCCCACCTTGATCGGCTGCGTCACCCACACCGTCTTCGCCTCGGTGCCCTTGTTCACAGCCACGTACCGGCTGGTGGTCCGCACCCGCGTGGTCTTGTCCAGCGTTCCGCCCGAAATCTTCATCGACACCGGCGTCCGCACGTCGCCCACCGCCTCCGTCCGCATCGGCAGGTCCAGGTCGATGGCGTAGCTGACCAGGCGGGTGTCGCCCGGCTTCACGTCCGGCAGGCGGGCCTGCCCTGCGGCGCCGTCGCCCTCGTAAATCGTCACCGGCCCCTGCGCCAGGAACAGTTTGGACGTGTTCTTCACCCGCAGCCCCTTGAGCGGGTAGCCGGGCAGGGCCGCCGGGTTGTACAGGCTGAGCCGGTCGGCCTCCACCTTCTCGTTCAGCACCGGCACCAGGGCGGACTTGAACCGCGGCAGCGTCACCGGGTCGGCGACGGCGTACTCGAACGCCTCCCCCAGGTTGGCGGACGCCGCGGCGGTCGGGTCCGCCGGCGGGTTCGCCTTCTTCTCCTCGTCCGGCTGGCGGTTCCGCACCGAATCGTAATCCGGCCGCTGGGCGAGCATGCTCCGCACCGACGGGCGGGAGATGCCGCCGTACCCTTGAACGACCCCCACCCCCCCGCCGAAAACCCCGAGATTCTGTTGCAGGGATCGCCCGCCGAGCGCCCCCATCAACCCCCCGCCGGCGCCCAGGTTCTGCTGGCCGCCCTGGAACCCGAGGTTGCTGCCGAGTTGGCCGGCGAACCCGCCACCCACCCCGAACGCCCCGCCCGGCCCTTGGTACACGGTCGGGCGGAGGCTGGCGTACAGCTCCGGTTCGATCGTCGGCCGCGGGACGAACAGCGGGTCGTACAGGTCCATCTTGAACGTGATCGGCCGCCCGCTCACCAGCTTCACCCGCACGTCCTTCCAGTCCTCGTCGGTGGTGTTCTCGATGGCCGCCAGGCTCTCCAGCGTCGCCCCGTTGCCGGCCAGGCTCAGCCGGTACGTCGGCTTCCACAGCGGGGCGTCGGCCATGTACCCGAGGCTCACCTTCCGCTGCCCCTGGCCGTTGAACGTCACCGCCACCGCTTTCTTCGCCTCCCCGCGGGCGGCGGCCAGCGCTTCGAGCGCGGCGCGGAACTCGGCCTGTAGCTCCGGCTTCACGAACTTCACCTTCTTGATCTTCGCCAGCGGCACCGACACCAGCCCGTCGTCGGTGAACAGGTTCACCTGCTCGACGCTGTCCTTCGGCGGGGCGACGACCGTGGCTTTGCCCTCCGGGAAGTTCGACGGGATCACCTCGGTCGTCGGCTTCTGCACGCTCAGGATGCTGCCGGTGACGACGCCCTTCTCGTCGTGGCTGATCTCGACCTTCTCGCCCCGCACCTGGTTCAGCAAATGCCCGACGCTCGGGTTCTCGGTCAGGTCGATGCTGAACGCCTTCAGGGTGATCTCGGCCGGGGCGCGGTTGTCGTAGGTGATCGCCCGCGTGGTGCCGTTCGGGTCGCTCGCCAGCAGCGTCAGGATGAGGTCGTTCACGTCCTCCTCGTTCACCTTCAGCTCGACGCGGGCGGTGCCGTCGATGGTGCCCTCGCGGTGGAAGTAGCCGACGCCGGCGGTGGTGAGGACGACGCGGGTGAGCGGCAGCTTGGCCGCCTTCGGCGGCGGCTTGTCGTCCGGCTGGGCGAGCAGGCGGAGGGTGCAGACGGCGAACGTGAGGCCGCCGACGGCGACCCACGGCAGGAAGCGGTTCACGGATTGCTCCGGGAAAGGAGAACCGCGGGTGTCAGCCCGCGGGTGGTGGTCGGAAGGATAACGGGGCGGCGGGGCGGGCGTTGGCGCGGGCGAAGAGACCTCACCCCCCGGCCCCCTCTCCGAGCCGGAGAGGGGGTGTTCAAAGGAGAAATGCACCTGCGGAATGTCCGACGACCACCGGAAAGCCGACGCTGAACTCGGTCTGGCGCCTCGCTTGAACACCCCCTCTCCCCGTGGGAGAGGGGGCCGGGGGGTGAGGTCTTCGCCCCCTCACCCCACCAGGGCCGGGCCGAACGCGGCCCGCAGGCGGGCCAGCTTGGGCGGGGAGATGTGGTTGTCGGCCAGCCGCAGCTCGGTCAGGCGGCCGGGCCACGCCGAGGCGAGCAGGGCGTCCGCCCCGGCGTCGGTGACGCCGCAGTGGATCAGGTCGAGGGCGGTCAGGCGGGGGAAGATGGCCGGCGTCAGGATGCTCACCCCGTAGTCGCTGAACCCGACGTCCCGGATGGTCAGCCGCTCCAGCCGCGGGTACTGCGGGCCGAACCGCTGCAGGTAGAAGGCCACCGCCGGGCCGATGAACGGCTCGCACACCACCGTCAGCCCGCGGAGCGGCAGGGTGAGTTGCGGCGGGCGGACGTTCTCCATCGAGTAGTCGAGGGCGGTGACGGTGACGGTCAGATCTTCCACCGGGGCGACCACCACCGGGGTGGGGTCGGTGAGCAGGGCGGTGGCGTCGCACTGCACCCGGGCCACGAACCCGCGGGCGAATTCGGCCCCGTCGCGAAACCCGGCGGGCACCTCGGTCAGCCAGTCGGCGGCGTTGGCGGCGAGCAGTTCTCGCTCGCGGGCGGACGGCGGGTCGGCCGGGGAGTGGCGGAAGCGGTCGATCTGGAGGCGGACGAACTCGGCCCGGTCGGCCCGCCCGTGCTCGTCCAGCCAGTCGGCGAACGCCAGCCGGGGCAGGTCGTCGTCCGGGTCGGCCGACATCCGTTTGTAGAACGCCTGTTCGTCCGGGGTCATTCCGTCGGCTCCGCGGCCGGCGTGCGGCCACGGGCATTGTAGCCGGGCGGGTGTTGGGCGACACCGGCCGTGTCTTGGTGAACCCCGACCGCGAGGGAGGGGGTGGGTTTCGGGACACCCCCTCCCTCGCGGTCGGGGTTCACCAGCTACCGCAGCGAGTCCAGGATCTTCATCCGCATGGCGCTCATGGCCGGCACCAGCCCGCCCAGCCGGCCCATCACCAGGGTGAACGTCATGCCCAGGGCCATCACCTGCGCGTCCACGTCGATGGTCAGGGCGAAGCTCTTCCCGCCCGGCCCGCCGCCGCCGCCGGACAGCGTGCTGACCGACGACTTGCCGTCGGCGAAGAACCACGCCACGAAGCAGCCGACCGCCCCGCCGATGGCGGCGATGGTGAGCGACTCGATGAGGAACGAGATGGTCACCTGCCACCGCTTGAACCCGAGCAGCCGCAGCACCCCGATGTCGCGGATGCGTTGCGCGATGCTGGCGAACATCGTCGTCATCATGCCGAACACCCCGCCGATGGCCATCACCACCGCCACGATCACCACCGCCGTCAGGAAGAAGTTGTTCGTCTTGGTGAGTTCGGCGAAGTAGTCCGGCTCGGCGAACGCCTTCAGCTTCTGCTGGGTGTACCGCGCGCCCAGGTGGTGGGCCATCGCCCGGCTGGCCTCGATGGTGTCCTGCTCGGTCCGCAGCACCAGGGTGGTGTAGTTCTCCTTGCCGAACGGCTTGGTGATGCGGTTGAACCGCCGCACCCACACCTCCGACCCGAACGTCTTGCCCTCGCTCCGCATCACCCCGGTCACCACCCACCGCATGGTCTTCTCGTCGCCCAGCACGAACTCGTCGCCCGGCTGCAGCCGCTTCTTCCCCTGGTCCTCGCCGAGCACCCCGGCCACCCCCTCGCCGAGCACGCACTCGATGCGGCTCTGCCCGTCCACCCCGCTGGCACTGAACCACCGCCCGCCGGGGTACAGGTCCACGTTGTGCACGGCCGCCGACACCTCCGGGTCTTCCACCGACCGCACCTGCACGAACCGCCGCCGCAGCTGGCGGGGCGGCTGGCCGCGGTCCTCCGGGTGGGTGGCCAGGTGCGCGTCCCACTCGCCCGCCCGCAGGGGGATGAGCTGGTTGATGTTGTAGTACGTCTCCCGGCTGGCCAGGAACTTCGGCCGGCCGTCCCGCTCGACCGTCGCCACCCGCACCGGCTCGGCCAGCGGCTTGTTCTTCGCGTCCAGGGTCACCACCACCCGCTCCACGTTGTCCAGGTCGCCGTACCCCAGGTTGCTCAGCACCTCGTCCGTGCTGCCGTCGCTCAGCACGAACACGTTCCCCGGCACCCCGCTGTTCTCGGTCAGGTTGTTCATGCCGTTCACGAACGCCAGCAGGAACACCATCAGCCCGATCACGCAGGTGAACGCGAACGCGGTCATGGCGTTCGTCTTCCACCGCACCCGCACGTTCCGCAGGTTGTACGCCAGCGGCACCTTGCCCACCGCCAGCAGCACGATCAGGTCGCCGATGTACACCCCCAGGATGACGAACGGCCAGTGCTCCACCATGGCCGGCGGCAGTTGCTCGTGCAGCGGCGTCTTCATCAGCGACCGGGTCGGCTCGGGGATGTTGGCCAGCGCCGCCTCCTTCTCGGCCGGGGTGCGGCCCATGAAGTCGGCCGGGGCGAACATGAACGTCTTGGCCACCACCGCGAACGACCCCTGCTTGGGCAGCGGCAGGCGGGTGACGGCTTCCACCGACAGGGCGAGCAGGATGAGGAACACGGTCAGCCCGGTGGCCAGGGCGACCACCCGGCGGAGGGTGCGGCGGACGAACCCGGCCCGCCCGGACACGGCCTCGGTGAGTACCGACTCCTGCGGGTTGATGGCCGGGAAGGCGAGCAGCAGGGCGGACAGCGGCAGCAGCGACAGCCCGCACACGATGACCGTGCCGAGCAGGCGGAAGATGGCCAGCCAGATGGTCACCCGCCCCTGCACCACCCACCCGTAGGTGCCGTACACCGGGGCGTACCGCAGCGGCCGCTTGCGGAACGCCAGCAGCGCCCACACGAACAGCGGCAGGTCGATGGCGTTGGACGCCAGTTGGCCGGCGGCGTTCGCCTGCGGGGCGGCGGGGGCCGGCGCGGGGGCCGCGGCGGCCGACCCGGCCGGGGCGGTCCGGGTGGTCGCCGGGGTGGTGGGGGCGGTGGCCGGGGGCGGGGTGAGCGAGCCGCCGGTGGCGAGGGTGAGGCCGAAGGACACCACGATCAGCAGGACGAAGAAGGCCACGTTCGCCGCCCCGACCATGAACGCCAGCAGGACGCTTCGTAGCAGGCGGAGGAACGGGGTTTGCGGCTCCTCATCTTCCTGTCGCGGCGGGCGGGTGAGCGGGTCGAACAGGCGGGCGATGAACAGCCAGGTACACAGCCCGGTGAGGAACTGGAGGGCGGACGCGGCGGCGTTCAGCCCCCAGCCGACGAGGCCGTGGCCGGGGTCCGCCCGCCGTTCCGCGAATGCCACTGCCACGGCCGATACTCCTCTTCAATAAGTAGTAGGCACACTCCGTGTGCCGTTCGGAATGACGGCACACGGAGTGTGCCTACTACTTATTGGTCACGCCACCTGGGCGAACACCTCGGACACCTTCACCTTCCGCGCGTTCCAGCTGGGCAGGGCCGCCCCGATGGTGCCGACGGCGATGCCGAGCAGCGGCCCCCACACCAGGATGATCCAGTCCGACTTCCAGTTGTCGAAGAAGGTGAACTTGCCGCCGGCCACCTCGTTGATCCACGAGATCAGCTTGGGCAGGAAGTACACGCACCAGGTGCTCAGCATGCCGCCGAACAGCCCGACCAGCACCGCCTCGGCCACCACCATGCCCATCACCATCCACGGCTGGAACCCGAGCACCTTCATCACCGCCATCTCCCCCCACCGCTCCCGCACCCCGATGGTGATGGTGATGCCGATGACCAGGCACATGATGAGCGCGATGGCCGGCATGATGATCACCTTCATCCCCCACAGGATGTCCTTGAACGGCTCCAGGAACGAGCCGATGGCCGCGCTGAACGCCTCCATCTTCACCGCCGGCGCGCCGAACTTGCTCGACTGGTTGACCGCCGACGCCAGCCGCTCGGTGCTCGCCTTGCTCGGCAGCCGCACCCAGATCAGGTTCACGCACCGGCTGGCGTTCGGGTGCTCCACCCCCTTCTTCGTCTTGTAGTCGTCCAGCTTGGCGGTCAGGTAGTCGAACCGCATGGCCACGTTCGACCCCATGCGGCTGCCGGCCGGGAACGCGGCCACGATGTGGCACTCGAAATCGATGTCCTTGTAGTTGGTGCTGTACAGCTTGATGCTGTCCCCCACCTTCTTGCCGATCATCTCCAGCCGGTCCGCCCCGACCACGATGTTCCGCTTGTCCTCCTTCACCCGCGCGATGCCGGCGGTCAGCTCGGCCCACCCCTTCTCCCCCAGGTCGTCCTTGCTCAGCCCCTGCTCGGCCATCATCCCGTTCACCACCACGTCCGGGTCGATGGCGAACAGGAACATGCTGTTGTCCTTGGTCGGCTTCACCGGGTCCAGGCTGGCCACCACGAAGCTCCAGGTCATGAAGCTCTTGTCCACGTCCGCCGGCTGCAGCTCCTTCGGCAGCACCTGCTCGTCCCGCATCATCCCCTTCACCTGCGCGATGTACCCCGGCGGCAGCATGGACGGGATGCCGAACTTGTCCGTCATGATGACCAGCTGCGACCCCTCCTTCTCCTTGGTCAGCCCCTCGATGGACATGACGATGCCGTAGAAGAAGGTGAGCATGCCGGTGAGCACGAACAGGGCGACGTAGGTGAGGGCCGTCCGCAGCAGGTTCCGCCGCAGGCTGCGGAACACCAGGCTGCCCACCTTGGCCGTCTTGCCCACCGGGTCCGGGTCGTTCTGGATCGTCCGCAGCCCGCCGTCCATCAGCCCGAGGGCGGCGAAGAACACCGGCAGGGTGGCGATGGCCATCACGGTGAGCAGGACGATGACCAGGAACAGCACCAGGGCGGCGTACACCGCCAACTGGATGAGCGGCACGGTGGGCGGGCCGTTCGCCATCATCGTCGGGTCGGGGGTCATGGCTGACGGGTCCATCGGGGGTCCTCAGGGATCTGGGTGAACCGGCGGCGTCAGCCGCCTGGGTGGATCGAGAACCCAGGCGGCTG
>JALHQU010000160.1 GCA_022841795.1 Fimbriiglobus sp.
CGAACCCGTCGGCCACCAGAACGAGCGCTTTCATGGGCGAAACCCCGCGGGGATGAAAGTCGAGAGGATGTATCGGTCGTGCGAGGGGAGACGATGAGATTGTAGGGCGGAAACCGGCCGGGGAAGAGGAAACGGTGAAGGCGATCGGCGGCGGATGATTCTAACGCGGGTGCGCCACCCCTCCGTGGAATCATCCTGTTCGTGTGGAAGAAATAGTGTTGGAGCGACGGTCCGGCCCGAACCCGTGAATCGGGAAGTAGATGCGACTGGCCGCGACCTCACACTCACTCGAAGAACCGCTTCACCGGCACGGCGAACCCGGGCAGCACGTCCGCCAGCGTCACCTCGTCGCCGGTGTGGAAGCGGATCGGGTACTCGTCCGCCCGGTACACCGCGGCCACCTCCAAATCCGGGTCGAGGACCAACACCACTTTCACCCCGGCGGCGATGTGCTCGGTCGCCTTGTTCGTCATGTCCGCCACCGAATCGGACGCGGACCGCACCTCGACCACCAGTTCGAGCGGCGGGGTGTACGCCCCGACCGGGGTGGGCCGATCGGCGGGCAGCGTCTGGTAGCTGATGTAAAGCACGTCCGCCCCGCGGTAGCTGTCCGGGTCGGTGCGGGTGCGGACGAACGAGTCGTTCGTGAACAGCCGGCCGAGGTTCCGCGGCTTCACGAACTCGCGGAGCAGGTGGTAGGCGTTCGCGCACACCTCGCCGTGGAGCAAGCCGGGCAAGGGCGTCCTCAGAAGAAGTCCCTGGTCCAGTTCGACCCCGGACTGGTCGCCGTACTGCCGCAGGAACTCGTCCCCGGTCAGCCGGGCCGGGGCCGGTGCGGTCGCCGTCGCGGTGCTCATGTTCTGCCCTCGATGACCCCGGCATGGTACCCGCCCCGGCCCGCCGGATACAATCCCCGTACCCACCCGCCGGTCCGCTCGCATGAAGTTCGCCGACCTCCCGCCCGCCCCGACCGTGGCCGAGTCCCGCGGGTCCGAGCTGTCCAAGTTCGTCCGCAGCTTCATGCTGGCCGTCCGCAGCCTGTGGCTGCATAAGCTGCGGTCGCTGCTGTCCGTACTCGGCATCATCATCGGCACGTCGGCGGTGATCGCGCTGATGGCGTTCGGCCGCGGGTCCATGCAGGACGCACTGGACGACATTAAGCGGCAGGGGGCGACGAACATCGTCGTCCGCAGCGTCAAGCCGCCGGAGGAAGGGGCGACCGCCAGCCGGTCGATGGTGGTGAAGTACGGACTGACCCTCAAGGATCTGGAGTTGTTCCGCAACTATGGGGAGGTGATCGAGCGGGTGGTGCCCATGCGGGTGTTCCCGGCCGAGTTCCGGTTCAACGACCGCTCGTGTAACGGCCGGCTGGTGGCCACCACCGCCACCTACCCGGAGGTGAACAAGCTGACCCTGGCGAGCGGCCGGTTCCTGACCGACGACGAGAGCTACGAGCGGCTGAACAGGTGCGTGCTCGGGGCGGCGGTGGCGGACAAGCTGTTCCCGTTCATGGACCCGATGGGGCGGAGCGTGGTCATCCGCAGCCAGGAGTACGTGGTGGTCGGGGTGGTGGCCGACCGCATGCCCACCGGCGGCAGCGGGGGTAGCCTGGCGGCCGAGGACTTCAACAACGACGTGTACATCCCGATCGAGACGGCGGTGGTGCGGATCGGCAAGTCGGTGATCATCCGGGCGTCCGGGTCACGCAGCGGCGAGGAGGTGCAGTTCAGCCAGCTCACCCTGACGGTGGACGCCGACTTCGACACGTCCGAGGGACGGCAGCGGGTGAAGGCGGTGGGCGACGCCATCAAGAACGACCTGAAGCGGGAGCACTTCCGCGAGGACTACGCGGTGACGGTGCCGCTCGACCGGCTGGAGGAGGCCGAGCGGGCGCAGGCCCGGTTCACCGGCCTGCTCGCCATCATCGCCAGCATCTCGCTGGTGGTCGGCGGCATCGGCATCATGAACATCATGCTGGCGACGGTGACCGAGCGGACCCGCGAGATCGGCATCCGCCGGGCGCTCGGGGCCAAGCGGACGGACATCATCGTGCAGTTCCTGGTGGAGGCGGTGGTGCAGACGACGGTGGGCGGGCTGGCCGGGGTGATGGTCGGGCTGGCGGCGGCGATCGGGGTGCCCCCGCTGGCGAAATTGTTCGGGGCGAACTGGCCGGCCTCCCCGAGCCTGTTCCCGGTGCTGCTGTCGCTCGGGGTGTCGATCTTTGTCGGGGTGGCGTTCGGCCTGTACCCGGCGTGGCGGGCCGCCCGCCTGGACCCAATCGAAGCCCTACGGCACACCTAATCTTCCGTGGCACCGGCGGCCCGCCGGTGTGGGCAACGAAAAAACCCCACCGGACATTGGCTTGGGGCCTTTGTTCGGTGGGGCCGGAACAGAGAAGAGGCCGAAATCAAGGAGGATGATGTCAGTTCGCCGTAGGGTTGTCAACCGCACTTGTGAAAAAGTCGGTAAAGTCGCATCACATTGCCCAGATTGAGGTTGCGCCGACGATTTTCGCACCCTCCCAGCCATTTTGTTCGCCCGGCGGTCAGAGTTCGGCGTGTGGGGCAAGATTGCATCTTGCCACGGCAAGTTGGAAACTTGCCCCACACGGCTGGCTCGCACCCCTCCCTAGCGGTCGGGGTTCACCAAGTCCGCCAGCCGGTCGTATCATCCGCCGCATGGCCGACAAACCTCGCCGCCCCGCCGTCGATTGGCTCGTGTACCTGGCCGTGCGGGTAGCCGTGTGCTTCATCCAGGCGCTGCCCACCCCCGCCGCCCTCGCATTCGCCGGCCTGCTCGCCCGCCTCGCCTACCGCTTCGACAAGCGGCACCGCCGGGTGGCCGACGAGAACCTGACGTTCGCCTTCCCCGAGTTGTCCGCCGCCGAGCGGGACCGGCTCATCCGCGGATGTTACCGGCACTTCTGCACCATGATCGTCGAGATCGCCGTGCTGCCGCGGAAGCTACGGGTGGAGAACTGGCGGACCTTCGGCTCGCTGGTGGGCGGCAACCACATCCTGGCGGCGCTGATCGACGACCGGCCGGCGCTCATCGTCACCGCCCACTTCGGCAACTGGGAGTTCGCCGGGTACGCACTCGGGGCGCTCGGGTTCCGCACCCACGCCATCGCCCGGGTGCTGGACAACCCGCACCTGGAGGGGTTCCTGAAGAAGTTCCGCGAGCGGACCGGCCAGCAGATCCTCGACAAGAACACCGATTACGACTTGATCTGCGACGTTCTGCGGGCCGGCGGCAAGATCGCCACGCTCGGAGATCAGGACGCCGGCAACAAGGGGGCATTCATCGACTTCTTCGGTCGGCCGGCGTCGGCGCATAAGGCGGTGGCACTGTTGGCGATGGAGTTCGACGCGAAGATGATCGTCGTCGGCGTACCGCGGGTGCGGGACGGGCGGCACTGGTATTACCACATCCACTGCGAGGACGTGATCGACCCGCGGGAGTACCGCGACCGGGGCGACGCGGTGAAGGCCATCACCCAGCGGTACCACGACGCCCTGGCGCGGATGATCCGCCGCCACCCGGAGCAGTACTTCTGGCTGCACCGGCGGTGGAAATCGCAGCCGGTCAAACGGGGGAAGAAGATTTAGTTAGCCCGACGCGCCAGCGAGGGGCCAACCGCCCACGTCCCTCGCTGGCGCGTCGGGCTAACGAAGAGTCGGGCGGACAAAACCCGGCGAGTGGAGCGGCGCAAGTTCCCGCGGAGTGACGTATTCTTCCGGTACGCCCGTTTGGTAGGTTAAAAGGGTGAACCCGCGGCGGCGGTACACTGTCGGTCCCTCTCTCCCCTCCGCTGCACCCTGACGACCGCACGCCCCGAGGAACGCCTCCGATGCCCCGCTACCTGCGGACACGGCTGTCCGCGATGATGTTCCTGTTCTACTTCGCGCTCGGGGCGTGGGCGGTCACGTCGGCCACCTACCTGAAATCGCCGGCCGACGCCGGCGGGCTGAGCTTCAGCAACGTGCAGGTGGGGTGGATCTACTCCACCTTCGCCATCGGCGGCATCCTCGCGCACCCGCTGGTCGGCCTGCTGGTGGACCGGCTGTTCCGGGCCGAGCGGGTGTTCGGGGTGGCGTCGGCGCTGTGCGGGCTGTTCCTGATCGCCGCCGCCGGGTGGTGTTCGTGGAACGAGCCGAAGTTGGCGGCGGTGGTCGCGGCCGGCGACCCGGAGGCAACCGAGGCGGCCGTGAGTGGGGTGTTCCGGCCGCTGTTCGCGATCATGCTGGCGTACTCGTTCTGCCTGCAAATCGCCCTGCCGCTGTGTACCGTCCTCAGCCTGCGGAACCTGCCCGACCCGACGCACCAGTTCAGCCGCGTCCGCCTGTGGGGGACGGTCGGGTGGGTGGTGGCCGGGCTGCTGCTCGGGCTCATCCTGGTGCCGGTGTCGCCGCAGCCGTTCGCCCTGGCCGGGGCGGTGGCGGTGCTGGCCGGGGTGTACGGGTTCACCCTGCCGGGCACCCGGCCGAAGGGCACGAGCAAGAACCTGGGCGAAGCGTTCGGGCTGCCGGCGCTGGCCCTGTTCCGCAACCGCTCGTTCGCCGTGTTCGTGGCCGTCGCCCTGGTGCTGTCGGTGATGAACCAGTTCTACGGCGTGCACGGGCACCGCTACCTGACCGAGCGGGGGATCAGCCACCCGGAGCGGTGGATGGTGATCGGCCAGTTGGTGGAGGTGGCGTGCATGTTCGTCATCCCGCTGCTCGCGCCGCGACGGCACATGAAGTGGCTGATGCTGGCCGGGGCGGTCGGCGGGGCGGTCCGCGGGCCGGTGCTGGCGTGGGGGCCGGACTGGCTGGTGTTCGCCCTCGGCGTGCCCATGCACGGGCTGCACTTCGCCTTCTTCTACGTGGTGGCGGCCACGTTCATCGACCGGCAGGCGCCGCCGCACCTGCGGGCCAGCGCCCAGGCCATCGCCGCGTTCGTGTCCGGCGGGGTCGGTCCGCTGGTCGGCAACATCCTGGCGGCGGGCGTGCTGGACGCCGGCACGGTGAACGGGCAAATCGACTGGGCGGCGTTCTGGATGTGGCCGCTGGCGGTGTGTTCGCTCGCCTCGGTGGCGTTCCTGGTCGGGTTCCGCACCCCGCCCGAGCCGGCGGCGGTCGAACCCCCGCTGGCCGTGCCGTCGTCCCACCCCCCGCGGCAGGCGGATTCGGACGCGGACGCCGTTACAATCCTCCGCGGGTGACGCCACCTCATCCGCGTATACTGGTCCGAACGGGTGTCAGGAAAGACACCCGTTCCCGTTTCCACACCCGGAGTGTCCCCCATGCGCCGCTGGATTCTGGCCGCCGCGCTCGGCACCGCTTTCATCCTCGGGTCGGTGGCCGACGACGCGAAGAAGGCCGACAGCCCGCTGAAGGCCGAGTACGACAAGTACAAGGCGGCGGTGAAGGAGAAGATGGACGAGGTGCGGAAGGCGGCGCCGGTCCACCAGCGGGAGCTGGCGTCCGAGGTGAAAGAGTACCAGGTGATCGAGCTGGACAAGCTGTTCGAGCTGGCCGAGAAGGAGCCGGCCACCGAGCCGGCGTTCGAGGTGTTCTCCGAGCTGATGTTCACCGCCCTGGACAAGGGGAAGATGAAGAAGGCCCGCGACCTGGTGGTGCAGCACCATCTGGCCCAGCCGCACGTCAAAAAGATCCTATTCGACCTGGCGTACAACTCGGACCCGAAGGCGGACCAGAAGGTGGACGAGCTGCTGGCCGGGGTGATCGAGAAGAACAAAGACAAGGACGCGCTCGGGTACGCCCACGTCGCCCTGGGCATGGTGCTGAAGGCGAAGGCGAAGCAGACCGGCGGGCAGGAGAAGGCGGACCTGGCGAAGAAGGCGGAGGAGTCGCTGGCGGTCGCCAAGGCCAAGTACGCGGACGTGAAGGCCGGCGACGGCACCATCGGCAAGCTGGCCGACGGGCTGCTGGCGGCCATCAAGCTGGCCGACCAGTTGCAGATCGGCAAGCCGGTGCCGGACATCAGCGGCGAGGACCTGGACGGGAAGGCGTTCAAGCTGAGCGACTACAAGGGGAAGGTGGTGATGCTGTCGTTCTGGGCGACGTGGTGCCGGCCGTGCATGGCCCTGGTGCCGCACGAGCGGGAGGTGGTGGAGAAGCTGAAGGACAAGCCGTTCGCCCTGATCGGGGTGAACGGGGACGACCTGGACGACAGCGTGCGGAAGATCATCACCGACAAGAAGATCACCTGGCGGTCGTTCAAGAACCAGCAGAAGGACCAGCCGGCCATCGCCGACGCCTGGGACATTGAGGGGTGGCCGACCATCTACGTGATCGACCACACCGGGGTGATCCGCCACCTGCAGACCGGCGGCCAGGGGGCGGACAAGTTGGACGCGCTGATCGACACGCTGGTGAAGGACGCGGAGAAGAAGTGAGCGGAGGAAAGAGACAAGTAGCAAGGCACAAGGAACAAAGAATCCCCGTTGATTCTTCGACCCAGAGGGGCGGGGGCCCGTAGCCAGGGGTGACGGAGCGAAGCGACCGAACCCCTGGATAGTCAGAGGAAACACCAAGCCCCGGAGGTGCGCCTGAATGGTCAGGCGCCCCTCCGGGGTTTGGTCGTTGGGGGCAGCTACCAGGGGTTCGGTCGCGTCTCCGACGCTCCGTCACCCCTGGCTACGGGCAGTCGCCCCGCCGCGGCTCCGATCCGGCGTCCAGGAGATCCGCGACCTGTGGGAGCGGGGGATTCGCTGGTGTCCCGCCTTCAGGCGGTCTGTGGTGAACCGGCGGCGTCAGCCTCGATCCGGTGAACCGCAGGCGTCAGCCCGGCGGGTGTGTTCCGAACCCGACGGGCTGACGCCCGCGGTTCACCCCCGAAGACCGGCTGAAGCCGGGACACCAACCCCACCCACCCCGCTCCCTGACGGTCGCGGCTCGCCCGGCCGGGTCACAGAATCCCCTGGGTGCTGAACTTGATGCCCTTGAACACCATCTTCAGCTGCTCCGCGTTGGGGGAGAACTCGAGCGCCGTCGGCTTGTCGACGTCGCCCCGCTCGACCAGCTGTCGCAGGTTCTCGTTGAAGTCCACCATCCCCTCCTGGTAGCTCATCTTGATGACCGGCAGCAGGGAGTCGTCCTTGCTCTTCAGGATCAGGTCTTTGACCGTCGGGTTGCACAGCATGATCTCGTTCGTCGGCACCCGCTGCACCCCCGGCTTGATGCTGGGCACCAGCTTCTGGGCGACCACCGCCCGCAGGTTGAACCCGAGCGTCTGGCGGATGGCGTGGTGCTGCACCGGCGGGAACAGGTCCAGGATGCGGCTGATGGTGCTGGCGGCGGTGCTGGCGTGGATGGTGCCGAACACCACGTGCCCGGTCTCGGCCGCGTGAACCCCGGCCTCGAACGTCTCCATGTCCCGCATCTCGCCCACCAGGATGACGTCCGGGTCCTCCCGCACCGCGTGCTTGAGCGCGGTGTGCCAGTCGGACACGTCCAGGTACACCTCCCGCTGGTTGACGATGCTCATCTTGTCGGTGAACACGAACTCGATCGGGTCCTCGATGGTCAGGATGTGCAGCGCCTCCCGCTGGTTCATGTACTCCAGCATGGACGCGATGGTGGTACTCTTGCCCGACCCGGTGACGCCGGCCAGGATGGCCAGCCCCTGGTCGAAGTGGCACAGCTTCTCGATGCTCGCCGGCAGGCCGAGCTTCTCGAACGACGGGATGCTGGTGTTCACCAGCCGGGCGACCAGGGCCAGCTTGCCCCGCTGCTTGAGCACGTTCACCCGGTACCGGGCCTCGTCGTTCCCGATCACGTACGCGAAGTCCGCCCCGCCCTTCTCCTCCATGTTCTTCCGCTGCTTCTCGTTCATCATCGGGTACAGCAGCTTCTCCATGTCCTCCTGGGACAGCGGCTTGGTCTGCATCCGCTGGATCACCCCCCGCAGCCGCATGCACGCCGGCAGGCCGGCTTTCAGGTGCAGGTCCGACCCCTTGTGCTTCATCACCGTGCGGAACAGCTGGTTCACCGGCGGCTCGCCCGCCACCGGGTCGGACAGCGTCAGCCCGTCCTCGCCGTTGATCGGGTACGGGCTGGTGAACGCCCCGGCCGGCTGCGCCGGCGGGGGTGGGGGGGACGGGGCCGCGGCCGGCTCGGCCGGCTTCGCCGACACGGGGGCGACCACCCTCGGGGCGGCCACCGCCGCGACCGGCCTGGTCGGCTCGGCGGCCACGGGCTTCACCACTTTCGGGACCGGCTTGTCGGACACGGTGAGACCTCAGACGGGTGCGGGGCTGTGGCGGGAGCGGCTGGAACTATCTTACGGCAGGACGGCCAGCCGGCGGACGGGAATCCCGCGGGCGGCGAGGTATTCCTTCGTCTCGGGGATGGTGTATTCGCCGTAGTGAAAGATGCTGGCGGCAAGGGCCGCGTCGGCGCCGGCGGCGAACGCCGCCCGCAGGTGTTCGGGCGATCCCGCCCCGCCGCTCGCCACCACCGGGATGCCCACGGCGCGGCTCACCGCTTCGAGCATCGGCAGGTCGTACCCGTTCTTGGTGCCGTCCGCGTCCATTGAGGTGAGGACGATTTCGCCCGCCCCGAGGCGTTCCACCTCTTTGGCCCACGCGACCGCTTCATGGCCGGTCGGGGTGCGACCGCCGTTGATGTGAACCTCCCAGACCTCACCGCCGTCCCGCCGCACGCGGCGGGGGTCGATGTTCACCACCGTGGCGCACGCCCCGAACTTGCCCGACACCTCGCGGATCAGGTCCGGCGTCTTCACCGCCGCCGAGTTCAGGCTCACCTTCTCCGCCCCGGCTTGGATCAGCCGGGTGGCGTCGTCCAGCGTGCGGATGCCCCCGCCGACCGTCAGCGGCATGAACACGCACTCGGCCACCCGGCGGACCACGTCCAGCAGGATGGCCCGCCCCTCGTGGCTGGCCGAGATGTCCAGGAACACCAACTCGTCGGCGCCCTCGGCGTCGTACCGGCGGGCGATCTCGACGGGGTCCCCGGCGTCCCGCAGGCCGACGAAGTTGACGCCCTTGACGACGCGGCCGCGGTCGATGTCCAGGCACGGGATGATGCGCTTCAACAGCATGAGCGGCGGACGAACCTTCGGAGGACGTGCGGGCCGAAGGTGATGGTAAACGATGTGGGCGAAAGGTCAACCGGCTCACGCCCGCTGGGCGGCCACCCACAACATGTACGCCACCCGCTCGCGGATTTCGTGCCGCCGGAGGCTCAGTTTCCCGACCCGGTCTTTCCACGCGTAGTACAAGCCGGCGATGGCCAGAACCGCCACGTTGCAGGTGAGCATTTCGAACACGTCAGTCCTCCGGAGAGTGAACGGGCGTCCGCCCTGTCGCACACAGGCGACACTCCACCGTAGATTCTGCGGGGGGTGGGTCAAACGAAACGGGCGGCGAAATTCGACAGTCGGACGTGGCGTATCGGCTTTTCCGGCGCTCTGTTTACGCCGTTTTCTCCCCGCGGAGACCGTTCAGCCCCTCGCTCCCGACCCGCAGCAGTTGGCCCTGCACTTCCACCTCAAACAGGTCGTCCAGCGGCTCGTAGTGGCGGATGTGGACGGCGGTGCCGGGGGTCAGGCCGAGTTTCTGCCACCGCCTCAACCGCTCCGGGTTGTCGTCCTGCACCTCGCGGATGACCACCCGGTCGCCGGACCGGAATTCGGACAGCCGGTGCAGCGTCCGCCGGGCCATCTCGCCGGACGCAGACGGGATCGGGTGGCCGTGCGGGTCTTCGAGCGGCTCACCCAGGTGGGCGGCGATGGCCTGCTCCAGCCGCGGGGAGATGGCGTGTTCCAGCGCCTCCGCCTCGGCGTCCACCTCGCTCCAGTCCAGCCCGAGCACTTTGGTGAGGAACAGCTCGATCAGCCGATGGCGGCGGATGACGCGGAGGGCTTCGGTGTGCCCGGCGGCGGTGAGGGCGGCCCCGCTGTTCGGCGTGTACTCCACCCACCCGGCCTCGGCCAGCCGCTTCAGCATGCCCGTCACCGACGGGGCCTTCACGTTCAGCATCTTGGCGATGTCGGCCGGGAACGCCATTTCGCCGTCCCCGCTCAGGCGGTGGATGGCCTTGAGGTAGTCCTGAACGGCCTGGCTGGGGGACGGCGGCATCTGGCTCAGCTTACACCCCAGTTCGCCCCGGGTGAGGTGAAAGTTCGGTGGTGTCGCAATTTGCTGGGTTTGTTAGCCCGACGCGCCAGCGAGGGGAAGCCGGCACCCCTCGCTGGCGCGTCGGGCTAACGGAGGCACGGCCGAAAGTTCGGAGACGAGGAAATCGGCCGCCCGCCCGACCGCCCCCGGCACCGCCGCCGTCGCCCGCAGCGCCCGCAGCCGCTCCACCACCCGCTCCCGCTCGGCCGGGTCGGTCAGCCACTCCAACACATGCCCGGCGACCGCCGCCGACTCGTCCGTACACACGGGAAACTCGGGGAAAATCGGCTCGTCCGCCAGCAGGTTCACCAGGCTCATGTATTGGCACGTCGCCAGTTGCCGACCGACCGCGTGCAGCACCCGCCCGACCTTGTACACCACCACCGTCGGCTTCACCCGACAGAGCAGTTCCAGCCCGACCGACCCGGACACGGCGATACAGGCGGTACCCAGTTCGATGATCTCCGGCGTGCGGCCGACGTGGACCTCGGCGTTCAACCCGCTGCCGGCGAGCATCCCGCGGGCCGTCGCCGCCTGCTTCTCCTTGAACGACGCCACCAGGAACCGCACCCCCGGCCGGGCCGCCGCGATCCGCTTCGCCGCCGCCACCATCATCGGGAAGTTGTTCGCCACCTCCTGCGTGCGGGAGCCGGGCAGCAGGGCGATGATTTCGCCCGGCTTCGCCCGCTGGTCGGCCAGGAACGCCGGGTCGAGTTGCTGCTTGGCGATCTCGTCGAAGTACGGGTGGCCGACGTAGTGCGTCCGCACGCCGCGGTCGGCGTACCACTTCTCCTCAAATGGCAACGCGGTGAGGACGGCCCGGAAGTGCTTCCGCACCCGCTTCACCCGCCACCCGGCCCACCCCCACAACTGCGGCGGGACGAAGTAGTACACGGGGATGCCGTAGCGGTGCGCCCGCTGGGCGACGTGCCAGTGGAACCCGGGGTAATCGACGAGGACGACGGCGGCCGGCCGCTGGGTGCGGAAGTACGATTCGGCCACCGCCCCGAGGTGCAGGAACTTGTGCAGGTTGAGGATCACCCGCCCGAACCACATGACGGCCAAGTCGGTGAGCGGGTACAGCAGGCGGACGCCGGCGGCGGTCATCCGCTCGCCGCCGAACCCGACCAGCTCGATGCCGGGCAGCCGTTCGGCCAGCGCCGCCGCCAGGTTGGCCGCGTGCAGGTCGCCGCTCGGCTCGCCCGCACTGAGGAAGATTCGCATCCGGGTTTGTTATGTAGTAGGCACACTCCGTGTGCCGTTCTTTGTTACCACGTCCGTGTAGACGGCACACGGAGTGTGCCTACTACTTTCCCGGCTCACGCCACCACCACCCCGGACGGCTTCTTCGCGCCCGGCAGCTCGGTCGGCGGGGCGACCCGCCGGTAGCCCATCGCCCGCAGCACCTCCAGCACCTCGCTCCAGGTGGGGAACGGGCGGCGGTTGTCCCGCTTGTAGCGGTCCATCGCCTTCATGAACTCGGTCTCTTCCTCGTTGTAGTCCCGCTCGCAGGTGGTCGGGTCGATCAGCCGCCGCCGCTCGCTGTTCTTGCGGGCCTCGGCCGCGTTCCGGGCGCGGCGATCGGTGGCGACGGGGATGTTCCGCTTCCGGCGGTCGTTCGGGAACGGGGCGTCGGGGGTGTCGGTGCGGACGGTGTCAGGTTTGTTCATGGTCGGGTGCATCCTCGCGGCCTGGGGTGGGCGGCTGAGTTTTCCGGCCTCCAAATAGCCGAAGGATGATGGACGGTGGCCTAAACCTACACCCTAGATATTGCCTGTCAACTACGATTCGCACCCGCGGTGGAATCGTTAACCCCTGCGCCCGAAACCTATTGTGAAACCGAAAATGACGACAATTCCTGTAGCACCGCACCGAAACCACCGACGCACCTGAAGGTGTTTCCGGTTTTACACTTGCGCTTCCGGGAAGGGTTCATACGGCCGCCATGCTGACCGCCAACCTGATCCGCCTGTTCGATTTTTATTTAGCCCTCATGCTCGTCATCGGGCTGTGGCGACGGCGGCGGGTGTACTGGGATTCCGTCTGGCTCATCTGCACGTTCGGGAAGCGAAAGCGGTTGCTCGGACGGGTGGGCGAGCACAAGCACCTGCTGCTCGCCCAGGACGTGATCCGGCCGTTCCTGCTCCTCGGCGGGCTGATGCTGGTGCAGTGGGTGTGTTCGCGGCTGATCTGGCCGCAGGCGACGGTGACGCTGCACGACATCGCCCAGACGTGGTGGCGACTGACGATCCTGATCGCCGCGTTCGTGCCCATGTTCGCCGTGGACCTGTACTTCCTCATCCGCGTCGGCCGGTTCGACCGCGGGGAGACGGAGAAGTATCTGGATCAGGCCGAGACGTGGCTCGGCTGGCGGGCGCCGGTGGTGCGGGTGATGACGCTGGGCATCGTGAACCCGCGGCGGATGGTGGACGCCGAGCTGCGGAAGGGGTTGCAGGAACTCGGCAAGACGGCAAGTTGGGCGATGAACTGGGCGTCCGCCCAGGCCGCCTTGCGGATGACGTTCGGCCTGGTGATCTGGCTGGAGTGGGTGTTCGGAGCGATGTAGGGTGGCCGACTCCCTCCGGGAGTCGGCGCCGACTGTCGGAGACAGTCGGCCACCCGGAAGCGGCTACCTCGCTCACTCGAACTCGTTCGTCCACTCGGCGTTCCCGTACTTCGACTGCACCAGCCGCTCGGCCTCGGCCAGTTCCCCCGCCGTCAGTTCGCTCACCGTGCCGCCGAACCGCAACCGGAACGCCTCGAACAGGTGGCTGACGATCTCCTCCCGGCTCAGACCGGTCTGCCGCACCAGCGGGGACACCCGCTTCTGGGCGCTCGCCACCGCCTTGTCCTTCAGCTTCTCCCGGCCGATCCGCAGCACCCGCACCATCTCGCCGGGGTCCATGTCGTAGGCGATGGTGGTGTGGTGCAGCACCACCCCCTTCCGCCGGGCCTGCGCCGCCCCGCCGATCTTCCCCTCCGAACAGGCGATGTCGTTGATCGGCACATGGTGCGCATCGACGCCCAACTCCCGCAGCCCGCGGATCACCCACGCCTCGCACACCTCGTAACTCTGCCGGAGGGTCAGCCCCTCGACGGCCGACTCGGGCAGGTACAGCGAGTAAGTGATGGCCCCGTGCGGTTGCAGGAACATCGCCCCCCCGCCGGTCATCCGCCGCACCACCGCCACGCCCATGTCCGCCGCCGCGGCCTGATCCACCTCGTTCGTGACGGACTGGCAGCGGCCGATGATGACCGCCGGCGAGTTCCACCGCCAGAAGCGGAGGGTGGGGGAACTAGGGTGGCCCGCTCTCTCCGAGAGCGGGTTCTGATCTCCCGCTCTCGGAGAGAGCGGGCCACCCTGCCAACCGGCCACCGCGTCCGTCAGCACCTCGTCCAGCGCCACGTTCATCTGCGGGGAGTGCGGCACCTCCGGGATCAGCCGCCACGGCAGCCGCTTCCACTCGTCCGTCAGTCGGTCGATGTCGGCCGCGGTGAACGAGCCGATGCGGTCGAGTGGCGGGGCGGCGTGCAGGTCCGGGTTGCCGGACACGGCCCGCCGCACGGCCACCGCGATGGCGTCCGGAGACGTGCCGAGCAGTTCCACCCCAAACGGCACGGCGGCCTGGATTCGGGCCGTCAGCGCGAGGATATCGAGATCAGCCGGGGAACCGTTCAGGGCGTCGGCAATGGCGGCGAGGGTGGACGTGGCCGCCGCTTCCGGGTGGACGAAGAAGTCGCCGTGAACGCGAACGGCGGCCAATCGGCGGTCGGCCACGCCGAGCGTGACCGCCACCAACTTGCCGCCGGGGGTTTTGCACTCGCCGAGGGGCATGAGGATCAGTCGCCAAGTGTTGCCGACCAGTCACTCGCTGCGGGCAACACCCGCACGACGAGGATGCCGGTGGCGGTAGGGGTGTAGAAGATCAGCCGCGATTCGAATCGGGCGACCGGCACGACTCGCAGGCCGGGGTGGTTCGCTAGCGGCGGATCGACCAGCGAGTAGGCCAGCGGCATCAACTCCACCCGCGCCAGCGTCGAATCCAGGCGGGTTTGGAACGCGACTGCGGGAGACGGCCCGTATCGATCAATCAACTCATCCACGGCGGTCTCGATATCCGCCCCCGCGTCGGCAGTGTATTCGATGCTCATGACGCAGACGTTCGACGCGCCGAACGTTCCTGGATGCGAGCCTTCAGTTTCGCCCAGAAGGCGGCGTCCATCGTCCCGGCCACCCCGCTCGCCATGCCCGCGTCTAGCAGTTTCTCGAGTTCTTCGCGGGTACGGAATGCGGGTTGGCCGGCGGGGATCGGTTCTAGGCTTTCCGTTACCAGACTGGCGACGTACTCGTTCACCGACCCGAACCCGCCGGCGGCGGCGTCCCGCTCCAGAGTTTCCCGCAGCTCGTCCGGCAGCGTGATCGTCATCGATATGCCCTCGGTGGTTGAGGGTATCATACCCGACAGGGTGCCGGGTGTTGAAGCCCGGCACCCGTCGAATCGTTCTCAATACACGCTGGTCGGGTCCACCTTCCCGGCGGGGCCGCCGGCGGTGCCGCCGCCGTACCGGGCGTGCCACCCTTCGGCCGCCCGCATCCCGTGCAGGCTGTCCATGCTCAACCCGTACTTGGCGAACCACGGGGTGCCGGTCTTCACGATGGCGTCCGTCTCCTTCACCCGCCGCACGCACTCGGTGTCAGCGAACTTCTGCCGCTCGGCCGGCGTCGCGTAGGTGAAGAACTCCTTCCAGAACGCCCGCCCGCCCAGGATGCCGCTCGCCCCGGCCTTCATCGCCATCTCCACCTGCTTCTTGTACTGGTCGTAGTCCACCCCGGCGGACAGCAGCACCCACGGCTTCACGCAGGCGTCGTTCAGCTTCTTCAGGTTGTCCACCAGTTGGGCGTCCGTCTCGACGCCGAACGTGCCGGGGAACTCGGCCTTGTACACGTCGCAGTACCGGCTGAGGTAGTGGGCGGTGTCGATCACCGTCTTCGCCTTCCGCTTGGCCGTCGCCTCCTTGGTCTCCATCTCGCCGTTCACCTTGTACCCGAAGTGCAGCGGCTCCAGCAGGAACAGGATGTCGTGCTTGATGCACTCGTTGTACATCTCGATGGTGAACTGGAAGTTGCGTTCGGCGCTGTCGAACTCGGCCGGTTCGAACTGGGCGAGCAGCTTCACCGCGTCCGCCCCGCACCGCTTGATCTTCGCCACCCCCCAGCCCGGCTCCACCTCCCCGCACGGGGCGTCGTTCGCGTTCTTCGCCGCCCCGCTCTTCTCCACCCGGATGAGCAGCCCGGTGCTCGGCGGCACGGCGTAAGCGGCCACCGTACTCCAGTACCCGTAGTACCCGTCCACCAGCAGCCCGGAGCAGTACGGGGAGAGCGACCGCGACAGCATCACCTTGGCGTCGGCCACCTCGGCGTAGGTCGGGTCCTTGCCGGTCGCCTTCTTCATCATCGAGATCATGCTGCTGTTCTGGTCGGTGGCGACCATGGTCAGCGTGCCGTTCGGGTTGCTGATCCGCTGAAGCCCGCGGAGCTTGCCGGGGGTGAGGCCGAGACCCTGTAGCCGGGTGACCGAGTGGAGCATGACGTCGAAATCTCGCGGGTGACGGAGAGGGGATTAGCAGGTGTCTTACTGGTGAGATACTTGGCGGGCAACCGGGTTGGAAGCCGTCCGGTCGTCGCCGCGAGCCTGCGAGC
>JALHQU010000161.1 GCA_022841795.1 Fimbriiglobus sp.
CACGGGCTGACGGCGGCGGTGCCGGCGGCGCTGGTGCGGAAGGCGACGGCGGCGTTCGCCGCGCTGCCGGTGGCCGGGTTCGTGTCGATCCTCGCCGGGTGGAAGGCAGCGTTGGCTGTCGTGATGCTCGCCGGGCTGACCGCCGGGGCGCTGCTGCTCGCTCAGCCGCAGCCGGTGAAGGCCCCGCCGCCGAAGGAGGAGAAGGCGAACGCGAAGACCGACCTGTTCGGCGACCCGCTACCGGACGGCGCCGTCCTACGACTGGGCACGACCGCGTTCCGGGTGTGGCAATTGAAGGCGGTCGGGTTCCGCAAGACCGGCGAACTGGTCGGGATCGATTGCGACCTGGCCCTGCATGTGTGGCCGGCGGACGGCAGTCCGAAATCGACGGTGACTCCGGTCACGGACAAGCCGGAGTACACGTATCGGGTCGCGGTGTCGGCCGACGGGCGGTTCGCCGCCGCCCAGCAGGGGCAGAAGGTGGTCGTGTGGGACGTGTCCGGGGCCAAACCGACGGAGCACCTGACCCGCGAGTTCAAGCAGGTGTACCGGGTCGTGCTCTCCCCGAACGGGGAGTGGCTGGCGGTGGGCGAGTACGGCGGGGCGGCGAGTGAGATGCTCCAGGTGTGCCACCTGCCGACGAAGGAGTGGACCGGGTACTCCGCCCGCACAAGCGGGTTCGAGTCGCTGTCGTTCTCGGCCGACGGCAAGCGGCTGGCGGGGGTGTTCGATCACACTCTCGTGGTGTTCGACACCGTGGAGAAGAAGGAGGTGCGGGCGGAGGTGAACCCGCGGCAGCGTGCAGCCTTCGCTGGGCTCAGCCCGGACGGCAAGTCGGTCGTCGTGCTGGGTAGCACCTTGTTGTTCCGCCCGGATCCGAAAGCTCAACTGGTCTCGGTGGAGAGCGGGAAAGAGACGACGGAGTTCGACGTGCCTGCCGGGTTCGCCCGCTGGGTGCAGTTCGCCCCGGACGGCAAGACCGTGTGGACCGGCGGGTGGCGGGGCGTCCGCGAGTACGACCTGAACACCGGCAAGCTGCTCCGCGAGGTGGTCGGGCCGGGCTTCCACCCGGCGGCGTTCTCGGCCGACGGCAGCCGGCTGGCGGCGTGCAGCGACAGTTCGGCGATGCAATACGACTTGAAACAAGGCAAGCTGATCCGCCCCGAGTTGGTGGACGGCGGGCACACCGCGTGCATCCTGGGCGTCACTGTCAGCCCGGACGGGAAGGTGATCGCCACCGACGACATCGACGGTGAAATCCGCCTGTGGGTCGCGGCCACCGGCAAGCCGCTCGGTCGGGTACGGTCCACACGGGGGAACGACACGCGGGTGGCGTTCCTGGCCGACTCGAAGTCGCTCGTCGCTGTCGCGGACGACCACCGCACGCCGGTGCTGTACGACGCGGCCACCGGCAAGGAACTGCGGCGGTTCGACGTGCCGAGTGTCTGGGGCAAACTGCACACCACCCACGAACTGCGGCTGACCGCCGACGGGAAGACGCTCGCCACCACCGACAGTTTCATCGCCCGCGACCCGCGGGAGTCGTACACCGTCCGCTGGAATGTGGAAACGGGTCAGGTCATCGACCGGACCAGGACGCTGAGCAACCAGCGGGACATCGATTTGTTCGGCACCAGCCACTCGCCGGACGGAAAGTGGACGGCGATGAGTGGCGTCCTCACCCCCGCGGGCGGCGACCCGATCTCGGTCGTGCCGGCCACGAGCAGCTTCGGGCGGCGGGCCAGTTTCTCGGCCGACAGCCGGGTGGTGGCGGTCCCCCGAGCGGCGGGGGTGCCGAGACCGGACGACCGGGACCGCGGCGAGATGATCGTGTACGACTTGACCACGCGGGCCACGCTGGCGACCCTGGACGCCGGCCGCCCGATGCGGCACGCGATCTCGGCTGACGGCCGGTTGGTGGGCGTGTTCACCACATCCGAGATCGTGGTATGGGAAGTGGCGGCGGGGAAGAAGGTGTGGGGTGTGCCGATGAAACACGACGGCTCACTGGTCGCCCGTGCCATCGCTTTCACCCCGGACGGGCGGCGGCTGATTACCGGGCACGACTGCACCGCCCTGGTGTGGGACATCACCGGCCGCGAGCGGGCGAAGCCGGGCGCGACGAACGCGGGCAAGCTGTGGGACGCGCTGGCCGGCTCGGGCGCGGCGGCGTTCGCCGCCGGGTGGGAGTTGACCGACCGGCCGGCGGACGCGGTGCCGCTGATCCGCGAGAAGGTGAAGCCGGCGAAAGCGGCGGACGGGGCGGCGGTGGCCGCGCTGGTAGCGAAGCTGGGGGACCGTGACTTCGCCGAGCGGGAGGCGGCGGAGAAGGCGCTGCGGCAGTTCGGGGCGGCGGCCAAGCCCGCGCTGGAAGCCGCGCTCAAGGGCGAACTGTCGGCCGAACAAGCGGAGCGGGTCGGCCGCATCTTGGCGGCGGTCGGCAAGCCGATCACCCCGACCGGCGACGCGCTGCGGGAACTGCGGGCGGTGGCGGTGCTGGAGCGGATCGGGTCGGCGGACGCGCGGAAGGTGCTGGAATCGCTGGCCGGCGGGCTGCCTGACGCACGCCTGACGCAGGACGCGAAGGCGGCGCTGGGTCGGCTGAAGTAGGTGCCGCGGGCCGAGCGGCACCCATCGGACGAGGTCAGGACAGGGCCATAAGTACGGCCAAGACGAGGCAGACGATCAGCCCGACCCAGATCCACACCGGCTTGCGGGCGGGCGGGGCGTCCTCGGCCGAGAGGTAGTTCTCGCACCGGCTGCAATACTGGGCGTCCTCGGGCAGCGGCTGGCGGCAGTACGGGCACGGCACGACGGCCGGCTCGTCGTCGTGGTACACCCCGTCCGGCAGGTCGTACTCGCCGCTGTCGTCTGCGTCGTGGTCATCCGGCCGGCGTCGGGGCATGGGGGTCTCTTTTATGTTGGTGTCCGGCCTTCAGGCCGTCTTCCGCCGGGTGAAGAACGGCCTGAAGGCCGGACACCAGCGAAGACGACTCCCACCGCGGGTGGTAGGTCGCGGTCGAGCGGGCCGACAGGCCGCGAGGCCCGACGCCGCGGGGCGAATCCCCGTCGGGCCTCGCCTCGCTCCCGCGAGGCTTCGACCGCGACCTACTCCCGCCGTGGTGGGGGCAGCACCTCCCGCTGCGGCGGGAACTTCTTTTCCAAATCGGCGAGCAGTTTCTTGAAGTCGTCCCGCTCGCTGAGGGGGGAGAGCGCGGCGTTGTTCTTCAGCCGCGAGGCGTCCGAAAACCCGGCGTCCACCGCCTTCCGGAGCAGTTCCATCGCCCGGTCGGTGAACTCCCGCTTCTCCCCCGAGAGGGTGAATGTGGCGGCGCCATAGATGGTGGCGAAGTCGAACAGTTGGGTGGCGGTCCACCCGGTTCGTGTTCGCAGTTCGTCCACCTCGGCGACCGCGTCGGCCCACCGCCCGGCGTTCGCCTTCGAGTTCGCCCGCGACGCCCGCAGGAACGAGTCCACTCCGTTCGGGGTGAGTTCGACCGCCCGGTCCCAGTCGCCCACCGCGTCGGCCGGCTTGTTCAGTCGGTCGTGGGCGACCGCCCGGTTCCAGTACGCCGAGCGGAGGAATTGCTTGGCCCGCACATCGAGTGGCATCGCCTCGTGAATCGGGCGGAGGGTGTCGATCGCCTGAGTTGACCTCTCCAGAGCGTCCGACACCCTCCCACCGACTTGATAGATGCACCACGCACAGTCGCTGTAGCACTTGCCCAGTTGCACACGGTATTCGGTTTCGGTCCGGTGGTCGGCCGCCACCCGCTCCAACAACTCGACCGCCGCCCGCAGGTTCTCCTCCGCTGGCCCCCGCTTCTTCTGGACGACGAGGACGCCCGCCAGTTGTTGGTGGTAGCGAGCCAGGTCGCCTCGGTACCCGGGGACGTGCGGCCGGTCGGCGACCAGTTTGGCCTGCGTTTCCACCGCCGCCCGGAACTCCCCCTCCGCGTCGGCCAACTTCCCGGCTCGCTCCAAGTTCACCCCCAGGTGGGCGTGAGCCTCGGCCTTGCTCCGCCGGTACTCAGGCACGCCGGGGAACTCGGCGGTTATCTTCTCCAGGATCCCCAGTGCTTCGCGATACTCCCCATCCGACGGCTTGCCCAACCGGGCGAGGAGGATGCCCAGGTTAGTCAGGCTTTTGGCGAGGTCGTGACGGTCTTCCGGCCGAGCGGTCGGTTCGGTCACCGACTTCCGGAACACGCCCACCCCTCGACGGACGAACCCTTCCGCCTCCTCCGTGTTGCCCCGATCGGCCAAGATAATCCCGACGTGCTGACGACCTGCTCCGAGGAGACGGCGGAACATGGGGTCGGTCGGGTGTTCGATCGCCAACTGCTCGACCAGGTCGAGCGCGGCGCGGTACTCCGCCTCCGCCTCAGCGGGCCGGCTCACCGTCGTCAGCAACCCGCCCAGGTTGCTACGGGTGTAGACGAGGCCGGTCCGCACCTTCACCTCGTTCGGGTGTTCGGCCACCAACCCTTCCAGAAGCCGCAGCGACTCGCGGTATTCGGCCTCCGCCTCTTCGGCCCGTCCCAGTCGTTGGAGGGTCCACCCCAGGTTGTTATGCTGCTTGGCCACGGTGCGGCGGGCCTCCGTCTCCGGGAAGTCGGCGGCCACCGCCTTCGCGTGTTCCAGGGCGACCCGACCGGAGGTCTCCGCCGCGGCCAGATTGCCCAACCGGAATTCGATGGCGGCCACTCGTGCCGCCGCCCGCACGGTCCGCTCGCGGGACTGCCTGTCTTCCCCAGCCTTCGTCTGAAGCTTGACGAAGAGGGGGAGCACCTGGGAGAGAAACTTCTGCTGCTCCGGAGTGACATCCTTTTGGGTGCTCAGCGAATCCCCGGTGATGTCCGATGTCATCACGTCCAGTCCGTCCCACAGTTCGTCCCGCGACTCGACCGCCTCCCCCCGCGCCTGCTCCTTCGCCGCCGTCTCCCCTTTTGCGATCCCCTCTTGGTGCTGGGCTGCTATCATCCCGATGGCGGTGCCGGTAACACCGGCCAGCAGCAACCCGATGGCGATGCCGCTCGCCCACTGCACCAGCCGCCGCCGCTTCCGCTGCTCGCCCTCGCGGACCACCGCCGCGGCGCGTTCGGTTTCGGCCTGCCGCAATCGTGCCTCGACGCCGGCCCGGTACGCCCGCACCTCGTCGGCGACGGCGCGACCGTCCGCCGGGCGGGCGTCGCGGTCGGCGCTCAGGCACCGCTTCGCCAGCGCCACCAGCTCGGCGTCCGCGCCGCACGAGTCGAGCCGGGCGAACACGTCGCTTAAGTCCGCTTTCGCCGCCTTCTGGATCGTCTCGCCGGCGGTGCTGCCGACGAACGCCGGCCGGCCGGTGAGGACGGCGGCCAGCGTCGAGCCGAGGGCGAACACGTCCGCCCGCGCGTCCACCGCTTCACCCCGCGCCTGCTCCGGGGGCATGTACCCGGGGGTGCCCATGACGGCGCCGGCGCGGGTGAGGTTGTCCGGCGAGCCGGGAGCGTGAGCGACCGGAGGGCTGGAATCCTCCGGTCGCTCACGCTCCCGGCTCGCCTGCGCGCGGGCCAGCCCCCAGTCCATCACCTGCACCTCGCCGAACTCGCCGACCATGACGTTCAGCGGCTTCAGGTCGCGGTGGATCACCCCGCGGCTGTGTGCGAACCCGACCGCCTGGGCGATCTGCTCGAAGATCTGCACGAACCGCGGCAGGTCGTGCGCTGGCCTCGGGCGGGCCTTGAGTTGCTCCGCGAGCGTCCGCCCGTGGATGAGCTTCATGGCCAGGAACGGGGTGCCGTCGGCCAACTCGCCCAGCGCGTACACCGGCGGGATGCCGGGGTGCGGCAGCTTGGCCGTGATCTTCGACTCGGTCACGAACCGGGTGGGGTCGGCGCCGGGCAGCAGGGTCTTGATGGCGACGTCGCGGTCGAGGGTGAGGTCCACCGCGGCGAACACCCGCCCCATGCCGCCGCGGGCGATCTCGGCGGTGACGCGGTAGCCGGGAATGAGTGGCGCGCCAGCGGGCGAGTCGGACGATCGTGGGTCGGTGGAGTCGGCGGTGACGTCCACCGTGATCGGGTCGTTGATGGACACCGAGCGGACGGCGGTGCGATCGGGGTCGGCGGACGGGGAGAAGTACGGATCGGGCATTGGGCAGCTCCGCGGGTCGGCGTCAGTATGACGTCGGTGCGAGCCGCTGTCGAGGGGCGACCTCTCGTTCCGATGCTATTTCTTCCGGCCGAATCGGGATGGTTCCGGAGAGGGGTCCCCCCACCCGACCGGAATCAATGAGAGGTGGTCACCCGCCCAGGTGTTGGGTGAAGAAGGCCACCAGCTTGGCGTGGTACGCCTCGGGTTCGACCTGCGGGGCCTGGTTGTGCTTCGCCTTCGGCACCACCCACAGGTGCTTGACCGCCGACCGACAGCGGGCGAACAGCGCCTGGGCCATCGCCGGCTTGATGTACGTGTCGCCCTCGCCGTGGATCATGAACAGCGGCACCCGCAGCTTGCGGACGGCGGTCTCCACCCACGGGAAGCTCACCCCGCGGTTGCGAGCCACCCGCCGCATGGCGGCCAGCCCGATGGACCCGTAGAAGGCGTCCGGCACCGTCGCCTGGAGGCGGCGGCGCGGGCTGTAGATGGTCACCCACCGCCGCATGTAAGGGACTACGGTGGTGTAGGTTGCGAACGCCCCGTCGGTGGCCACGCACCGCACGGCGGGGTCTCCGGCGGCAAGCAGCAGGCCGACGCTGCCGCCTTTGCTGACGCCGAACACCCCCACCCCGGCCGGGTCGGCGTCCGCCCGCCCCTTCAGGTACGCCAGGGCGGCGCGGCCGTCGGCCACGTCCCGGTCGGTCACCCATTGCAGGGGCTGGTAGGTGGGGTCGGTGTCGCTGTCCCCCTGGTTGCGGGGTTCGTAGGCGAACACGTCGTACCCGGCGGTGCGGAGTTGCTCGCAGTAAGGCCCGGCAGCCCAACGGTTTGAGCCGAATTCCAGCCCGAACAGAATGACCCCGCGGCGGCGGTCGGCCCGGTGCGGCAGGTAGCAGCCGGCCAGCCGGGTGCCGTCGGCCGAGCGGAACGTCACCTCCTCGCCGGTCGCGTCGGGCGACCCGCGGGGGATGATGAACAGCGGCTTCTCCTCGAAGATGCGGACCACCTGGTCGAGGAATTTGCGCCGGAAGTAGTATTGTGCGGCAACAACAAAAAGGGCGGCCAGGACCGTCGTGACACCCACGGCGGCGAGCAGCCAGTAACACCAGTCGGGCACGGTGTAGTCCACCAGAACTCGGGGCGATTAGTTCCTCGTGAACTAATCGGGGCACTCGGGGTGCCAAATCGCTGTTATATGCCGAACCGTCCGATCGGCACGGGGAGCCGGGGTGAGTTTCCCCGACAGCCGGCGCACGCGCAACCCCCCGCCCGAACCGCTGACAGAATCAGCAGTTCGGGCGGGGAGGGTTTTGTCGGTTGTGCCGATTACTTCCGCTGGATCACCTGGTACTTCGGCATCTGCGGCTGGATCGGACTCTTGAAGTACGTGGACGGGTACGAGCTGGGGTCGGGCAGCGGGCTGAGGCCGGCCTGCGTGGGGGCGGCCTTCGGCCTGGTGCCGAACAGGTTGTTCACCGTGCGGATGAGGGCGTTGTTGTCGAGGGTGTCCGCGGTCACCCGGCTGACGTACTGGAACGTCCGCCCGACCATGTTGGTGGTGGCGTCCACCGGCTTGACCACCAGTGCGTCGGTGTCCACCACCTTGGACGCCGGCCGCTGGGCCGACCCCACCCCCGCCGTCAGCCCCACCCCCGCCACGGATAGCACGATCCACTTCCGCATCGGTCGCCCCCCGGAGAACAGACTTCCCCCAATAAGCCCGCGGGGGATACCGTCGAGGGGCGGCGGCGTCAAGGATTTTTTTGGCGAACCGGCGGCGTGAGCCGCCTGGGTATTCTTACCCGACGGGCTGACGCCCGCGGTTCACCCCGCTCGGGCGGCGTCCCACAGGCGGTAGGCGAACCCGCCCCAGATGAACAGCGCCACCCCGGCCACGGCCGCCAGCCGCGCCCCGTGCCGCCCGTCGTACCCGTCGAGCAGTGGGTGGAAGAACGTGGTCGGCCACCGCGGGAACGCCCAGAAGATCAGCCCGAGGACGGTCCACCACGCGGCCATCCCGCCGACGATGGCGAACCCGATGAACAGCACCTCCTGAAGGTCGCCGGAGCCGGGGAACTGGCGGACCACCGCCAGCACCCGCTCGTGGCCGTGCCGCTCGCGGTCGGTGATGGGCTTCTTCCAGTGGTCCACCCAACCGGCGCGTTCGAGCCGGGTGGCGTCCTGCAGTTCCCCCGCCGCCGCCGCCCCGACCGGGACCACCGGGCCGAACGCCACCGCCAGGAATAGCGGCAGGCCCACGGCCAGGATCGCCGGGTACGTCAGCCACCGCCGGGCGCCGAGCGGCTGCCCCTTCTCCTTCGCCAACTCGACCGCCGCCCGGCCGAAGAAGTACGCCACGATCAGGGTGATGCCGGCCGTCGGGATGGCGAGCAGCGTCAGCCCGAACGTCAGGTACGCCAGCCGCCAGTCCTCTGGCCCCTTCCACAGAATGGCGAACACCCCCAGCACCCGCCGCCGCACCCCGGCAACGAACCCTTTCCAGTCGAACGGCTCGACCCGCGGGCCGGCCACCGAATTCGCCCCGGCGTGCGCCCACTGGGTCGGCGGACCGAGGCGGGTGAGTACCGACTCCAGTTCGCTCAGCGTCACCGGCCGGGTGAGGCGGGCGAACTCGGTGGCGATGTGCTCCCGCACGTCCGCCTCCACCTCGTCCGGGGACACGTCCGGGTGGGCGTACAGGGCCTGCCGCACCTGGGCCAGGTAGTCGGCCAGCCGGCCCTCGGCGGTGGGGGTGAACTCGGTCATGGTGGCGGCTCCGGTCATGGCAGGCGCTCCGTGGACACGCGGTCGATGCCGTCCCGCACCTCGCCCCAGGCGGCGAGCATGGCGGCCAGCAGCTGGCGGCCCTTCGGGGTGAGCTGGTAGTACTTGCGGGCCGGCCCCTCGGCCGACTCCACCAGCGTGGTCTCGACCAGCCCGTCCTTCTTGAACCGGCTGAGGATGGGGTACACGGTGCCCTCGCTCATCACCAGCCCGCCGGCTGCGGCCAGCCGGCGGACGATGTCGTACCCGTACAGCCGCTGCCCGCGGAGGGCGGCCAGCACGCTCAGTTCGAGCAGCCCCTTCCGCATCTGCGTGGTCCAGTTGGCGAGGAACTCCGGGTCCATGCCCGAACTATAGTGTCATGCAAGGTAGCTGTCAACGGGTGGATGCGGGTTTTGCGATAGAGTCGGGTTTTTTGGTGAACCCGGCCCGCGAGGGCCGCGGGTGCGAGCCAGTGGGGCAAGTTTCCAACTTGCCGTCCGATGGCAAGATGGAATCTTGCCCCACGCACCCGCCGCTCGGCCTCGACCGGCTGGCCGGCCGCCGGGTACACTTCCCCCGCACCCGGAGGGCGGTCGTGGCGGAATCGTTGCAGTCCCAGCTTCGCAAGCACCTGGCGGCGCTGACCGCCGCCGGGGTGGAGTTCGTGCCCGTCGCCCCGCCCGCCCCGGCGGGGTTGTTCCGTTCCTCGGCGAGCGAATCCGCCCCCGACCCGGATGCCGACCGCCGCCGGCAGTTGCAAGTGGTGGCGACCGACGCGGCGAAGTGCGACCGCTGCCCGGCGCTGTTTTCCACCCGCACGCAGGTGGTGTTCGGCGGCGGGCCGGTGTCCCCGGACATCCTCTTTCTCGGCGACGCCCCGTGGGCGGACGACGACCGCGACGGCCAGCCGTTCCGCGGCGAGGCCGGAGCGCTGCTCGACAAGATTCTGGCCGCGATGGGGCTGAGCCGGGCCGAGGTGTATCTGACGACGGCCATCAAGTGCCGCCCGCCGCGGAACCGCCCGCCCACCGCCGACGAGTGCGGCCACTGCCGCGGCTACCTCGACCGGCAGTTGGAACTGATCCGCCCGCGGGCCGTCTGTTGTCTGGGGGAAACCGCGGCCCGTGCCCTGCTCGGCGTGAGCGGGGGCATCCGCACCCTGCGGGGCCAGACGCACGACCACGCCGGCACCCCGGTGGTGTGTACCCACCACCCGCAGGAGGTGATCCAAAACGCGGCGCTGAAACGGCCGGTGTGGGACGACATGCTGCGGCTGCTGAAGCTGCTCGGCCGCGTACCACCGGCAAAGTAGCCCGCTCACGCCGTGAGCGGGGCTTCGGCCCACGGCGTGGGCCGGCTACTTTTTGCGCAGCACCAGATCGACCACCCAGCAGCCGCGCACATGCACCGCGTCCGGCTGGCGGCAGTGGGCGAGGACGTCGGCGTGGTCGCACCCGGCCTCTTCGAGCGCGTCCGCCAGGATGGGCAGCAGGGTGAAGTTGCGGGCCTCGTAGGCGGCGCGGGCGAGCGCCACCGCCGCCTCGGACCGCCACGCGGGATTGAACGCGACCGGCCGGAACGGGTTGCCGAAGATGTCGCGGAAAAGCCGCAAGCTGACCCACTCAGGAAATGGCCAGGCGAATTCGAACGCGTCAAACAACTCGCGATTATTCATCCCGCAGAGTACCATGACCTCATCGGCGTACTCCCATTGCCGGTCGGCATACTCCTCCATCAGTGCAAGCGCGAAAGGGAGTTCCTGATAGGTCGCGGCGTTTTCCTCGATGTGCAAGACCGCCGGCTGGAAGCTCTGAACTGGCAAGCGATCCCAGACCGATCGCATGGACGCGCAGCCAAATAGCCGACCTCTCCGCCGCAGTTGTTCACGGGTGAAAACCGTGTCAGGCAGGCGGACCGAGTAGACCATGTCGGGAAAATGGGTACACGCGTCCCACTCGTCCGCCGTCATTCCTTCCTCTCCGGATCGCTCCCCGGTGGGTCGCGGCTAACCGTGTCGCGGTTCGTCTTCCGTCGCCGCTCAATCTCCGCCATGCGTTCGCGGATGGTCGCCTCGAACCCGCGGTCGGTCGGGGTGTAGTACGTCACGTCGGCGGGCACGTACTCCTGATCCACCCACCCGCCCTCGCCGTCGTGGGCGTACTGGTAGCCGACGTGCCCGAACTGCTTCGCCCCCTTGTAGTGCGAGTCCCGCAGGTGCTTCGGCACCGGAAGGGTTCGCCCTTCCTTCACGTCCTTCGACGCCATCCCGATCGCCACCGTCGCCGCGTTCGACTTCGGGGCGGTCGCCAGGTAGCACACCGCCTGCGACAGGTTCAACTGGCACTCGGGCAGACCGACCCGCTCCACCGCGTCCCACGCCGCGTTCGCCACCAGCAGGGCTTGAGGGTCGGCGTTGCCCACGTCCTCGGACGCGAAGATGACCAGCCGGCGGGCGACGAACCGCGGGTCTTCGCCGGATTCGAGCATCCGGGCCAGCCAGTACACCGCCGCCTGCGGATCCGATCCTCGGAGGCTCTTAATGAACGCCGAGGCGAGGTCGTAGTGCGTGTCGCCGGTCGGGTCGAAGTCCATCACCTTCCGCTGGATGGAGTCCTGCGCGAGGGCGAGGTCGAAGATCACCGGCGAGCCGGGAGCGTGAGCGACCGGAGGCTTCAAACCCTCCGGTCGCTCACGCTCCCGGCTCGCCAAGCACGCTCCCGGCTCGCCAACACGCTCCCGGCTCGCCAACATCGATTTCACCCCGATCTCCAGCGCCGTCAGCGCACGCCGGGCGTCGCCGTCGCACACCTCACACAGGAACGCCAGCGCGTCGTCGGTCAGTGTCACCGGGGTGTTCCCCAGCCCCCGCTCCGTGTCCGCCAGCGCCCGCAGGATCAGCGTCTTGATGTGCTCCCGCGTGAGCGGCTCGAAGGTGAAAATCTGGCTCCGCGACAACAGCGGGGTGTTGATGGCGAAGAACGGGTTCTGGGTGGTCGCCCCGATCAGGATGACGACGCCCTCTTCCACGTCCGGCAGCAGCACGTCCTGCTGGCTGCGGTTGAACCTGTGCATCTCGTCCAGGAACAGGATGGTCCGCCGGCCGTCGATCTCCAGGTCGTGCCGGGCCTGTTGCAGCACCTCCCGCACGTCCTTGATGCCCGCGCTCACCGCGTTCATCGGCCGGAAAATGCTCTTGGTGTGGTTGGCGATGACGTGCGCCAGGGCGGTCTTCCCGCACCCCGGCGGGCCGTAGAACACGAGCGAGTTCAGCCGGTCGGCCAGCAGCATGCGGCGGAGCAGCTTGCCCGGCCCGAGGAACTGCTCCTGGCCGACGTACTCGTCCAGGGTGCGGGGCCGCATGCGGGCGGCCAGCGGGCGGGCGGCGTCGCGGTGCGAGGCGCGGAGGGTGTCGAACAGGTCCATAACCCAAGTTACAAGGGACAAGGGGCAAGTTGCAAGGACGGAAGGGGCGTCCAGGTGAACCCCGACCGCCAGGGAGGGGGTGCCAACCACCCGCGGCCCTCGCGGGCCGGGTTCACTAAACCAAAGCCGGCCGCCGTGAATACCCATTTCCCGGCTACCGTCTTCCCTTTCGTGGTCCGCTCGGGTATGAGTGGACTCGTGGGCCGTGCCAGTTCGGCATCCTCCCACCGTGACATCCTCGAAAGGGATTCTTCCTCATGAATCGGCATCTGCTGTCCGTGGCGGTCGCCGGCCTGTTGGCCGGGGTCGCCATGGGGGCGGACCTGAAGTCCGGGCTTCAGCCCGGCGACAAGGTCAGCCCGTTCAACCCGCTGAACGTGACCGGATCGAGCGCGGGCGAAAAAGCCTGCCAGGTTTGAAAGAACGGAGCTAACCCGGTGGCCGTGGTCTTCGCGCGCGAGATCACCCCGGGCTTGACCAGTTTGGTCAAGAAGTTGGACGACGCGGTGGCCAAGAACAGCGACTGCAAGATGGGCAGCTACGTGGTCGTCATGACCGACGACGACAAGATGGAAGACGCGCTGAAGACGATGGCCGACAAGGAGAAGATCAAGAAGGTGGTGCTGACCATCGACAACCCGAACGGCCCGCCGAAGTGGAAGATCGCCAAGGACGCGGACGTGACGGTGCTGCTGTACGTGAAGAACACGGTGAAGGAGAGCATCGCCATCGAGAAGGGCAAGCTGGACGACAAGGCGATCGACGGCGTCCTCGCCAAGCTGGACAGCATCAAGCCGGAGAAGAAGGACGAGAAGAAGAAGGACAAGTGACCGCGGCCGGGTGAGCGTCACCCGCCGCACGGCCCGCCGCCGGGGGAGTCACGGCCCCCGGCGGTTTTTATTTGCCCGCAGGTGTGGTTCGCACCCGCCGGGCGGCGACGGCGATGAACGGCGCGCCGATCAGCGACGGGCCGACGGCGTAGAACCACAGCTTCCATTCGGCATCCGTGCCGAACACGAAGTTGTTAGCGAAGAACCCGCTCCACGCGCCGATGTACGACGCCCCCATCAGGATCAGGTGCCAGCGGAGGTACCGCTCGGCGAACAAGACTTTCCCTTCCCGCACCGCCCGCCGGGCCAGCACCGCGTCCCGCCAGCCGACCGCGATCACCACCGCCGTCACCGCCCCGAGAATCAGCAGGTAGGTGCTGCCGCGGAGGTACGACAGCGGGATGCCGACGACCGCCGACGTGCCGATGAGGGTGGCGTAAATCTGACCCAGACGCCGGTGCCACCCGCTCCGACGCCCGAACTTGGGCAGCAGCATGATGACCGGACCGAGGGCGACGGCGGCGAACCCGCCGCCGACGTGAACCCACCGGGCAATGATGTAAAGCATGTATCCTCCTCCCTGACATGCAGTTCCGTTCGTTCGTCGGGGCAGTAGCCGATCAGTCTCCTTGACTTTCGTGATTTATGTGATAATATCACACATCGAGTCGCATGGGAGGCGAACATGGCCCTGACCGGCTGCAACTTCGTTCGCTTCTCACGGCACGGGTTGCAGTCTATCCGTCAGTACTGGTTCCGCGTCGGGGATCGGTTCGAGATTCGGCGCCAAGCCATGAAGCTGCGGTTTTGGGATGAGCGGCACGAACACGGTCCGGGCATGCTCTTCGACCACACCTACGAGAGTATCAAGGCGTTGAGCGGTGAGGGCGTGTACGAGTTGCGGGTCGACGACGAGATCGGCAGGCAGTCGAACATCCGGATCGTGTTCTTCGACCCGCCGTCCGGGTGGAAGCGTGATCGGGACAACATCCGCCCGATGCGAGTGGTCTGGATCCTTGAAGTGCTCCCGAAGAAGAGGAACGACTGGACCAAAAACGACCTGACGCGGTTCAAGGGCCAGCGACTCGTCATCAAGCGGCGGTTCTATGACGTTCCATGACCGCGTCTGAACTGCTCGGAATCGGTACGACGGCGAGCCGGGGGCGACGCCGAGTACCACGGGAGGAATGGAGATGGTAGCTGCCACCAAGTCCGCACCGCGCGCGGAGGAATTCCAAGCCCAGGCGTTCAAGTTCGCTTCGCCGATCATCCTCGCGCTGAAGGAGTGCGACGGCGAACTGCGTGAGGTCGCGTTCGAGTTGTTCGAGCAACTCGCGTCCGGCGAGCTGGACAAGGAGCAGGAGCAATCGACACTCGCGCTGCTCGCGGAGATCCTGTACCCGAACGCCGACCACAACGGCGTCCCCGGTCTCGACCTCGTCGAGGCCGAAGGGTTGGCCCGTGCGCAAGAGCCGGAAGCGGCTCCGGTGCTCGACGGCATGGACCGGCAGGAAGCCACTTTCGCGGAGCGGTTGTCCGCCCTGATGGGTGAGAAGGGCCTGACCCAGGCGGAACTGGCGGAGAGGGTCGGCGTCGGGCAACCGGCCATTTCGATGATGCTCAACCGCTCCTGCCGCCCGCAGAACAAGACGGTGCGAAAGATCGCCGACGCCCTCGGTGTGACGCCGGACGACCTGTGGCCGCCCGCCGCGGGGTAATGTTGGTCCTACTTCCCTCGCTCGAACACCACCTTCCCGGCCACGGCCGTCAGGTCCACCTTCGTGTCGCCGATCTTCGCCTGCTCGGCCTTCGCCAGGATGTCCCGCGACAGGATGACGAAGTCGGCCTGCATGCCCGGCACCAGCGTGCCCCGCACCGCCTCCTGCTGGGCGGCGTAGGCGCCGCCCCAGGTGTACGCCTTCACCGCCTCGGCGGCGGTGATCGCCTGCGCCGGGTACCAGCCGGGGTGGTCCGGCTTGCTGTCCAGCGGGCGGCGGTTCACCGCCGCGTCGATGCCGGCCGGCACGTCCAGCGGGGCGACCGGCCAGTCCGAGCCGAACGCCAGCACCGCCCCGGCGTCCAGCAGCGAGCGGAAGGCGTAGGAGCTTTCGCACCGCGTCTTGCCGATCCGCTGCTCGGCCCAGCGGGCGTCGTCGGCCACATGGTACGGCTGCATCGACGCCACCACCCCGATCTCCTTGAACCGCTTGTAGTCCTCCGGCCGCAGGTGCTGGGCGTGTTCGATGCGGAACCGCCGCGCCCACGCGCCGTTCTGCTTCGTCACCGCCGCAAAGATGTCCAGCAGGCGGGCGTTCGCCTCGTCGCCGATGGCGTGGACCGCCACGCCCGTCCGCAGCCCGTCGGCGGACTTCACCAGCGCCAGCATGTCGTCCGGCTTGGTGACGAACACGCCGGTGGTGTTCTTGTCGCTCTCGTACCCGGCGAACATCTTGGCCGTGCTGCTGCCCAGCGACCCGTCCATGAACCCCTTCAGCCCGCCGAACCGGAACATCTTGTCGCCGTGCCACCCGCCGGTC
>JALHQU010000162.1:0-6415 GCA_022841795.1 Fimbriiglobus sp.
AGCGCCACCGCCCGCCAAATTCTAATCTTGCCCCACTCCCCCGCGGCACACCCTATCCTGCCCCCATGGCCACTCCCCCGCTCCGCTGGCGGTGCCGCCGGCACACGTTCGACCTGTCCGCCCGCCCGCTCGTCATGGGCATCGTGAACGTCACCCCGGACAGCTTCTCCGACGGCGGGAAGTTCTTCGACCCGACCGCCGCAGTCGATCACGCCCTGAAGTTGGTGGCCGACGGCACCGACATCCTGGACGTGGGCGGCGAATCCACTCGGCCGGGGGCAGCGTCTGTTCCGTTGGACGAGGAACTGCGGCGGGTGGTGCCCGTGGTGACGGAACTGGCGAAGCGGACCGCCGTGCCGATCTCGGTGGACACGATGAAGGCCGAGGTCGCCCGGCGGTGCCTGGACGCCGGCGCGCACGTCATCAACGACGTGACCGGCCTCCGCGGCGACCCGGACATGGTGCGGGTGGCGGTCGAGTCCGGGGCCGGGGTGATCGTCATGCACATGAAGGGCAACCCGCAGACGATGCAACTCGACCCGAACTACGCCGACGTGGTGGGCGAGGTGGGGGCGTTCTTCGACGAGCGGATCGCGGCGCTGACCCAGTTCGGTATCCCCCGCGACTCGATCTGCCTCGACCCCGGCATCGGGTTCGGCAAGAAGCTCGACCACACGCTGACGCAGTTGGCGAACCTGGGCGCTTACTCGCGGTTCGGGCTGCCGGTGTGCCTGGGGGTGTCGCGGAAGGGGTTCCTCGGGCAGATCACCGGCCGCGAACGGCCGGAGCGGATGCCGGCGTCGCTGGCGGTGGCGTGCTTCGCCGTCGCCCAGGGCGCGGTTCATGTGCTGCGGGTCCACGACGTGGCCCCCACCCGCGACGCGGTGAAGATGTGGGAAGCCATCCAGCCGCACCGCCTACACTGACCGAGCCATCCTTTCCGGTGCCGGCCATGTCCCCTCGCTACCTCGTGTCGTTCGACTCCCGCAAGGCCATCCACCGCTTCACCGACGTGCTGGTGATCGGCGCGGGCATCGCCGGGCTGCGGGCGGCGCTCGAAGTACCGCCCGACCTGGACGTGCTGGTCGTCACCAAAGACCGCATCACCGAGAGCAACAGCAGCTACGCTCAGGGCGGCATCGCCAGCGTGCTGAGCAAGGACGACACGTTCCGCAACCACGTCGAGGACACGCTCGTCGCCGGCGACGGGCTGTGCGACCCCGAGGTGGTGGAGATGGTCGTCCGTGAGGCGCCGGCCGAGATCGAAAAGCTTGTGAACTGGGGCACCCGGTTCGACCTGGAGAACGGGTCACTGGCGCTGACGCGGGAGGGCGGGCACAGCCACCGGCGGATCGTCCACGCGCTCGGCGACGGCACCGGGCACGAGGTGATGCGGGCGATCATCGAGCGGGCGAAGGCGGCCGAGAACGTCACCCTGTGGGACGACACGTTCACCCTGGACCTGCTGACGGCGGACGGGGCGTGCGTCGGGGCGGTGTGCTGGCGGCCGGGCATTACGAAGGAGTTGGTGTGGGCGAAGCAGGTGGTGCTGGCGTCCGGCGGGTGCGGGATGGTGTACCGCGAGACGACCAACCCGCCGGTCGCCACCGGCGACGGCATGGCGGCGGCGTACCGGGCCGGGGCCGAGCTGCGGGACATGGAGTTCATGCAGTTCCACCCGACCATCCTGTACGTCGCCGGGTCGGCCCGTTACCTCATCAGCGAAGCCGCCCGCGGGGAAGGAGCGTACCTGCGGGACGTCCACGGCGAGCGGTTCATGCTGGCCGACGACCCGCGGCACGAGCTGGCCCCGCGGGACGTGGTGGCACGCGCCATCTTCCGCACTATGGAGCGGACGCAGCACCCGAACGTGTACCTGGACCTGTCGCACATCCCGCGGGAGACGGTGCTGAGCCGGTTCCCCGGCATCAACAAGGTGTGCAAGGGGTTCGGCCTGGACATCACCAAGGACCGCATCCCGGTGCGGCCCGGCGCGCACTACATGATGGGCGGGGCGACGGTGGACGCGGACGGGCGGACCACCCTGCCGAACCTGTGGGCCGCGGGAGAGGTGACGAGCAGCGGGCTGCACGGGGCGAACCGGCTGGCGTCGAACAGCCTGATCGAGGGGCTGGTGTACGGGGCCAGATGCGGGCGGGGGGCGGCGGAAGCGGCGGCGAAGATGCCCACCACGCTGGCCGCGCTGCCGCTGCGGCACGCCGTCGCCGACCCGATCGCCGACCCGCTGGACGTGGCCGACGTGACCAACAGCTTGCGGGCGCTGATGGTGCGGAAGATGGGCATCGTCCGCGACCGCACCCGGCTGGACGAAGCGCGGACCGACGTGGACTTCTGGTGCCGGTACGTGCTGGCCCGCGAGTTCAAGGACCGGGCCGGGTGGGAACTGCAGAACCTGCTCACGGTTGCCCGGCTGATGATCGAATCGGCTGTCCGCCGCACCGAGTCCCGGGGTACGCACTTCCGCAGCGACTTCCCCGCCCGCGACGACGCCGGCTGGGGCCGGCGGCACGTGGTGTGCCCGGCCGTGTAGAGCCGCTTGCGGCTAAGCCGCAAGCGGCGTTAGAAATCGCCCGGGATGTCGCCGTTCTCGCGGGTGATGAGGGCCGCCCAGGTGGCCGGGTTGATGCCCTGGCGGACGAACCGCACCGACCCGTCGGCCAGGCCGACGTTGATCCCGCCGGTGTGGAAGCCGTAGGGTTCGCTGTCGTTGTTGCAGTTCATCACGCACGTGCCGCCGGCGAAGCTGGACCCGCCGTTGATCGCCCCGGTGACCGGGTGCGTCCCGTCGATGCTGCCGGACACGCTGTCCGGGTCGGCCCACCCGAACCCCTCCCCGCTCGGCACCACCGTGCCGGTCGGCCGCCCGAGTACGAAATGCGACCCGCGGGCGGCGTCCTCCAGGATCATGACCGTGTTCGACGTGCCGTCGGTGATGGACACGATCGGCGTCGGCTGGCCGTTCTGTAGCGCCCCGAGCAGGTCGGTGGCCGGGACGGGCAGGATGTTGTTCGCCTGGTAGAACCGGCGGCGGATCTGGTGCGGCACCAGGTAGTCGTTCGCCCCAAGGGTCAGCCCGGCGAGCGGGCCGCTGGTGGCGTTCAGCCGGGTTTCGGGGGCGGACGGGCAGGTGAACAGCTTGAACCGCGTCTGCGCCAGGCCCAGGTTGGTGCCGGCGCTCCACTTGATGGCGTCGTTCCACTGCCGGCCGGTGTTCTCCTGTTCGACGTACGCCAGGGCGATCGGCGTCCACGCCTTCCACTTCGAGTCCGACCCGTTGGCGAACCGGGTGGACGGCAGCTTGCTGTCGTACGCGCTGGCGTAGTTGTGCATCGCCAGCCCGAACTGGTGCAGGTTGTTCTGGCAGCTCATACGGGCGGCGGCTTCGCGGACCTTCTGCACCGCGGGGAGGAGGAGGCCGATGAGGATGGCGATGATGGCGATCACCACCAGCAGCTCGATCAGGGTGAACGCGGGGCGGAGGGGGCGGCGCATGCGTGGCTCAGTCCGTGATGAAAGGAAGTCGCTTGCGACATGATTACCCGCGGGACGCCGCCCGCCACCGGCCGGCCGCCCACATTCACCCGATCTTCACGGTTCCGTCATCGAACCTACCGAAATGCCATCCGCTGAGCTGTGGCTGCCGGAATCTGGGGGAAATTGCCGGGGTTGGAGTTCACGCTTCAGCGTGAGTGAACTTTCCTCACGCTGAAGCGTGAACTCCAACACCCGCCGTGTTCACCCGCGATGTGTCACCCCGACGGGGAGTTCGTCACCGCGGCGATGGCCGCCCGCAGTTGGTGCGAGCGGAACGGCTTGGCCAGCACCCCGGTCGGCCCGCCGGCCCGCACGTCCGCCGGCACCTCCCGGTCGGTGAACCCGCTCACCAGCACCGCCGGCAGGCCGGGCCGCACCGCCCGCAGCCGGCGGACCACGTCGTGCCCGTTCAGCCGCGGCATCATCAGGTCCACCACCGCCAGGGCGTACCGCTGCGGGTCGGCCTCGAACTCGCCCACCGCGTCGGCCCCGTCGGCCGCCGTCGTCACCCGCCAGCCGTCGTCCGCCAGGTATGAGGCGATCAGCTCGCGGATGTTCGGCTCGTCGTCCGCCACCAGCACGTCGCCCAGCGCCGGGGTCGCCAGCCGCTCGGCCGGCGCGCTGACGGTCACGCTGCCGGTGGACACGGCGATCATGCCCGGCGCCGACTCGCCGGTCGGCTCGAACGCCGGGAAGAACAGGTCCACGGCCGTGCCCACGCCGGGGGCGGTGGTCAGCCGCACCGCCCCGCGGTGGCTCTTGGCGATGCCGCGGACGGCCGCCAGCCCCAGCCCGCGGCCGGCGAACTTGGTGCTGAAGAACGGGTCGAACGCGCGGGCGGCCACCGCCGCCGTCATCCCCGGCCCGGTGTCCGCCACCCGCACCCGGACGTGCCGCCCGGCCGTCTGCGGCGGCAACTGGTAGTCGCCGTCCGTCGGGTCCAGGTCCACCCCGTCCAGTTCCAGCCGGATGCCGCCGCCGGTGGTGCCGACCGCCTCGGCCGCGTTCACGATCAGGTTGCGGACCGCCTGCCGCAGCTGGAACGACTCGCCGATGACCGGCGGCAGGTCCGTTCGCACGTGCCACTCCAGCGGCACCCGCCCGGCGTCGGCGCGGAGGACCGGCTCGGCGGCGCGGAGGACGGCCGCCACCTGCACCGGCCCGGCGGTCAGCCGCCCCACCCCGGCGTAGGCGGTCATCTGGCTGCACAGGTTCGCCGCCCGCTGGCAGGCGGCCTCCACCTCCGTCAGGCACTTGTCCAGGTCCGTGCCCGGCTCGCACCCCAGCCGGGCGATCCCGGCGTTGCCCAGGATGACGGTGAGCAGGTTGTTGAAGTCGTGCGCGATGCCGCCGGCCAGCACCCCCAGGCTCTCGTACCGCCGGGCGTCGTTCGCCTCCCGGTCGAGCGCCTCCCGCAGCCGCGCCGCCTGCTTCCGCTCGGTCACCTCGGCCGTCACCCCGACCGCCCGCACCAGCCGCCCGGCCGCGTCCCGCACCCCCTGCCCGGACACGTCGAACCACCGCGGCTGCCCGTCGGCGGTGTCGGCCGCCCCGCGGAACTCGTACCGGATCGGCCCGTCCCCGGCCAGCGCGGCCGCCGCCACCCGCTTCACCCGCTCCCGGTCGTCCGGGTGGGCGCAGGTCATGTCCGCGTCCGGGCCGGGGTTCGGGCCGTACCCGGGCACCCCGAAGAACTCGCCGAAGTGCTGCGAGTAGTACATGCCGCCGCCGACCGCGTCGTAGTCCCACACCAGCAGCTTGGAGAACTCGAGCGCCGTCTTCAGCCGCTCCTCGCTCAGGGTGAGGTCCACCTCGAACCGCTGCCGCTCGGTGTGGTCCTGCACCAGCGACAGCACCGACACCGCCCGCCCGCCGCCGTCCCGCACCACCGAGTTGTGCCACTCGCACGTCAGCACCCGCCCGTCCTTGTGCAGGTCGCGGTGCACGCACACCGTCCGCTCGTCCCGCCCGTCCACCAGCCGGGCGACCGACTCCCACACCCGCTCGCGGTCGGCCGGGTGGACGAACTCGAACTGGTCGAACCGCCGCCCGACCACCTCCAGCGCCGTCCACCCGAACAGCCTCTCCGCCTGCCCGGACCAGCGGATGAACCGCCAGTCGGCGTCCCACTCGACCACCGCCAGCGGGGTGTTCTGCAGGTGCGCGGCCAGGGTGCGGTACGCCCGCCGGCTCTGCTCCTCGGCCACCTTCAGCGGGGTGATGTCGATCACCGCCCCGGAGAAGTACGGGGTGCCGTCGGCGGTGCGGCGGGGGAAGTCGGCCGCCTGGAGCCACCGCCGCCGGCCGGTCCGCGGGCCGACGTACCCGAACTCCGCCCGCCACCCGGCGTGTTCCCGCGCCGACTGTTCGACCCCGGCGTAGAACGCCGCCTCGTCCACCCCGAACAGCGGCAGGGTGCCGGTGGCGATGCGGTCGGCCAGCTCGGGTTCGGTGAGTTCGAGCACCTCCTCGGCCCCGGCCGACAGGTACTCGATGCGGAACGTGCCGTCCGGCTGGGGGAACGTGTGGTACAGCACGCCTTCCAGGTGGCGGCCGGGCGGGGGCGGGTCGGCGAGCGGGTCGGACGGAGTCAACGGCACGGCTCCCAGCGATCGTTGCCACGCCAGTGTAGCTCATCCTCGCCCAGTTGGGCGATTATTCGCCGCCGGGGAAACAGGTAACGGGTGTTGGAGTTCACGCTTCAGCGTGAGGAAAGCTCACGCACGCTGAAGCGTGAACTCCAACCCCGGCCGGCATTTCGCGGAAGGCACACCAGTGACGGTTCCAAGAGCCGATCGCCGGTGGCGATCGGCGGGCCGCCACAGAGGGGCGCCCCCAAAAACCACGGGGGGGTGTTTGG
>JALHQU010000162.1:6425-15264 GCA_022841795.1 Fimbriiglobus sp.
CCCCTACAAACCAGGCTGGTTTGTAGGGGCCGCCCTCTGTGGCGGCCCGTGGTCCGGCTGGACCGGACCACTTCTGGAACTGTCACTCGTCCCGGTCGAACCGCCACTTCTCGCCGTGCCCGCTCGCCTCCTGTCGCAGCACCTGCCCGTCCGTCTGCCGCACGTAGGTTCTGGCGGTGAACTGCTTGTCCGCCGACTCGTACCGGATCACCCAGCACGGCACCGGCAGCCCGCCGCGGGCGATGTGGTCCGGCTCGGGCAGCACCTCGGCCAGCAGCTCCGGGCTGCCGGCGAACCCGTCGAACAGCTTCGACTCCCCGCCCGCCCCCGGCATCTGCTGTTTGAGCACCCGCCGGGCGACCAGTTGCAGCGAGTCCCGCAGCGGGTCCGTCTGGCGGATGCTCCAGCGGCGGCCGGGCGTCACCCCGGCCAGCCGGTCCACCGGCATGAGCGGGTTCAACACCTGCCCGTCCGGCACCGGCACCGGGTCCAGGTCCTCGTCGATCGGCTTGGCCAGCAGGGCGGGCACGTTCAGCTTCGCCCGCCCGACCAACTGGCCGTCCTCCACCCGGCTCCGCACTTCCACATCCGCCGACCCGACCGTCAGCACCCCAAACCCCGCTTCGAACTTGCCGGTCATGTTCTGCTCCCGCAGCCGCCCGTCGCGGGACACCCGCACCACCGTCTCGGCCGCCGGCACGGCCAGCGTCGTCTTCAACACCTCGAACTTCAGCCCGTGGTACTTGGTGGTGAACCGGAACGTGTCGTCGGTCTGGATGTGTTCGATGCGGCTGGTCATCGACCCCACCTTGGTGCCGTCCCGGTACACGCTCCAGGTGGCCGGGGTGGTGGACAGTTCGTCCACCAGCACGAAGTCGATGCGGGGCGGGGTGTCGGCGAAGTACCGCGGCACCACCTCCCGGCGGACGACGTAGGCGGACACGGCCAGCCAGAACAGCAGGATGACGGCGACGCCGAGGCGGGACGGCACGGGCAGGCCCTCCGGGGGACACCGTCATCATACTCCATCGCTAAGCCGCAAGCGGCTTCGCAATGCCGCAAGCGGCTTTAGAGCCGCGGGGCACCCGGCTTGTGCGGCTTGTCGAACTGGTTGTACCCGGTCACCTTCACCTTGCGGGCGTACACCTTGTCCCCGCAGGTGGCGACCAGCACGTCGAACTTCGCCCCGCCGAAGCACAGGTTGGCGCACTTGCCGTTCGGCGTCGGGATGATGCCGTTCACCCGCCCGGCCTGGTCGCAGAACTGCACCCCCAGGTTGGTGGCCACGTACAGCCGGCCGTCGCGGTCCACCTTCAGCCCGTCGGCGCTCGCCTCGTCCGCCTTGTCCGGCACGTGCAGGTGGAAGAACTTCTGCTTGTGCTTGAGCGACCCGTCCGGCTGGATCTGGAAGCTCCACACCCAGTGCGTGCGGCTCTCGGCGACGTACAGCAGCGTCTGGTCCGGCGAGGTGGTGATGCCGTTCGGGAACTTGATGCCGGTGTCCACCACCTTCTTCTCGCCCTTGCCGTCCACGAACACGATCTCGTTCTTGTTGTTGCCGGGGGCGGTGACGTAGAAGGTGCCGTTGTGCAGGGCGACGAGGTCGTTGCCGGCGATGCCGTCGGCCACCTTCGTCGTCTTCAGCGGCGAGTCGAACTTGACCAGCCCGATGCCGCCGCCGACGCCGTAGAACTCGCCGCCCGGCCCGAACGCGAACCCGCTCGCCTTGCCGTTCGTCTCCGAGAACAGCTCCACCTTGCCGTCGAGGGCGATCTTGTACGTCTTCGCCTCCGGCACGTCGGTGAAGAACACCTCGCCCTTCGCGTTGGCGATCGGCCCCTCGGTGAACTTGTACCCCTCGCCGACCAGCTTCCACCCCTCGCCCGGCAGCAGCACCTCCTGCATCTGCGGCGACCCTTTGCCGGCGACGATCTCCTTCCCGTGGTCGGCCCACAGCCACTTCATCGCCTCGGGGAAGATCAACGTGGCGTGCTGCTGGTTGTGCCCGCCGAACCCGTTCTCGCGTGCTTTCGTCCACAGGTGCTCCACCTGGTAGCCGGCGAACTTGAGCGCCCGCTGCATCTCCTGGTTGGCCATCCACCAGTCCCCGCCGTAGATGTTCAGGTCGTTCTCGCCGTCCTCCAGGAACACCCGCAGCGGCCGCGGCTCGAACTTGCGGACCAGGGTGGGGTAGTCGTTCCCGCCCCGCAGCCCGACGTAGGTGCCGATGCTGCTGAACACCCGGCGGAAGCTGTCCGGCCGCTCCCACGCGGCGGTGAACGCGCAGATGGCCCCGCTGCTGGCGCCGGCGATGGCCCGGTCGTTCGGGTTCTTGCTGATCTTGATCTCGCGGCCGTCGGCCGTCTTCAGCTTCTCCACCGCCGGCAGCAGTTCCTCGATCAGGAACCGGGCGTAGGCGTCGCCCAGGCCGTCATACTCGAAGCTGCGGTTGAACCGGGGCAGGGCGTCCGCGTTCGCGGCCGGCACCACGCCGGGGGTGACGAACACGCCGATGGTCACCGGCATGTCCTTGGCGGCGATCAGCTTGTCGAACTGGCCGGGGCCGTCGGCGGCGGTGCGGTCCTTGTTCAGCTTGATCGCGCCGTACTGCGGGCCGTCCTGGTTCACCCACAGGCAGGCCGGGGTTTTGCCGTCGTACTGGGCGGGCACGTACACCCAGTAGTCGCGGACGGTGCCGGGGAAGATCTTGCTCCCCTCGAACTTGTGCCTGGTGACTTCGCCGACCGGCGGGTCGGCGGCGAACAGCGGGGCGGCGACGAGCAGGGCGAGGAGGGAGAGCAGGCGGGGCATGGCGAGGCTCGGGGAGGGGAAGATGGAAGTGTTCTATCTTCGCCGCGACCAGCGGGAGCGCGAACCCGCTCCCGGAGGTCGCGGCGAAGAGTCACGCCGCCACGTTCGTGATGTCCGCCTTCCGCTGCACCCGCTTGAGCAGCCCGGCCAGCACCCGGCCGGGGCCGATCTCGTAGAACTTGTCCACCCCGGCGGCCATCAGCCCGCGGACGGTGTCCTCCCACCGCACCGGCGACAGCACCTGCTTCACCAGCAGTTGCTTGATCTCGGCCGGGTCGGTGTGCGGCTGGGCGTCCACGTTCGACCACACGGGGATTCGCGGAGTGGAGACGGTGGCGGCGGCGAGTGCGGCGGCCAACTTCTCGTCGGCCGGCTTCATGAGCGCCGTGTGGAATGCGCCGGCGACGGCGAGGCGGGCGGTGCGGATGCCGCCCCGCTCCTGACACAGTTGCTCCAGCTTGTCGATGGCGGCGGTCGCACCGGACACCACCGTGTTGCCGGGGCAGAGCAGGTTTGCGACTTCGAGCAGCCCGGCGGAGCGGGCGTCGGCCACCAGCGATTCCACCTCCGGCACCTCCAGCCCGAGGACCGCCGCCATCCCGCCCGGCGTGGCTTCGGCCGCCGCCTGCATGGCCGCCCCGCGGGCCTGGACCACCCGCACCGCGTCGTCGAACGACAGCGCGCCGGCGAACACCAGCGCGGTGTACTCGCCCAGGCTCAGCCCGGCGGTGGCGGTGACGGCCTCGACCGCGGCCGGCGTCTCGGCCTTCAGGTGTTCGAGCGCGGCGAGGCTGGCGACCAGGATGGCCGGCTGGCTCACGTCGGTCGCGTTCAGCCGTTCGACCGGGCCGGTGGCGCACACCGCCAGCAGGTCGTACCCGAGGATCTCGGCCGCCCGGTCGAACAGCGCCTTGGCCGCCGGCAGGGTGCCGTACAGGGCGTGCCCCATGCCGACCGCCTGGGCGCCCTGACCGGGGAAGAGGAAAGCAGTCATGGAAGTGACAAGTGTAAAGGAACCGGAAGAAAAGTAGCAAGTGGCAAGGAACAAGTAGCAAGGGAGGAGGACGAACAGAAGACCGAAGCGTCGAGTCAGATCGCCTTCATCTTTGTTCCTTGTTCCTTGCTACTTGCTATTTATTCCTCATCACTCATCGCCGGCAGGGTGCCCAACTCGGCGACGATCTTCTCGTTCAGCTTCACGCGGGCCTCCTGCGCCGCCACCCCGAGGGCGTTGGCGATGGCCCGCTCGTCGCTCGACCCGTGGCAGATGATGCAGCAGCCGTCCACCCCGAGCAGCGGGGCGCCGCCGGTGCTGCTGTAGTGGAACTTGGTCACCAGCTTCTTCATCAGGTCGGCGGCGGCCGCCTTCTCGGTGGTCAGTTGGGCGATCACCTCTTGCGCCACCGCCCCGAGCACGAACTTCACCTGCCCCTGGGCGTACTTCAGCACCACGTTGCCGACGAACCCGTCGGTCACGATCACGTCCACCGCCCCTGTGTGGACGTCCCGCCCTTCCACGTTGCCGATGAACCGGTCGGCCAGCGGGCCGTTGCGGAACAGGTCGTAGGTCTGTTGGACGAGGTCGTGGCCTTTGCCCTCCTCCTCGCCCACGTTCATCAGCCCGATGCGGGGCTTCTCGACGCCGAGCATGTGCTTGGCGAACACCGACCCCATCACCCCGTACTGGAGCAGGTGGGACGGCTTGGGGAACACGTTCGCGCCCACGTCCAGGATGACGCACTTGCCGGTGGCGGTGGGCATGACGGCGGCGATGCCCGGCTTGCGGATGCCCTTCAGGAACTTGCGGGTGAACAGCCCGGCGCCGACCACCGCCCCGGTGTTGCCGGCGCTCACCAGCCCGTCCGCCTGGCCGGTGGCCATCAGCTTCCAGCAGTGGCTGATCGAGTTGTCCGGCTTCTTCCGCAGCCCGTCCACCGGCTTCTCGTTCATCCCCACCGCCTCGGTGCAGTGGTGAATTTCGAGCCGGTCGGCCGGGTACTCGCCGGCGGCGGCGAGGAGCGGGTCGATCTGGGCCTTGTCACCGACCAGCACCACGGACAGGTCCGGGGCGGCGGCCAGCGCATGAACCGCTCCGGCCACGTTCGGCCGCAGGCCGTGGTCGCCGCCGAAGGCGTCGAGGGCGATCCGCATGGGCGGTTACTTCCCTTCGTCGGCGTCGGCCACCGGGATGGCGGTGCGGCCCTGGTAGTACCCGCAGTTGCCGCACACCCGGTGCGGCAGCACCGGCTCGTTGCACTGGGTGCAGTACTGCACGCCCTTCGGGGTGACGAAGTGGTGGCTCCGCCGGTGGCCCTTCTTGGACTTCGACGTTCGGCGCTTCGGAACAGCCATGACGGCCTCAGACTCATGCGGGGGACGCGGAAAACAAGACAGTAATACTAGGGGCGAGCAGGGGCGTGTCAAGGAAGTGGGGGCGGTGTCGCTTTGTCTCTTGGTGAACCCCGACCGCAAGGGAGGGGGTGTTCGGAAGACGACCTCACCCCCCGGCCCCCTCTCCAAAATGGAGAGGGGGTGTTCAAGGGAGGGATGGGGTTGGTGTCTTCGCCGCGACTGAAAGGAGCGGGGTGGCTGGCTCCGCTCCTTTCAGTCGCGGCGAAGATGGCAGGGCGATCCGTCAGCCGGAGTTAGCCGGGGGAGGTGAAGAGGCCCACCGTGTTGGTGTCCGGGCTTTAGCCCGTCTTCAGCTTCCGTGAAGAACGGCCTGAAGGCCGGACACCAGCGCAGACACCGCCCCGGATTCGCCGTAAGTCGTTGGCCGGCAAGCTATGTTCCGAAAAATGGGTGATCTTCCAGGATGGGGTGTGCCACAAGTGCCCGAATCAACCGCCCCTCGTTCCGAACGGCAATTCGGTTGCTTCCACCGCCGCCGGCGATTATGCTGGGGGTGAGAGGACCAGACCATCGTGCCGACGCGACTTCTACTCGCGGACCTGATTCGACTGCTCGGGCTTGCCCGAGCCAGTTCCGGAGTCCACGCCGAGTAGCGGCCGCCGCCGCCACCCCGAGCACAACGGCCCCGGAACTGACCGCAGTTCCGGGGCCGTTTGCGTTTCCACCGGCGGGCCGCCGGTGCCACGAGAGAAAGACCGCCATGCCGCCGACCGACCCGACCCGCGTGATCGTGTTCGACACCACCCTCCGCGACGGGGAGCAAAGCCCCGGGTGCAGCATGAACCTCCCGGAGAAGCTGGAGATGGCGCACCAGCTCAAGAACCTGGGGGTGGACGTGATCGAGGCCGGGTTCCCGATCGCCTCGCCCGGCGACTTCGAGAGCGTGCGGGAGATCGCCCGGCAGATCCACGGGCCGGTGATCGCCGGGCTGGCCCGGTGCAACGCGGCCGACATCGACCGGGCGGCGGAGGCGGTGAAGCCGTCGCCGAACCCCCGCATCCACGTGTTCCTGGCGACCAGCGCCATCCACCGCGAGTTCAAGCTGAAGATGGGGCGGGAGGAGATCCTGAAGCGGGCGGTCGAGGGGGTGAAGCGGGCGCGGGACCATGTCGCCGACGTGGAGTTCAGCCCGGAGGACGCCAGCCGCACCGAACTCGACTTCCTGGCCGAGGTGGTGGAGCGAGCGGTGGAGGCCGGGGCGACCACGCTGAACATCCCGGACACCGTCGGGTACGCCGTGCCGGAACACTACGCCGAGATCATCCGCCACCTGAAGAAGACGGTTCGCGGCATCGACAAGTGCGTACTGAGTGTGCACTGCCACAACGACCTGGGGCTGGCGGTGGCGAACAGCCTGGCGGCGCTGAAGGAAGGCGCCCGGCAGGTGGAATGCACCATCAACGGCATCGGCGAGCGGGCCGGGAACACGGCGCTCGAAGAGGTGGTGATGGCCATGCGGACCCGCGGCGACCACTACGCGCTGACCACCGGCATCAACACCCAGTTACTCTGCCCGACCAGCCGCAAGCTGACCGCGCTGACGGGCATGCAGGTGCAGCGGAACAAGGCGATCGTCGGGCGGAACGCGTTCGCCCACGAGGCCGGCATCCACCAGGACGGGATGCTGAAGAACGCCAACACCTACGAGATCATGCGGCCGGACGACGTGGGCATCCAGAAGACGGAGCTGGTGCTGGGCAAGCACAGCGGGCGGGCCGCCCTGCGGGACCGGGTGGCGCACATGGGGTACACCCTGACGGACGAGCAGTTGAACCGCGTGTTCGACGCCTTCAAGAAACTGGCCGACCAGAAGAAGGAGGTGTTCGACGCGGACGTCGAGACGCTCATCGAGAGCGAACTGCACGCCGCCGAGGGGAACAGGTATGTGTGGACGCTGGCCGGGTTCACCAGCACCGCCGGCACCGGCTCGCAGACGAGCGCGGCGGTGAGCCTGAAGCACCGGGACGACCCGCCCGGCCGGGTCCGCCGCGACGCGGCGCCGGGGAACGGGCCGATCGACGCGCTGTTCAAGGCGATCAGCCGCGTCACCGGCGTGGAGGCGAAGGTGGTGGACTACCGGGTGCGGGCGGTGACGCAGGACATCGACGCGCTGGGCGAGGCGCACGTGGAGATTGAGCACGGCGGGCGGCGGACCAGCGGGCGGGCGACCAGCCTGGACGTGATCGAGGCGAGCGCGCTGGCGTATCTGGAGGTGATCAACCGGGTGCTGCAACAGCGACAACGCGACCGCCTCAAGCCGACCGACCATGTGCCCACCAACGTGGTGCCGGTGGCGTGAACCCTGGTAGGGGGCCGTCCGGGAACTGTTCTGGACAAAGCTTCACGGAGCGGTCGATAATGGCCGAGTCACCTGTCGCCACAAGGCGGGTGGCTCGGCCACGACGATTACGGAGTGTCACCGTGCCCAAGGCAAGAACGCTGTTCGACGGATACTCGGAAGCCGAAACTCAAGTCGCCTCCGCCCCTCGAGGTCAAATCTTTTGTGGCGACTCGCGGATCGCCCTCCGCAAGTTGGCGGCGGACAGCGTCCAGACGTGTGTCACCTCCCCCCCGTACTGGGGGTTACGGGATTACGGGATCGAAGGGCAGATCGGCGCGGAAATGAAGTTCGACGATTACCTCGTGCATCTGGTGGACGTGTTCCGCGAGGTGCGGCGAGTTCTCCGGCCCTATGGAACGTTGTGGCTGAACATCGGGGACAGCTACACGAGCGGGGGCCGTAAGTGGCGGGATACGGACAAGAAGAATCCGGCCCGCGGGATGGACTACCGGCCGCCCACCCCGGACGGCTTGAAACCGAAAGACCTGATCGGCGTGCCCTGGCGGCTGGCGTTCGCGCTCCAAGCCGACGGGTGGTACTTGCGATCGGACATCGTGTGGCACAAGCCGAACGGCCACCCGGAGTCGGTGAAGGACCGGCCGTCGCGGGTCCACGAGTACGTTTTCCTGCTCACGAAGGGGGAGCGGTACAAGTACCACTACGAGCGGGTGAAGGAACCTGCGGTGACGGGGGACACGAAGGGGTTGCGGTCGGTCTGGTCGTTGCACACGGAGCCGATGAAAGAGAAGCACTTCGCGGCATTCCCGACGAAGCTGGTCGCTCGGTGTCTGGAAGCGGGCAGCGACCAGCTAGATGTGGTCCTCGATCCGTTTCTCGGGTCCGGCACGGTGGGCGTGGTGGCGCAAAATCTGAATCGGCAGTTCATCGGGATCGAACTGAGCCGGGAGTACGTCGAGATCGCCGAGCGGCGGTTGGGGATGAGGGAGCCTCGATCCGCCGGGGTCGTCCACTTGGACGCCGACTACTGCGTCAAGTGACAATCAGCCGCCCTGGACAACGCCGGCACAAATTAACCATGCGTCAGCCTCCTGCCGGGTGCAAAAGCCGAGTTCGACAGCCTTGTCCCATGCGGCCTGTTCCTCAGCATCACCCGGTGAATTGATATCTGTATGGCCGAGGAGAGCGTGCATCAGCTCGCAGGGCTACCGCACTATGAAGGGCTGACATTGTAGGGGTTTGCGGCTATGACAGGGGTTCCGTGAGGAGTCTCCGATGGCCGCCCTGCCCATCACCGCCGTGTTCGCCGACCTGCCC
>JALHQU010000163.1 GCA_022841795.1 Fimbriiglobus sp.
GACACCTGAACCGGCCCCTCAACGCCCTCTCGCCGCCCGGAACCGGGCGGATAAGCTGCCTTCCCCGCGCCACACTTCTCAACCGACGGGCGCCACACTTCTCGACCGGAGTTTACAGAGGAACGGCTCTAACTTCTCTGCCCCTTTCAGGCACAGGCGGAGCAGCGACAGCCGACGGCTACGGATCAAGTCCAGATCCTCCTCCCTGAACACCGTGCCCGAGTACTCGAGCGCCAGGTGGTACAGTTCGATAGCGATGTCTTTGGCTACCCCGGTGTTGATCTTGTCTTTGAGCAGAGTCATTTCGGGGTTCTTGGCGTTCAGTACCAGGATGGACGTGTTCTCTTCCACCGCCAGCGTCTCTCCGAGCTTCTTGAACAGTGGCTTCAGTTTGGGGTCCAACTTGGTGGCTTCTTTCTCGAACGCATCGACCGTCTTCCGCAACCCCTCATGTTTGGGGGTGAAGATGAGCAGCGGCAGGTAGACAGGATCGAACGCGCTGGCGATGACCCGCATCCGCTTTTTGACCACCCCGGGGACGACCTCGCTGAACACCAACTTCAGGTCGTCCCACTCCTTCCCCTCTACCTCTTTGAACAGGTCGTCTTGCTCCTCGGCGAGAGCGAGTTCCAGCTTATGCTGCTTGGCATACTTCTCCAGCAGCAGCCGATCCATGCTCTGACCGGGCAGGTCCTCGACCGCTTCGAGAACCTCCAACTTCTTCTCCTTCATCACCTGGTTCACCTGGAACCGGGCGATCCCGCCGACCAGCGTCTGCGAGTAGTAGATCCGTTCCCGCTCCGCGTCGGCCTCCCGCCTGCGGGCCGTCGCCATGTATTCGCGGAGTGTGGAACGGCCTTGTCCGGCGTTCTGGAACGGGATGTGTTCGACCAGCGCGTCGAACAGCGGGGCGTGCTTCAGCATCGCCCCCTTGAACTCCACCCCGTAGGTAGCCATCACCCGACGCATGGTGTCCGGCATGTCCCTCATGCCGGCCAACCCGGCCACCACCTGGTCGGTCAACTCCTTCTGGAACTTGTCGAACGGCCCGCTCCGCAGCACGTCTTCGCGGGAGGCGACCATAGTCAACTCCGGACACTCCACCACCCCGGCGAGCATGGTGAACACCTCGGGCAGGATCCTCGGGCACTCCTGCCGGACGAGCATCCGCTTCACGTACAGATCGACCGCGCCGTACCTATTCAAATATCCACGCTGGCTGGGGATGAACACCACCCCGCCCATGAGTACGCTCGGCCCCGGGCGTATGGGGATGGTGAGCAGCGGCGGATCCCACTGGTATCGGTGGCGAATGTACGCGGCGTCGTCCCCGCCGGACTCCCACGGTGGCGTCTGGTAGGTCAATTTCTTCCCGATCTGGTCGTACACCGGGAACGGGAGCAGATCTCCGTACAGCCGGATCCGCTCGGCCAGCGAATCGCCTTCGAACAACTGCCGCAATTCCTTTTCCTTGTTCGACAGGTGCAGGCGGATTCTCGTGCCCACGAAATCACTATCGAACTCCTGGTCCTTCAGATCGTAGGTGCCGTTGCCCTGGCAGGTGAACTTGTGGCCTGTCCCGTGCGGATACCGGATCGACCGGGTGATGACGTCCACCTTGTCGGCCGCTTTGAAACATGAGAGGAACCCGATGCCGAACTGTCCGATCAGCTTGCGGGTGAGTTCGGTGTCCCGGACGCCCTCCCGGAGCAACTTGGTGCCCGAGACGCCGATGTTGGTCAGGTGTTCGACGATCTCGTCCGCGGTCAGCCCACACCCGTTGTCCTCCATCGTGAGCACCCCGCACCCGTCCGTCCACACCTTCACGCACAGCTCGCGGGCGGGCGGGGGGGTCCAGTCGGCCGGTAGCTTCTGCTCGGCGGCGGCCGCTTTCAAATTCTGCTCGCGGGCGTACTCCATCGGGCTTCGTGCCGCATACTCCCGCTTGTGCAGGGCGTCCACAGCGTTCGCTAGCAACTCGCGGAGGCACACGTCCGGCCGACTGTACAGGCTCTGCGCCAGCAGGGTGAGCATCGACTGGAGCTGCACCTTCATCTGGCCGGTCGTCGGCTGGGTCACGGGGTTGCTCCGTGGGCAGGAGGTTCGGGGATCGTTTGGGTAGCATAACAGAGCAGGTCGGCCAGTGCGGCGGCGGCGGCCACGAACGTGCCCTTCCGCTCGGCCGGGTCGGGCGGGGCGCTGTACAGCCGGGCTGAGGCGATCAGCCCGCCGGCGGCGGCCCGGACCACGCCGGCGTCCGCCCCTGCCCGGGCGGCGGCCACCAGCCCGCGGCACAGCGGGTGGGCGACGTTCACCAGCAGCGTATGCCGCTCCTTCGGCGCGTCGGCCATGACCCGCTCGAGTACGTCGAGCAGGGGCGCCGCCGCCCCGCCGGTTCGGTTCCGCCGCGCGTCCGCGAGCAGGTCCCGCAGTTCGTCCCCCCGGCCCCGCACGAGCAGGGCCGGCAGGTCGTCGTCCAGGGTGGCCGCCCGCGGCTCGATCGTCTCGTCCGCGGCCGCCAGCAGCCCCTCCAGCAGTTCGCCGTCGGGGTCGGTGGACCGCTCGATCTCCCGCCCGAGGGCGGTGTCCGCGCGGGCCACGTCGGCGTGCAGCGCCCGCCCGCACTCGGCCACGAACAGCCGGTCCAGCCGGTCGGAGCAGTCCACCACCGGCACGCCGCGGGCGGCCACCGCGCGGCCGTACGCCTGCTGGGTGCGGTCGTCGTCGATGAACGTCACCTTGCCGCCGTGGGCGGCCACCTCGGACACGGTGGCGGTCTGCCCGGTGGTCAGCCGCACGGGCAGGTGCCCGCCCACCCCCCGCATCACCTCGGGGTCTTTCAGGGCGGCCTGCTTGAACAGGGAGGCGTAAGCCGCCAGCACCCGCTTGTAGGTGGCCGGGCGGTCCCGCGCCGCCCGCCCGAGTTCGGCCAGCAGCACCCGCTGCACGCCCGCCCGCAGGGCGTCCAACTCCGGCCCCCGCACCGCCCCCTCCCGGCTGAGGGTGAGCGGCAGGTCGGGCCAGTCGATCACCCCGCGGACGAACCCCAGCGCCTCCGGCACGCAGTCGGTCGTCCGCGCGACGAACAAGTGTTTTACATACAAGTCGATCCCGCCCCGCTCTGTCGGGTTCGCCGGCAGGAACAGGACGCCGCACCCCTCATCCGTCCGGAACGTGGCGAGGAACGACGGGTCGTCGCCCGGCCGCAGGCCGCCCACCTCCCGTAGGAACTCCACCACCTCGGCGTCGGTCGCCCCGTCAAGCCGCCACGGGGCGACGAGCCGGTTGATCGGCCGGCCGTCGTCCAGGGCGATCGGGTACTCGACCAGGCTACAGTACTTGCGGACCACCTCCGCCAGCGCGGGCGGGGACGCCAGCCGGCGGTGCCGCGGGTTCAGCCGCAGCGTCACCTGGGTGCCGTACCCGTCCCAGTTCAGCGGCTCCATCGAGTACACCGACTGCCCCCGCTCGCACGCCCAGTACACCCCCGGGGCGGACAAGTCTGCCCGCGATTTGCTCCGCACTTCTACGCGGTCGGCGATCATCAGCGACGACAGGAACCCCAGCCCGAACTGGCCGGCGAGGGCGGAGGCGGCCCCGCCGTCCGACTCGGCGAGCCGGTCTCGCATCACCCGCGTGCCGGACGCCGCGATCACCGCCAGGTACCGCTCGGCCTCCGCCGCCGTCAGCCCGATCCCGTTGTCGCGGATGGTCACCTCCCCGCGGTCCGGGTTCGCCACGAGGGTGATGGCCGGTGACGCCTCCAGGTGCCAGCCCGACACCCGCACCAGGGAATCACGGGCGTTCTGAATCAGTTCCCGGATGGCGACGTGCTTGTCGGAGTACAGGTTGTTGCTGACGGCTTCGATAAGGCTCGGGAGTTCGACTCCGAACTGCTGTTCCATGAGAGTCCACCTCCGCTCCCGACGGGCCGGGAGACGGGCGTGCCGGCGGGTGCAGAAAGACGTGTGGGAATTGTACCGCAGTCGGACTGAACCCGACAAGCACTCACCCCGACAAGCCACTGGTGTCTAGGCGAGAGATCGGCAACAATACGCCGTATGCTCATCCCGCCGCCGCCGCCCGAGGCCCCGATGAGCGGCGAGCCCGCCGCCGGCGGTACGCTCACCCCCGGCGACGTCCTCCAACTCCTCGCGGTGTTCTGCCAGGGCGGGTCGGTCGGGGCGTTCTGGGGTCGTTCGCACTGGGATCGCGAGCGAGTGGAGAAAAGCCGCGACCGCTGGCGGCGGATGTCGAGCGCCGATCCGAACGGTACGCCCGACGCCCGCACCGCCATCGACGCTATCGTGTCCGGTCTGGGGCGACTCCAGGCCGCGCTCGACAGCGTGCCCGAACACCACATGCCCGCACCGGACGACTGGCGCCACCTCGACGGTGCGTTTCGGGCGATCCATGACGCCCGCGGCCAGTTGCGAACGGCCCTGTCCACCCGAACCGTTCTACCGTCGCAACTCCCGCAACTGCTCCGCGATCTGGACGACTGGCTGCGGCCGGACGCCCTACTCGCGCTGGTGAGCGATCACCTTCGGAACTACGGCAACGAGGTCGCAGCCCTTCCGGTGACCGTACCGTTCACCCCCCGGCCGGAGGAAGCGAACGAGTTCGCGGCCTGGATTCTGGCGCAACACCGGCGGACGCAGATCGCCGTCACCGACGCCATCGTGGTCGGCCCGCACAACCCGCGGATTCTGAGCATCGCCGATCGCCTCGCGCGGGCCACCCGGCTCAGCCGAGAACTCGTCGCGGCGGACATCGCCGGGCGCTCCGGACAACGGGAGTGGGAGAACGATCTGCCGCCGAAAGGCACCCCGACCGTGGTCACCTCCGCCGTCCCCCATCTCGTCGATGAAGCGCGGGCGACGGCCGCCCGCGGGCTGCTACATGCCCTACGACGAGGGCGTGACCGCCTGAGCGCGATCACCGCCCACTACGAGCGTATCGTTCGCTTCACGTGGACCGCGGAGGGCGACCGAACTGCCCGGCTCGACTGTGAACACGAATCGCTTGCGGAGAAAGCGTACCGCTCTCTTGAGCAGAAGATCAAAACCAGTTCTCACGCACGGAGACGGTCAAAGGGCACGACCATCCCCCAGATGGGACTGGAAGAGCAGGCGCGGTATGTGTGGGACTATTTCCTTGACACCCTGACAAACGGTCAGCACAGCACCCGCCAGTGCGCTGCCCGTCGCCGCGGCGACCCGCCGGGTGATCCGCCGGGCGGGTACTACTTCCGGAAACGACTCGGCCTCGGCACGCCGCCGGAGGCACGGTCGAAGCCGAGTTCGGCGCCGGATCCGCGACACCAGCCGGTGGACGACGAAAAAGATTGGGAGGGCTTACGCGAACAAATACTCGGGGGGGTGGTACCATTCCTGGAAAGCTTCGTCGGGTCCCCGCAGTGGCAGACGAGCCGGCAAGAGTACCGCGATGACGTGATGGAGACCCTCGATCGCCTGCGTACTCGGCTCAAGAACATTTCCTGGCACACGTCCGAGCCGCCCACTGCGACGCAGAATCGCGTTCCGGTCCCGTTGGATTGCCGGCAACGGCGTCGGAGCGTCAACAAGCGACTCAAAGCAATTCTGCAACAACGTGCGGAACAGGGCGTGGCACTACTGACGGGGCTGGAATCGACTTGCCAATCGAAACTGAAGACGGAGTTGACCGCAATCCGAGATGCACTTCGGGAAATCATCGACGAGTGCGGCCAATGTTCTGGTAAGAAGCGGATCCACTTCGGCCCGGGGAGTCGGCTCGACGCCTCTTTCCGCCGGGTGTTCAGCTGGGGTGGTCGTGAACTCAATAGGATTCGGAAAAGGAACCGTAACTGTTCGATCAAGTTACATGACCGAATCAGGGATACCCAACGGCACCTCCGCCACGGGCTGCTAAAACGGGTGAAGGCGAAGTACGCCCACCAACCGAATTGGTCGGAAATACAGACCGCCGTGCGGAGAGCGGTCCACGACGTGTGTGATCTGGTGGTCGGGTACGGGTTGTTCCAAGGCTGCGGCCTACTTGTCCTCGTGCCCTGCCATGTGTTCGCCAGCTGCACAGACTGGCTGCTCGTGGACACCCTGCGGCCGTATTCACCCGCCATTCCCGCCGCCCCGCGAGGTGGTTCCGATGGCTGAACCGAACACCCGCAAGCCGAACGATCTGCCGCCACGGCGGGCGCTCTTCGGCCCGACCGGCAAAAGCCGTCGCCCGCCCCCGCAGCCGGAACTCGTGCCGGATGAGTCGGAGGTCCTGACCCTCATCGCCCGACTCCGGAAGCAACTACAGACGTGCAACGCCACCGACAACGGCGGGGAGCCGGCGCGGAAAATCCGGGAGAACATCGAGAGTCTCATACCCCAAGCCGAGCAGATCGAGGACGACGCCGCGGAGGTGGTCAATTGGCCGAACTGGATCCGCTGGCCCGACCGCCGGTTGCTGTTTGACCAACTGTGCCGGTGGGTCACGCCGGCCGAGTGGGAGGCGGCCGCCAGCGGCAAACTCCCACGGGTGTTCCGGTCGTGTCCGGACGAGTTCCCCGAACACATGGGATACTGCGCCCACTGCCGGCTCCAGCGACTGCTGGCCGAGATCCGCGTCCGCCGAGCCAAATACGCGAAGCCGCTGCTGGGCGATCAACAGGTCGAGCAGTTCCTACACGACCGCTGCCGAGAAGCGCTGTACGCCGCTCAGCGGCCGGCCGCGGCCGCCGTGATGAACGTCCGTGCATCCGGAGACACGCTCGTGCTGCTCGGGGTGACGGGCAACCAGGTACGGGTGAAGGTGGTGTCCCTCTCGAAACAGGTTCAACTCCAAGTGATTGCCGATTTCGACCGGGCCGGAGGCGAGAAGCGTTTTGGGCAGCAGGTGTTCCCGGTCGGTGACGAAAGTGACCTTGTTCTCGTCGGCGAGGAAGTCTGCATCACACTGCCTTCGGAACTCGCTCCGGCCCATGTGAACTTCCACCATACCACCCACCCAGTGGAACTGGCACTACCAGCAAATGCGATAACCGCTCCCAAGAGCGTGACGAACGTAGAGTACGGGATCGGAACTGTGGAGGTCGAGTGGACAGGCGTGTAACTCGACCGCACTGCCGGTGGATTTTTCGAGATTTTATCTCCTTCACCACAAATCGGTTACGGCATTTCCGCCGGATTTCAGCCCGTCGAACTCCTGACGCCGCCTCACACTCGCACCCCCCTCGCCTGCCCTATTGAAGCCTCCACCCGGCGTCCGGGCGGATCCTTTCGGCTTCACCATCCCCCTACCCCGACTCGATCCCCTTCCGTCCCGCACGCTCGTGCGGACGGCGGCGCTTTGAGTTGTGAGGAGCACGCCATGCAGAAGTTGGACAAAGCCCGCCTCGTGCTGGGATTGCACACGCTGGACGAGGTGAACGCGGCTATGGTGGGCAAGTTGGCCCAACAGTTCGGGTGCGAACTGGTGGTCAGCCCGACGCTCGCCGCCCTGAGTGCCGCCCGGGTAGACGCCGTGGTCATCGACCACGAAGCGCTCAAGCCGTTCGGCGACGACCCGACCGCCCTGACCGACCCGACGGCGGCGGTGGTGCAGGCGGCGGTCAGCTACCGGCTGAGTGCCGCCCAGACCCGCGCGTACCGCGGGGCGGGCGTCACCACCCACACCAGTCTGGGCAAGGCCGTCCGCGCGGCCGTCGCGCGGGCGGCCCGCATCTCGGCGGTGGTCAACAACTGATCCCGCCCGTCGTCCCACGAAACGGCCCCCACGAGGGGGCCGTTTCGCGTTTCCGTTTCCCCGTTCCACATCGCCCGAGGAGTTCCAATGGTCCGCAACCGTATCGTCCCCGCCCCGTCCGGGGCGAAGAAGACCGTCGCGCTGATCGGCGTGGCCGGGTTCAACGTCCAGCGGGCGGTGCTGAGCGAGTTCGACGCCGTGGCCGACCGCGTGTCGGTGGTCGGCTTCGACCTCCACGACCCGCCGCGGCGGCCGGCGGGCGGGTCGTTCGTCCGCGTCCGCGACAACCACGAGTTGGCCGACCGACTGGCCACCCTGAAGCCGGACGCGGCGGTGATCGAGACGCCGTGTTCGGAACACCCGCCGCAGCTCGAGTTGGCGGTGGCGGCCGGCATCCCGCTGGTGGTGACCGACAAGATGCTGGCCGAGGACGTGCCGGCGGCGGAGGCGGCCGCCGCCCGGCTCGACCGCCGGCCCGGCGTGTTCTTGTACGACCACTACCTGCACTTTCAGGCCCTGATGCTGGTACTCGCGGCCGGCTGGCTCGGCCGCATCCGCGGCATCCGCGCCGAGCTGTTCGAGACCGGCGCCATTGGCCGGGAGCAGGAGCGGAGCCACCGCACCGGGGTGGCCAACTTCCTGCACCACGCCGCCGCCCTGCCGGTGGTGTGCGGCATGCCGCCGCTGGCGCCGACCCGCGCCGCGTTCGCCCGCCACCCGGCGGCGACCGTGCCGGACACGTTCCGCTCGCTCCGGGCGGCGGACGCGAGCGGGCGGTTCACCCTGTCCGCCGCGGTCGGCAAGTACATGCCCGCGGCGAGGAAGATGATCCGCCTCGCCGGCGACCGCGGGCGGGCGGTCATCGACCGGACGCGGAACCGCCTGCGGGTCACCACTTCGGCCGGGCAGACGTTCGTGGTGCGGCTGACCAACCCGGATTCCGGGTACGGCCCGCTGGCGCGGGCGGTGGCGGCCGGGCGGATGCCGCCGCACGCGCTCACCCCGGCCCAGGCGGTGGAGGTGATGCGGCTGATGGACGCCGCCCACCGCACGGCCGTGCAACTGCCCGCGTACCCGGGCGACGAGGTGGCGGCGATCGGGCCGGCCGGCCGGCCCGCCGAGTACGTCACCGACTGGTGCGTGTCCGACCACATCCCCGCCTGCCCGACGAACCACGAGGAGGCCCGCCGTGACTGACCGCACCGTCCCCCCGTCGAACTGCTGGGAGTTGGTCGAACAGGTGCTGCCGGTGTGCGACCGGGTGCTGCTGTTCGGCCCGCCGGGGGTGGGCAAGACGCACGCCGCCACCCGCCTCGGCCGCCGGCCGCACCAGCCCGTCGCCAGTTGCACCGTGACGCCGGAGACGCCCGCGGCCGAGTTGCGGGGGTTCTACGTCCCGCGGGGGAACGAGTTCGTCTGGCACGACGGGCCGGCGACGGCCTGCTGGCGGACCGGCGGGCGGCTGGTGCTGAACGAGCTCGAGCGGGCGGGCGGCGACCTGCTCGCGTACCTGCTCGCGGTGTGCGACGACCCGGCGGTCGCCCGGCTCACCCTGCCGTCCGGCGAGACGGTGTCGCCGGCCGCCGGGTTCGCGGTGGTGGCGACGATGAACGGCCACCCGGACGCCCTCGACCCGGCGGTGCGGGACCGCTTCCCGGTGCGGATCGCCATCGACCAGGTGGCGCCGGGGGCGGTGGCCGCCTTGCCGCCGGACCTGCGGGAGGTGGCCCGCCGGACGGCCACCCACACGGACCCCGCCCGCCGGGTGTCGTTCCGCGCGTGGGCCGAGTTCCACCGGCTCCGCGCCGCCCTCGGGCCGCAGGTGGCCGCCCAGGCGGTGTTCGGCCCGCGGGCGGCCGACGTGCTGAACGCCCTGCTGATCGGGAAAGCCTGACCCCCTCTCACCCGGGACGGGGCCGCCGACCGGCCCCGTCCTTTTTCGCAACGGAGGTGTCCCGTGCAAGTCACCGTTTACCCGCTCCCCGAGGCCGTCACCGAGTCGGCCTGGGCGATCCGCGAAGGGCCGCCGTATGTGGACCTGGAGAACCGCATCCTGTCCGTGCCGCTGGCCGAAGATCCGCATGCGTGTTTCCTGCGGGCCCACGAGCAGGCGCACGTGAAGTGGACGCCCGCCCGCTGCCGCCCAGACCGGCTGGCGGCTTCGGGCACCTCGTGGCTGACGTTGCAAGCGGTCGAGGACTGCCGGATGCACGCCCTGCTGACGGGGGCGGGGGTGGATCTGACGGCCGGCGGGCTTGCCGCCCCCGCCCGCCTCTCGCTCGCCCGCCGCATGCGGGCGGCCGGCGACTTCCGAGAGGCGGTGTTGTGCGCGGTGGCCGCGTTCGCCACCGGGGACTTTGCCGACCTGGCCGCCGCGTGCGACGGCCCGCTGGCCGACGCCCCGCAACTGGCGACCGAAGTGCGAGGGCGGCTCGAACGGTGCGGACTCGACTACGAAGCCACGGTGCGGGTGGCCCGCTGGCTCGACACGAAACTCGGTCGTCGCGACCGTCCGACCGACAACGGGCGGACAAGCGGCGAACTTCCGGGCGGGTCGTTGGCAGCGTTGCTTTACGGGCCGAACGGGAACCCCGGTCACGCGGGGCTGGCGGGATGCCGGCCGGACGAGCCGGGCGCGGAGGGGCGGTTCGTGCCGTGGGGGGTGATGACCATCCGCCACCCGGAGCTGCCTCTGCCGGTGGCGGCGTACACCGGGCCGCTCCGGGCGACGGACGGCGGGGCGTTCCTTCGATACCCGCATCGGGAGACGGTTGACCGCCGCGTGTTCGCCGCCCGCCGCCCCCGGAAGGGCGGCACCCTGCTGATCGACATGTCCGGGAGCATGAGCCTGACGGCCGCCGACGTGGAGCAACTGTTGGCCCACTCCCCGGCCTCGACCATCGCCGTGTACTCCGCCGATCGTTCCGCCGGCGTGCTGAAAATCCTGGCCCGGCACGGCCGGCGGGCGGCGGCGGCCGACCTGCTCCGGCCGGCCGGCCAGTTCAACGTGATCGACGGCCCGGCCCTCGACTGGCTGGCCACGCAACCGCCGCCCCGCGTCTGGCTGTCCGACGGCCGTGTCACCGGGGTGAACGACGTGGCGGGGGAAGGCAACCGGGAGTACGCGAACCGCGTCTGCGGTACCGCCGGCATCACCCGCACCCCGACCACCGCCGACGCGCGGAAGTTCCTGGCGGCCGACCGGCCGCTCGTGTAATCGGGTGGCAGCCGGGCGGGAACGGTTCCGCAGCCGTGAGCGGATCGGCCGCCGCCGGGTGATCGGAAGTAGGTGCCGCGAGCCGAGCGGTACTCTCGTAGCCGCGAGCCAACGGCGAGCGCGGGGAATCGGTCCTGGGGTGTCGCTCGCTCCGCTCGCTCAACCCCAGGCTGGGCGAACAACCCCTTCGGGGTTGAAGACACCCCCGTTCACCGTCGCCGGAATTGCGTAGGGTGGGCACCGCCCACCGTGTTCGTTCGACGGTGGGCGGTGCCCACCCTACGACAGCAGGCATTGGCCTACCCGGTTGCTATGATTGGCGCGTCAGGTTGGTCGGACGAAATCACAAGTTCGGCCTGTGGAGGGCTTCGGGGTGGGAAGGCGTGCGGTCGAATTGCCGTCGCTCGGTCACGACTTCAACCACGCGCCTATCGAGCAGGTGGCCGTCGGGCCGCGCCGCGAGGTCACGCTGACGCTGGCCGTTATTCCGGAGACTCGACCGGGCAACCGTCCGCCCCCGGTCAAGTTCGTCCGGGTGCGGTTCGGCGGGATCGAGAACTTCGCCGCGGTAGCGGCGTTCTTCGCCGACGACCTGCACGAGAAGTCGGAATTGGCGTGGCTGTGGTACGCCGCGGGACGTCGATCCAAACCGGGTTGCCTATTCTTCGAGCTGGTGTTCGAACGGATCGACGCCCGGATGGTGGTGCAGTGCAGCAGCCTTCAGGTGAACGGTTCGGGGTAGCAAAGGACTGCCGAACCTGAAGCTGCACCGAACCGGCGGCTGGCGGAATTCGCCGTAAGTCGTTGGCGAGAGAGGCATGTTCCGAAAATCGGGTCATCTTCCAGGATTGGGTGTGCATCAAGTCCCCGAATCAGCCGCCGGGCACCTCCCCTTCCCACCCCGTCGGGCGGTTTGGTAATCTTGACCACTCCCCGCACCGCCACGGACGGCGTCGTCATGCACTTCCTGCTGATCGGCTACATGTTCCTGTTCATCGACCGGCCGTTCGAGGTGTGGCCGTGGCTCGGCGACTTGCGGGTCGAGCGGGTGTACATGCTGTTCACGATGGCGGTGTGGCTGGTGTACCCCGGCAAGCGGTGGCTGCCCAACCCGCAGCACTGGGCGTACGCCGCTTTCGCCGCCGCGGTGGTCGGCTGCTGGGCCATGTCCCCGTGGATGGACCAGGCCCAGCCGAAGGTGGAGGACTGGTTCAAGATCGTCGTGTTCTATGTGCTGCTGGTGACGACCGTGCATGACGAGAAGGGGTTGAAGCGGATGGTGGTCGGGTTCCTGGCGGTGATGGGGCTGTACCTGCTGCACTCGTTCCGCGAGTACCTGGGCGGGAAGCACACGTTCCGCATGGGCATCGCCCGCATGGTGGGGGTGGACACCACCCTCGGCGACCCGAACAGCTTCGGGGCGAGCATCGTGTTCGCCCTGCCGTTCGTGGCGGCGCTGTGGCGGAGCGGGTTCGCCGGCAAGTGGGGGAAGCTGGCGCTCACCGGGTACACCGGATTATCGGCGTTGTGCATCCTGCTGACGGGGTCGCGGTCGTCGCTGATCGGGCTGGTGGTGTGGGGGCTGATCGTCATCCTCGGCCACCGCCGGCGGTGGCTGTGGCTGAGTTTGGCACTGGCCGGGGCGCCGGTGGCGTTCGTGGCGTTGCCCGGATCGTTGCAGAATCGGTTCGAAACGATCATCAACCCGGACGTCGGGCCGGAGAACGCGAAGACGTCCGGCGAGGGGCGGATTCAGGGGCTGCTGATGGGGTTCGAGCTGTGGGGCCGCAGTCCGCTCACCGGCGTCGGGCCGGGGGCGTGGCGGCCGGCGACGAAGGCGGACATCGAGTCGCACAGCCTGTACGGACAGCTGCTCGGGGAGATGGGCACGGCCGGGGCGGTGACGTTCGCCGCGGTGGTCGGGTGCTTCGTGTGGAACTTCCGCCGGGTGCGAGCGATCCGCCGGACGCACCCGGAGTGGCGGACCGAGCTGGTGGGTCAGGTGCCGGCGGCGGTGGCGGTGGCCCTGTTCCTGCTGCTGTTCATGGGGTTCTTCGGTCACAACCTGTTCCGGTTCAGCTGGCTGTGGTACGGCGGGTTCCTCATCATCGCCCGGCACTGCCTGGAGCGGCGGGTGCGGGAGAAGCAGTCCGCCCCGGTGGTGTGGGACGAGGCGGTGGAAGTAGAGGAGCCGGCTGCGGAGCGGGAGGCGGTGCCGGCCGGGTGGACGTGGCACAAATAAGTAGCAGGCACACTCCGTGTGCCGTTGACTTTTCTGGTGAACCCCGACCGCCAGGGAGGGGGTGCGTGAGCGACACCCACGGCCCTGGCGGGCCGGGTTCACCAGAACGGCACACGGAGTGTGCCTGCTACTTATTTCAGCTCCTTCACCAGCGCCGGCTCGTTCTTCGGCAGCGACCACGTCCGCAGGTTCACCTCGGCGTTCATCGCCGGGCCGAAGTCGAACAGCAGGTACACCCGCCAGCGGTCGCCGTCCTTCACGAACCGCCACGCCCCCTGGTCGGCCTGCACCACCTGCACCGCGTCGCCGGCGGTGGTCAGCACCACCCGCGCGTCGCCGTTCCGCACCGTGTCGGCGAACGGGATATCGCCGCCCTGCGCCCACATCAGCTTCGGCTGGGCGTTCGACACGCCGACGTTCAGCCACACCGCCTTGCCGGCCGGCGTCCGCACGCCGAACTTGCGGTGCAGCCCGTTCGCCACCGTCGCGGCGGACGGCAGTGGCATTTCCGTGACGTTCACCACCGCCTTGCCGTCGTCCGCCGTCAGGGTGTACTTGAACGTCGGATACCCCTTCTCGTCGGTGGTGTATCCCCCGAACTTCACCGCCATCGGTCCGGTGTACGCCTTGCCGTCCGGCAGCGGGGCGGCGAACGCCGGGTCTTTGGCCTGCCGGTCGAAGTCCGGCAGCTTATCCGCGGCGGCGGTGACGGCCCACGGGAACCCGGCGGGGGCGGTCCAGAACTTCACCCCGAGTAGTTTGGCCGGGTTGCCGCCGCGGCCGTCCCACACCGGCTTCACGTCCAGGAAGTTGCCCGCCCAGGCGTAGCTCAGCCGGCACTGGTGCGAGTCGAACACGGCGCTGATGCCGCCGGGGTAGCCGACGGCCACGCACCGGGTGCCGGCGTCGTCGGGCATGAACGTGCGGAGGATCTCCGGCCGGTCGCCGACCAGCACGGTCAGCCCCTTGCCCGGCTCCATGCCGGCCGGCAGGGGCAGCCCCGGCCCGAGGGAGAAGTACGCCCAGAGTGCCTCGATCTGCTTGTCCCCGTCGCCGCCGTAGTAGTCCGTCAGCAGGGCTTTGCCCTCGATGAGCGTCTGCGGCATCTTGGTGCCCGGCACCATCCGCTGCGGCTGGTGCATCCACCGGGTGTACCAGTCGAACCGCACCCGCCGGTTGGTGGTGGCCAGGTCCGGCCCGCGGGTGCCGCCGCCCCGCTGCCCGGAGATGTCGTGGCACGAGATGCACCCGTGCCCCTGCTTGCCGGCCAGCGCCTTCCCGGTCTCGATCTTCTCCTTCGTGAACTCGGCCTTGCCGACCGCGTCGTCCGGGGTGGTGCCCTCCAGCAGCGGCAGGTGCTCATGCAACTTGCCGATGTTTGGCTCGCCGTACTGCGGCATCCGCAGGGTCATCCACGGGCGGGCGCGGCCGGCGTTCAGCAGCACGTCCCGCATCCAGCTCGTCCGCATCTTGTGCCCGACGCCGGCCAGCCGCGGCGGTTGCACGTCGTCCGCGTTCTCGGCGTTCTCCAGCGCCTTCATCTTGTCCGACAGGGCGAGGTCGATGCCCCCTTCCCCGTCGCGGTTGTGGCAGTTCAGGCAGTTGAACCGCTTGAGCGCGATCTTCGCTGAGTGGACCGGCGCCGGCGACCCGGCCCCCTTCAGCCCGTCCTTGAGGAACGCGGTGAGGGCAGCCCGCTGGTCGGCGGCGAGGGCGTAGCTCGGAGCCTTGCCGAGGTCCGGCTTGTCGGCCATGCACCCACCCGTCGGGGTGTTGCCGAGGGCGGTGGAGTTGATCGACTCGCTCTTCTTGAACTGCCTCTGAAAGAATCGGCCGGATTCATCCTCAGAGCCGACGTTGTGACAGTTCACGCAACCCTTTGTGTGGAACAACACCCCGCCGGCGAATGTCCACAACACTTCACCCTTCTCCCATCTTTCTTTGATCCGTGCAGTGTCGAACCGACGGTCCTCCTTCTCCCAGTTAAACTTGACACTCTCAATCAATGTCTTCGGCTCGATCTTCGGCGTCTCCGGCATCTTCGGGTTGATCTTCTCGTCGGTCAC
>JALHQU010000164.1 GCA_022841795.1 Fimbriiglobus sp.
GGTGCGCTGGGCGGCGGCGGGGCGCTGGGCGCGCTCGGGGCCGGCGGGGCGGGCGCCCTCGGGGGCGGCGGCATCCAGGGGGGCGGGGGCAACAACCTCGGGGTGCAGGGCGGGGTGCTCGGGGTGACCGGCGGCCAGCTCGGCCAGTTCGGCAACCTGGGCGGGCAGTTCGGCATCCAGGGGAACAACCAGTCGCAGGTGCTCATCCAGGTGATCGCCCAACTGGTGGCCCGCGGCGAGTGGGACGTGAACCGGTTCGCCGGCATCGGCCGCGAGCCGCGGGACCCGGACGAGGAAGAACCGACCTACGTGCTGAAGGCGGACCAGTTGAACTCGCTCGGGTACTACCCGGCGGCCAACGCGCTGATCGTGCGGGCGACCGGCCGGTACCACCCGTCCCAGTCGTTCAAGCTGCCCATCGCCGGGGCGGCCGGGGCGGTGGCCGCCCCGAACAACCGGCAGTTCGGCAAGGCCGACCCGAACGTGATGGACAAGGTGGGCAAGGCGGACGACAAACCGGGGCTGAACGACCCGGCCCAGGACGCGGGCAAGGTGGTGGCGAAGGCCGGCAAGGACCCGAAGAAGGTGTGGAACGAGGCGTTCGACTCGGCCATCACCGACCCGAAACTGGTGGTCGAGGCGGCCGAGTTCCTGTTCGAGTTCAAGGAGTACGCGCACGCGGCCGAGAGCCTGAAGGCCAGCCTGCGGAAGGGGCGGGCGAGCGGGGCGTGGGCGTACGAGGCGCTGACCATCGCGCTCCAGTCCAGCCAGGCGAACCCGGCCGAGGTGGAGCGGGCGGCCCTGTCCGGCATCGACCTGGAGCCGAACGACCCGAAGGCGTTCCTGCGGGCGGCCCGCACGGAGAGTGACCTCGGCCGGCACCGCTTCGCCGTCAGCCTGTGCCAGCGGGCGGCGGACATCGAGCCGAACCTGCCGGCGGCGTACATGAACGCCCTGGTGTACGCCGAGCGGGAGACGGACATCAAGGCGGACGTGGTCGGGTGGGCGGCCGAGAACCTGCTCCGCCGCGACTGGCCGAACGACGGCACCGACTACGCCGCCGCCGCCAAGCGGAAGGTGGAGCGGATCGGCAAGAAGCTGATCGCGGCCAACCGGCCGGACGACGCCAAGCTGGTGACGAAGGCGACGGACGTGGAGAAGACCCGCGACCTGGTGGTGCGGCTGGCGTGGCAGGGGCAGGCCGACCTGGACCTGCAGGTGTGGGAGCCGAGCGGCACCGTCGCCTCGGCCACCCACAAGCGGACCACCGGCGGCGGGGTGCTCAAGTCGGACGCCCTGGACCAGGACGGGGACAACCGCTCGGAGGTGTACACCGCCGCCCAGGCGTTCGCCGGCGAGTACCGGGTGAACGTGTCCACCGCCCTCGGCCGGGCGATCGGCAACAAGGCGCAGCTGGTGGTCACCCAGTTCGCCGGCACCGACAAGCAGGTGGAGAAGCTGATCGACGTGGACCTGTCCAACCCGGACGTGGCCGACCCGGCGAAGACGCCGCTCGTGTTCACCCTGGACGGCGGCAGCCGGACGGACCTGGCCACCGTGCTGCCGGAGGAGACCACCTCCGCCCGGCTGATCTCCACCGGCGCGTCCGGGGTGGCCGCCCCGACCGGGGTGGCCGGCGGGTTCGGCGGGGCCGACGCGGCCACGCTGGACATGGTGCAGACGGCCTCCACCGCCAAGAACGTGGCCCCGCTGACGTCGCGGACCCAGGAGGTGCGGCTGCCGAGCGTGTCCCCGGCCCTGCCCAGCTTCCGGCTGGTCGGTCAGATCGCGGCCGGCAGCGACAAGGCGGTGTACACGGCCAGCCCGGTGTTCACCGGCAAGGCGGTGGACATCCCCATGCCGAAGGTGCAACTGCTCCCCGGCGCCGGCCGGTGATGTGGTCTGCTCGCTCCGCGAGCGGAATCTGAAGTGAACCCGCGGGCCGCACGAACGCTCTGTTCGTGCGGCCCGCTTCGTTTGGTGAACCCCGACCGCCAGGTCGGTGGGTGCGTGTGAGCCGGCTCGCACCCGCGGCCCTGGCGGGCCGGGTTCGCCTGTCAACGGGAACGCCAGTTGCACACCCCTTCCCCCGCCGTCTACATTGGTAGCAGTTCCAACCTCCCCCGGAGCCGACCCATTCCCCACGCCTTCGAAACCGACCGCGACCAGTTCACCGTCACCCGCGAGCGAGCCGTCCTCGTCTCCGTCTCCCTGCCCGACCGCCCGTGGGCGTCCGACGACCCGTGCGACGAGATCCGCGGGCTGGTGGAGACGGCCGGGGCGGTGGTGGTGGGCGAGCTGACGCAGAAGCGGCACGACATCCAGCTCGGCACCTACCTGGGGTCCGGGAAGGTGCAGGAGCTGAAGGAGTTGGTCGAGGGCACCGACGCGGACGTGGTGTGCTTCGACAACGACCTCGGCCCGGCCCAGGCGCGGAACCTGGAGAAGGCGCTCGGGGTGAAGGTGCTGGACCGCTCCGAGGTCATCCTGGACATCTTCGCCGGCCGCGCCCGCACCCCGGAGGCCCGCCTGCAGGTGGAGCTGGCGCAGCTGGAGTACAGCCTGCCGCGGCTGAAGAACATGTGGACGCACCTGAGCCGGCAGGCGGGCGGGGGCATCGGCCTGCGGGGGCCGGGCGAAACGCAGCTGGAGGTGGACCGCCGCATCGCCGACACCCGCATCCGCGACCTGAAGCGGCGGCTGTCCGAGGTGCAGGCCCGCAAGGAGCGGGAGGTGCGGAGCCGCGGCGGGGAGATGACCGTCTCCCTGGTCGGGTACACGAACGCCGGCAAATCCCGGCTGATGAACACCCTCACCGGGGCGGGCGTGTACGTCGAGAACAAGCTGTTCAGCACCCTGGACACCCGCACCCGCCAGTGGCCCATCCCGGACTTCGGCAAGGTGCTGCTGTCCGACACCGTCGGGTTCATCCGCGACCTGCCGCACCACCTGGTGGCGTCGTTCAAGGCCACCCTGGAGGAGGCCCGGCAGGCGCGGCTGCTGCTGCACGTGGTGGACAGCAGCAACCCGCAGGCGGAGGGGCACGTGGCGGCGGTGAACGCGGTGCTGACCGAACTCGGGGTGGCCGACAAGCCGACCCTGCTGGTGCTGAACAAGATCGACCGGCTGACCGACCGCGACCCGCTGGCCGCGCTGCGGGTCCACCACCCGAAGGCGGTGGCCGTCAGCGGGCTGACCGGCGAGGGGCTGGACGAGCTGCGGGCGGCGGTGGTGGCGGAGCTGTCCGCCCACTTCGTGCCGGTGGAGGTGACGCTGGACGCCGGCAACGGGCGGGCGCTGGCGTACCTGAACGCGCACGCCGAGATCTTCCGCCAGGAGTTCCGCGGCAACCAGGTGGTCGTGCGGTGCCACATCGCCAAGGCGCTGCTGCACCACATCCAGGGGCCGGACGCCACCGTCCGCTTCCTCGACCCGGCCGGCGACGCGAAGGCGGGGTGACGGCGGCTCCGGCCCCGCCCGTGTTCTACCCTTCGGCATGTCGCTCCGGCTGAGTTCGATCGACGCCCTCCGCGGCCTCGCCGCGGTCTGGGTGTTCGCCTACCACCTGTGGAACGCCCTCGCCCCGGGGTACTCCCCGCAGGGGCACCCGAACGACCACGTCCGGCTGTCCGCCGACACCCCGGCGGCGGTCGCCGTCAGCTACCCGGTGTGCGCCTACGGGTATACCGGCGTCGGCCTGTTCTTCGTGCTCAGCGGGTTCTGCATCCACCTGCCGCAGGCCCGGCGGTTCCACCGCAAGGCCGACGACGCGCTGAAGCCCCGCGAGTTCTTCCGCCGCCGGTTCTGGCGGCTGTACCCGGCCTACGCGGCCAGCCTGCTGCTCGGGGCGGCGGGGATGGCGGTGATCGGCGGGGTGGCCCCGCAGATCGCCCAGTACGTGCTGGTGAACGCCGTGTTCCTGCTGGCGGTGAAGCCGGACGCCCTGTCGCTCGGCCCGGTGTACTGGACGCTGTGGTACGAGGTGCAGTTCTACCTGCTGTACCCGCTGCTGTTGAAGGTGGTGCGGCGGGTCGGGTTCGGGCCGGTCGGGGCAGTGCTGCTCGGGTGCGAACTGGCGTTCGCCCTGCTGCCGGTGCCGGACGCGCTGAAGCCGATCGCCCCGCACTTCGAGTGGTTCTTCCTGCGGCGGTACTTCGAGTGGTTCCTGGGCATGTGGCTGGCCGAGCGGGTGGCGAGCGGGCGGTTCCTGCCGCGGTCGGTGGGCGTGCTGGTCGCGGTCGGCGGGGCAGCTGCCGGGGTGGTCGGCAGCCACACGCCCGCGCTGTGGCCGGTCCACGAACTGTTCCTGGCGGTGGCGGCGTTCGGGGGGGTGGCGGTGGCGGTCGCCCCGCGAGAGGAGGTCGAGCCGGGGCGGGTCCGCCGGCTGCTCGTCCGCCTCGGCGACTGTTCGTACAGCCTGTACCTGATCCACATGCCGATGATGCGGCTGATCTACGCCGGGGCCGACCGGGTGGCGGGGGACGCCGCCGGGTGGGTGTTCGCGGTGGCGAGTTTGGTGCTGGTGCCGACCACCGCGTGGGTGTGGTACCGGCTGTTCGAGAAGCCGTTCCTGCCCCCGTCGCCCGACCCGGCGAAGCCGGAGCCGGCGGCAGCCCAGTTGAAAGCCCCGGTGTTGGAGTTCACGCTTCAGCGTGAGTGAGCGGTTCTCACGCTGAAGCGTGAACTCCAACACCGGGTCGGTATTTCCTGGGGGCGTATTTCTTCCCTGCATTTTCTGAACCCGTCGCTTGCGGCCGGCCGTCCGCCCGCTTATCTTGTGCGCTCGCGCTCTGGTCCCACTCTCCCCTTGGAGGACCAGCCCGATGGCCGCCGTGTCTCTCCCGCTCGCCCGCAAGTTCGGCGAGACCGCCCGCCGCGACCGCTGGTGGCTCACCCCGCTGCTGGTGGTGGCCGGGTTCGGCTCGTTCATCGTGTACGCCACCTGGGCCGCCCTCCAGGGGCAGCACTACTGGGTGAACGGCACCAACTACCTGTCGCCGTTCTACTCGCCGGAGTTGTGGGGGAACTCGCCCCACGCCTGGTTCGGGAAATCCCCGTCGTGGTGGCCGGCGTGGCTCCCGTACTCGCCGGCCATCTTCATTTTGTGGGCGCCGGCCGGGTTCCGCATGACCTGTTACTACTACCGCGGGGCGTACTACAAGGCGTTCTGGGCGGACCCACCGGCGTGTTCGGTCGGTGAGCCGCGGAAGGGGTACATCGGCGAGAGCAACTGGCCGCTCCGCATCCAGAACATCCACCGCTACTTCCTGTATGTGGCCGTGCTGTTCATCTTCCTGCTGGCGTGGGACGCGCTCCAGGCGTTCCGGTTCGCGGACGGGTTCGGCATCGGCGTGGGCACCCTCGTGCTGTGCGTGAACGTGGTGCTGCTGGCCGGGTACACGTTCGGCTGCCACTCGCTGCGGCACCTGGTCGGCGGGCGGAAGGACTGCCTGTCCGAATCCCCAGGGTGCAAGGCCATGCACACGGGGTGTTCGGCGCTCAACCGCAAGCACGGCCTGTGGGCGTGGATGAGCCTGTTCTCGGTCATGTTCGCCGATGTCTACGTCCGCCTCTGCTCGATGGGAATCTGGAAGGACATACGGCTGATTTGACTCTTCTGTAGGGTGGGCACCGCCCACCGTGTTCGTTCAACGGTGGGCGGTGCCCACCCTACACCGGACGGTTCGCTCATGGATTTCCAGGTTCACGAACACGACGTCATTGTGATCGGCGCCGGCGGGGCCGGCCTCCGCGCCGCCATCGAGGCGAGCGCCGCCGGCGTGTCCGTCGGGCTGGTGTGCAAGTCGCTGCTCGGCAAGGCGCACACCGTCATGGCCGAGGGCGGCATCGCCGCCGCGCTGGCGAACGTGGACAACCGCGACAACTGGAAGGTCCACTTCGCCGACACCATGCGGGGCGGGCAGTATGTGAACAACTGGCGGATGGCCCAGTTGCACGCGATGGAAGCGCCAGACCGTGTGCGGGAACTGGAGGCGTGGGGGGCGGTGTTCGATCGCACGCCCGACGGCAAGATTCTTCAGCGCAACTTCGGCGGGCACAAGTACCCGCGGCTGGCCCACGTCGGCGACCGCACCGGCCTGGAACTCATCCGCACCCTTCAGGATCACGGCATCCACAAGGGCATCCAGGTGTACATGGAGCGGACGGTGGTGCGGCTGCTGCTCGACGCCGGCCGGGTCAGCGGGGCGCTGGCCTACGACCGCGAGCGGGGCCGGTTCACCGTGTTCAAGGCGAAGGCGGTCATCCTGGCGTGCGGGGGCATCGGCAAAGCGTACAAGATCACGTCCAACTCGTGGGAATGCACCGGCGACGGGCACACCCTGGCCTACGACGCCGGGGCCGAGTGGATCGACATGGAGTTCGTCCAGTTCCACCCGACCGGCATGATCTGGCCGCCGAGCGTCCGCGGGATTCTGGTGACGGAAGGGGTGCGGGGCGAGGGTGGGGTGCTGCGGAACAAGGAGGGCAAGCGGTTCATGTTCGGGGACATCCCGGACAGTTACAAGCCGCAGACGGCGAAGGACGAGGAGGAGGGGTTCAACTACGTCCTCGGCGACAAGAACGCCAACCGCCCACCGGAGCTGCTCACGCGGGACCACGTCGCCCGGTGCATCGTCCGCGAGGCGCGGGAGGGGCGGGGCAGCCCGCACGGGGGCGTGTTCCTGGAACTCCAGACGTTCGCCGAGTGGTACGGCAAGAAGAAGCCCGGGTTCAAGGCCGAGGAGCACTGGAAGAAGAAGCTGCCGAGCATGTACCACCAGTTCAAGGAGCTGGGCGGGCTGGACATCACCAAGGAGCCGATGGAGGTCGGGCCGACCACCCACTACATGATGGGCGGGGTGCGGGTGGACAGCGACACGCAGATGTCGCGGGTGCCGGGGCTGTTCGCCTGCGGGGAGTGTGCGGCTGGCATCAACGGGGCCAACCGGCTGGGCGGGAACTCGCTGTCGGACCTGCTGGTGCTGGGCAAGTTGGCCGGCGAACACGCGGCGAAGTTCGTGAAGGCTCACCCCGCGGTGAATACCCCGAACGACCAGATCGAGGACGCGGCGAAGTGGGCGCTCGCCCCGTTCGACCGCCCGCCGGCCGAGAACCCGTACCAGGTGATGCACGACCTGCAAGACATGATGCAGGATCTGGTCGGCATCGTGCGGAAGGAAGATGAGATGGTGCGGGCGCTGGACGGGCTGGAGAAGCTGAAGGCCCGCGCCGCCAGGTGCCACGTCGCCGGCCACCGCGAGTACAACCCCGGCTGGCACACGGCCATCGACCTGCACAACCTGCTGGCGGTGAGCGAGGGCATCACGCGGGCGGCCATCCTGCGGAAGGAGAGCCGCGGGGCGCAGTTCCGCGACGACTACCCGACGAAGAACACGCGGGAGTTCGGCCGGGTGAACACCATCCAGTGGAAGGCGGCGGACGGGTCGATGCAGATCAAGCTGGAGCCGATCGCCCCGATGCCGCAGGAGTTGAAGGACGCGATCGCCGCCGAGGGCGGCGGGAAGCTGCCGGAGGAGTTGGTGTGATTGTTTCCCAGGGCTTCCGCCCTGGGCTACGTCCGGCGGCCCCTCCGGGGCGAAGACCGGCGACGTTTTCCGCCGCGGAGCGGCCGGCGGATGTAGCCCAGGGCGGAAGCCCTGGGTACGCGAGCGAAATGACCACCGCCCCGGAGGGGCCGGCGTCACAAGGCATTCCCGGAGGGTACGATGGGTCAGGTCACGCTCAAAGTCTGGCGCGGGAACTCCGAGAGCGGCCAGTTCCAGGAGTACACCGCCGAGGCCGGCGAGGGCATGGTCGTCCTGGATGCGGTGCATCAGGTGCAGGCCACCCAGGCCCCGGACTTGGCGTGCCGGTGGAACTGCAAGGCCGGCAAGTGCGGCTCCTGCTCCGCCGAGATCAACGGCAAGCCGCGGCTCATGTGCATGACCCGCCTGGACGACCTGCCGCCGGGCGAAGTCATCACCGTCGAGCCGATGCGGACGTTCCCGCTGATGAAAGACCTCGTCACGGACGTGGGCTGGAACTACGAGGTGAAGAAGCAGATCGCCCCGTTCGCCCCGCGGAAGGCGGACCACCGGGACGGCACCTGGAAGATGCACCAGGACGACGCCGACCGGGTGCAGGAGTTCCGCAAGTGCATCGAGTGCTACCTGTGCCAGGACGTGTGCCACGTGCTGCGGGACCACCACAAGCACGACCAGTTCGTCGGCCCGCGGTTTCTCGTTCACCTGGCGCAGGTGGAAATGAACCCGCTCGACACCGGCGACCGCATCGCCGACACGAAGAACAAGCACGGCATCGGGTACTGCAACATCACCAAGTGCTGCACGAACGTGTGCCCGGAGGGCATCACCATCACCGACAACGCCATCATCCCGCTCAAGGAGCGGGTGGTGGACGAGCACTACGACCCGGTGATGATGCTGCTGCGGCTGGTGTTGCCCAAGAAGAAGAGCGGTCAGCGGTCAGCGGTCAGCGGTCAGGAAACCCACGGCTGACGGTTGCGTGGTACACGCCCTCGTCATTTCTGGCTGACTGCTGACCGCTGACCCCGGAGGGGGAACCATGTTCGACCTCAAGCCGATCGCCGCGGACGCGGTGCCCGCCGCCCTGGAGAAGGCGAACCGCTACCGCCTGTTGAACGAGCCGGAGCAGGCCGAAAGCATCTGCGAGGACGTGCTGCGGATCGACCCCGGCAACCAGGAGGCGGTGGTGACGCTGCTGCTGGCACACACCGACCGCTTCGCCGACCCGCGGCCGGCGTCCCCGCAGGCGGCGAAAGAGCTGCTACCGCGGCTGTACGGCGAGTACGAGCGGGCGTACTACGCCGGCATCGTGGCCGAGCGGGAGGGCATCGCGTGGCTGCGGTCGGGCAAGCCGCGGGCCGGGCGGACGGCGTACCACCTCCTGCGGGAGGCGATGGACTGGTACGAGAAGGCGGAGGCCCTCCGCCCGGCGGCGAACGACGACGCCATCTTGCGGTGGAACAGCTGCGCCCGGCTGATCGAGGCGAACCCCGACCTGGTGCCGGACGAGGACCGGCTGGAAGTGGCCGCCAGCCTGGGCGAGTAGGGTGGCAGTTGCCCCTCGGGTGGCCGACCGTCTCCGACGGTCGGCGCCGACTCCCGGAGGGAGTCGGCCACCCGGGGTGCCGGTCGGCGACCGGCATCTACATACAAAAGCGGCATGACCTGGGACCGTGTCCGCGGGCACGACCCCGCCCGCCAGCAGCTCCTCGCCGCCCACCGCCGCGGACGGCTCGGCCACGCCTACCTGTTCGTCGGGCCGGACGGCGTCGGCAAGCGCCGGTTCGCCACCGAGTTCGCCAAGGCCCTGCTGTGCGAGAACCCGCCGGCCGACCTGACCGGCTGCGACCGCTGCCCGGCGTGCGCCCAGGTGGTCGCCGAGACGCACCCTGACTTCAGCGTCGTCCGCACCCCGGACGACAAGCTCGAACTGCCGGTGGACACCGCCCGCGAGCTGGTGGCGAACCTGGCCCTGCGGCCGGTGCGGGGCGGCCGCAAAGTCACCCTGGTGATCGACGCCGACGACTTCAACGAGGAGTCGGCCAACTGCCTGCTGAAGACGCTGGAGGAGCCGCCGGCCGGGGCGGTGCTCGTCCTGCTCGCCACCTCCGCCGAGCGGCAACTGGCGACGATTCTGTCGCGGTGTCAGGTGGTCCGCTTCCACCCGCTCGGCCCGGCCGACCTGAAGCTGGTGCTGCTCGACAACGGGGTGACGGACCCGGCCACGCTCGACCGGCTGGTGCGATTGAGCGGCGGCAGCGCGGGGCGGGCGCTGGCCCTGGCGGATGATTCGGTGTGGCAGTTCCGGCAGACGCTGCTGGCGGCGGTCGGAAGCACCCGGCCCGATCCGGTTGGGCTGGCGGCGAAGGTGATCGAGTTCGTCGAGTCGGCCGGGAAGGACAGCCCGGCGCAGCGGGCGCGGGCGTCGCTGGCGATTCACCTGCTGGCCGACCTGCTGCGAACCGCCCTGCGGCTGGCGCTAGGGTCCGAGGTGCCGGGCTTGGACGCGGCCGAGCGGGTGAAACTGGAAGCGGTGGCGGCGGTCGGGCCGGACGCCCTCGCCGACTTGCTGGAGGCGTGTACCGACGCCGACGGGTACGTCGAGCGGCGGGTGCAACTGGCGATTCTGATCGAGCAGTTGGCGGATCGGGTGTGCAGACGGGCGTAGGTCGGGCTGTGCCCGACGCGGCTGAACGTCGGGCACAGCCCGACCTACGGCCGCCGGCTCGCTTCACTCGGTCGGGTCGGACTTGACCTTGGACATGAGGATCTCGTTCCCGCGGCCGACGAAGTCTACGCTGGTCATGAACGACTTGATGAGCAGCACCCCGCGGCCGCACGGCTTCTCCAGGTTCCAGTCGTCCGTCGGGTCGGGCAGGTCGGCCGGGTTGAACCCCGGCCCCTCGTCGGTGATGCGGATCTCGAACCGGTCTCCCACCACGCAGTACCACACCCGCACGCACTTGGCCGGGTCCATCTGGTTGCCGTGCTTGATCGCGTTCACCAGCGCCTCTTCGACGGCCAGCTTGACGGCGAACTGGTCGGTCTCGCCGAACCGGTGCGCCTGGAGGGCCGACTCGATGTCGTCCTGCACGCGACGGACTTCGGCCAGATCGCTGGGCACGGTCAGGTCGGCGGCGGTGCGGGGGTCGGTCATGGCGGCGAGTCCGGGGCCGGCGGGCGGCGGGTCAGAACGACCCCAGGCCGGTCTGCTCGTCCTTCACGATCTTGAGCATCTTGTCCAGCTTGGTCAGGGTGAACACCGTCATGATGTCCTTGGAGATGTTGCACAGCACCAGCTTGCCGCCCACCTGGGTCATCCGCTGGTGCAGGCGGATGAGCTTGCCCAGGGCGGCACTGGACATGAAGTCCACGTTCGAGAAGTTGAGCAGCAGCTTCCGCCGGCCGAGTTCGTCCACCAGCCGGAACAGGTCGTCGCCGATCATCTGGATGTTCTGCTCGTCCAGGATCTTCTTGTCCACGAACTGGACGACGGCGACGTCGCCCACGTCTTCCACGGTGATGCGCTGGCGGCGGTTCTCGGCAGGCATTGGTCGGTCCTCGGTCCGAACGGGAACGGTCGGGTGCGGAGTCTGCCCCGGAGCGGAAGACGCACGTTAAATCTTCATGGCCGAAGGGGGCGTGTCAAGGCGCGGGGGCGGATTTTCCGGGTGGCCGAGACCTCACCCCCCGGCCCCCTCTCCCACGGGGAGAGGGGGAGACTCTTCGCCGCGACCTGCGGGAGCGGTGGCAACTTTGCCACTCCCGCAGGTCGCGGCGAAGACCGGAGGCCCGCCGCCGTTGAACACCCCCTCTCCATTTTGGAGAGGGGGCCGGGGGGTGAGGTCTTGTTCCCCCTCCCCCCAGGTGAACGCCGGGCCGAGTTTTGCGGCCACCGCCAGTTCGGCCGCCAGCGCGTCCACCGCCTTCACCGCCGTGTTCGCCGGGTTCAGGCAGAACAGGTCGTTCCACTCCTCCCCGTCGTACCCCCACTGCCGCACCGCCCAGGTGCCGTCCCCGTTCGGTTCGAGCGGGAACAGCACGCACTGGATCGGCTTGTACCGGGCGAAGTCGCCGTCCGCCGCCCCGAGCGTGTGCAGCGCGCACCCGCGGTGGAAGAACACGCACCAGTCGTCCACCACCCGCGCCATCGGCAGGTCGAACTTCACCCCGTCGCCCAGCCACCCGCCGGCCTCCACGGCTCGTTGCGCCTCCGGTCGCAGGTGCGGCAGCAGCCGCGGCAGGACGGCGTCGATCCGCGCCCGCTCGGCGGCGGTCACGCTTGGCTCGCCGTTGCGACAGCACAGGCCGTCGCACCCGCGGCCGAAGGTACACTCGAAGGTGGCGGTGGAGGCGTTGACGACGGTCAGCGGGCGCATGAAGTGGATCAGGGGTTCGGGTTCGGGGTCGGCATCCGGGTCCGACGCGACCCGGCCGGGGAGTGGCGGCGGGAGGCGGCGTTGGTCACCAGGGCGGCGATGAACTTGTCATACGTGCCGCCGACGGTCGGCAACCCCTCGTCGATCATCACGCTGGTGATGGCCGGGTTCGGGTTCAGCTCCAGCACGTACACCTCGCCGGCCGGCGTCACCCGCGTGTCCACCCGCGCGTAGTCCCGCGCCCCGAGCAGCCGGTACACCCGCTTGGTCACGTCCTCCAGGGCGGCCAGCACCGCCGGCGGCATCGTCACCCCCACCCGCACCGGGGCGGCCTTGTACTCGTCGCTCGTCTCGTCCCACTTGGCCGTGTACGTGTACACCGGCCAGTGCCCGGACGCCGGGTCGAACGCGATCTCGGACAGCGGCAGCATGGTCGGGTTGCCGGTGTTCGTCAGGTCGATGAGCGACACCTGGATCTCGCGGCCCGCGATGAACCGCTCGACCAGCACCGGCGGGCCGTAGTGGGCGATCACATGCCGCACGCGGGCGGCCAGCTCGGCTGGCGTCGTCACCACCGACCCCTGGTCGATGCCGATGCTGGCGTCCTCGCTCGCCGGCTTCACCACCGCCGGGAACCCGACCGGGTTGTCGGGAATCGGATCGGTGGCGTCCAGCAGCACGAACTCGGGGGTGAGGATGCCGGCGGCGGCGAACAGCCGCTTGGCCACCGGCTTCTGCCGGGCGACGGCCAGGGTGAACGACGGGCAGCCGGTGTACGCCACCCCCAGCCACTCCAGCAGCCCGGTCAGGTACACCTCCGTCACCGAGTTGTCCGCGTCCCCCTCGTACAGGTTGAACACCACGTCGTAGTCGCGGCGGTTCAGGCGGGCGAGCAGGCCCGGCAGGTCGCCGCTCACCCCGAACTCGTCCGCCGGGATGTCGGCCGCCTTCAGGCTCTCCCGCACGATCTTGACCGAGTACAGCACGTCCTCCTCCGCCCCGCGGTCCGGGTGGTCGGGCGGCAGCACCGGCTGGTTGAACAGGACGAGTACGCGGGGGATGGGCATGGTACACCATCATCGGCCGGGGCCGGGGCGGGGGATCAGTTCTTCACGGCGACCTGTGGAAGTCGATCTTCGCCGCGACCTCCGGGAGCGGAGGACGCTCGGCCGCTCCCGGAGGTCGCGGCGAAGACAGTCGCACACCGCCCGCTCTCGCACCCGGCCTGCTTCCGCTTCGGCAGCTTCGGCCGCACCCAGGCGAACACGGCGTACCCCACCTCGGCCAGTTGGCGAAGCACCGGCAGGCGGGCGAGTACGGCCAGCCAGCGGAACCCCGGCACGCACTCCCACATGCCGACGAGCGCATCGACGCCGATCAGCATCCGCCCGGTGGCCTCGTCCCGGACGTGCATGTGCTTGTGTACCCGGTCCGCATCGACCCCGTGTGCCGCCGCGTCGAACCCCGGGTCGGCGATGTCCACATACGCCAGCGACCCGTCCGCCGCCAGCCGGCGGAACACGTCGATCTCGCGGGAGCAGAGCTGGCACAGGCCGTCGTAGAAGATGGTCCGCTTCGCGGCGGTCATGCGGTGGCCCTCCGTACCATCATAACCGCGGGCGGGTGGCGGGGACCACTGCGCCTGAAGACCTCACCCCCCTCTCCAAAGTGGAGAGGGGGTGTTCAACGGCGGGTTGCTTCTGTGTCTTTTCCGCGACCAACGGGAGCGGGCGAGTGCCCTCCGCTCCTTTCAGTCGCGGCGATGAGTCACCCCCTCTCCGGCTCGGAGAGGGGGCCGGGGGTGAGGTCTTTGGCCCGCCGTGCTATCCTAACCCCACCTTCCCGGAGATTCGCCATGACCCTCCGCCAACGGCTGACCTTCGGCGGCGTCGGGCTGCTGCTCGCCGCCGTCGCGTTCGTGGTCCGCCCCGCACCCACCGCCGCCGCCCCGACCGGCGAGCGGCTCACCCCGGCCGAGTTCGCCGCCGTGCGGAAGGCGGTGCTGCCGACGGCCGGCGAGGACGAGTTCGACAAGATCCCGTGGCTCACGTCCATCTGGGACGCGCGGGAGAAGGCGGCCAAGGAGGGCAAGCCGATCCTGCTGTGGGAGATGGACGGGCACCCGCTCGGGTGCGGGTGAAACAACGTCGTGATGGGCCGTGTGTCCACCTTTGCCGACGCCGACGTGATCAAGATGGCCACCGAGAAGTTTGTGCCGGTGTGTACCGACGACTGGTACACCCGCCGCCGCCAGGACGCCGAGGGCGAGTTCTTCCGCACGATGGCGACCGCCGCCGGCCGGAAAGGGGAGGGCGGGGCCACCCGCCAGGGCATCTACGTGTTCGCCGCCGACGGCACCGTGCTCGGGTACAAGAACGCCGGGCAGGACGCGGGGGTGATGAAACAGGTGTTCCGCGACGCGCTGGCCAAGTTCGACAAGCTGCCGGAGAAGCAGCGGAAGGCGGGGGCGATCACCGTGCCCGACCGCGGCAAACCGGACGCGAAATACTTCCGCGAGCCGCCGGCGGGCGGGCTGGTGGTGCGGGTGAACACCCGCATCCTGGAGAAGAAGGGTGACGACATCGTGTGCGGGTCGTGCGACCAGATGGGCGGGGACAAGGCGGCGCGGGACTTCCTGTGGCTGACGAAAGACGAGGTGGCGGCGCTCGCGCCGGCGAAGGTCGAGGTCGGGCACTCGTACCCGGTGCCGGAGAAAATTGCCGCCCGCATCGCCCGCTTCCACCTGCTGGACAACACCCGCGGCGAGCCGGACTTCTGGAAGAAGGAACACGTGAAGGCGAACGCCCTGACGCTGACGGTGACGGCGGCCACCGCCGACGCGGTGGACCTGCGGCTGGACGGGGCGGCGACGATGGCGACCGGATCGGAAACGGACAAGGCCGCCCGCGGGTACGACGTGAAGCTGCGGGGCGAACTGCGGTACCGGCCGAAGACGGGCACGTTCGACAAGTTCGACGCGGCGGCCCTGGGGCTGCACTGGGGCGACCAGCCGTTCGCCCGCGCCGCCCGGCCGGGCAAGACCCCGCTCGGGGTGGCGTTCACCCTGGCCGACCCGACCAAGCCGGGGAACACCGTCCCGCCGCAGGGGGTGCGGTACGACCCGCCGTACTGGGGGAAGGAGTAAGAGTCTGTTCCAGGATTGGTCCGGCTCAGCCGGACCACGGGCCGCCACAGAGGGCGGCCCCTACAAATCCGCCCGTTCTGTAGGGGCCGCCCTCTGTGGCGGCCCGCCGATCGCCACCCG
>JALHQU010000165.1 GCA_022841795.1 Fimbriiglobus sp.
AGCGTGAGCGACCGGAGGTGTGGAATCCTCCGGTCGCTCACGCTCCCGGCTCGCCAAGCCCGCTCCCGGCTCGCCGTCTACTTCCCCAGCCGCTTGAGCGCGGATTTCGCCTCGACGGTCGGCAGCACCTCGGCGTGCCCGGTGGCCAGCTCTTTCAGCACCGCCACCGCGTCCGCGGTGCCGATCCGCTCCAGGATGGCCACCGCCCGTTCGGTGCCGATCCAGTGCAGACTGCTCACCTTCGCCGGGTCGTCGTGGACCATGAGGCGAGATGTTTGGGTCATGCCACCGGGCAACTTCGTCGAGTACTCCAGGCGGACGATACGCTCTTTCGCATCGTCCGCCACTTGGACTGGCGAGACCGCCAGGCCGAGCCGGGTTTTGACGTCGTCGGGCTTCTCGTTCCACCAGATGCCGAGCAGTCGGGACCGGCCCACGTCGTCCGGCACCAGGTCGAACAGCTCTCGCACGTCGAACGCCAGCAGCGGATCGATCACCCTCATCTTCTCGTACACCGGCTTCCACACCTCCGGCTTGTCGCTGCTCAGGTCGGCCAGCCACTTCTTCACCTCGTCCTTGTCCGCCTTGATCGGCACCAGCTTCTGCTTCAGGAACGCCACCGCCTTCGGGTGGTTCGCCAGCGCGAGGGCGGCGGCCGTGGTGGATCGGGCGTTCCACCCCTTCAACTCCTCCCACAGGTCGTCCAGCTTCTTCTGGTCTTTCCCCTCCGGCACGGGCGCGCGGCGGGCGTTCGGCCGCGGCTCCGGGGCGGCGGTGCCGGTCGCCGTCGCCGCCAGCAGGCCGGCGGCGAGCAGCACCCCGACCGCCGCCTTCCCCAGCGTTTTCAGCTTCGAGATCAGCATGACTTTGAGCACCCCGTGAGCGAGTTCGGTCGCCGGAGCGGTGGCCCCGGCGATGGTTTGGTCGAGTAGTTTCGGTGGTACACTGGCTGAGGCCGACCCGGCGACCGCCGCCAGCAGCCCGCCTAGTCCGCGTCTCGTCAGCCGGTCGGCCAGCAGCCGTCGCCCGCGGGCCAGCCGGCTGGCGAGCGTGCCGGCCGGCACCTTCGTCCGGGCCGCCGCGTCTTTCAGGCTCAGCCCTTCCAGTTCGCACAGCACCACCGCCGAGCGGTAGGCGTCCGGCAGCCGGGCCAGTTCCTCGTCCAGCGCCGCCAGTTGGTCCGGGTCGGCAGCGGGCGGCGGGGCGGCGGGCATGTCGGGCAGTTCCCGGTGGCGGGCGTGGCGAACGGCGCGGGCGGACCGGGCGTGGGCGGCGGTGCGGTACGCCACGCCGTAAAGGAAGTTACCCACCTGATTGCGGGGCGACACGCCACGGGCCTTGCGGACGAACACCAGGAACGTGGCCTGGAAGGCGTCGTCGGCGTCGTCGGTCGGGCCGAGGGTCCGCCGGCACACCCCCCGCACCATGCCGGCGTGCCGCCGCACCAGTTCGGCGAAGGCGTCGGCCAGGTCGAGGAACCGGGTCAGCAGGTCGCCGTCCGAGGCGGCCGATTCGCGGGGCGGGCGGGGCAACCGGAGCAGGCGGACGGCCATCGGCGGACCTCGGCGGGACACCGTACATTGCCGCCAGCCGGCGGAGTTATCCCGAATTTTCGGCGAACCCGGCCCGCCAGGGCCGCGGGTGCCAACCACATCTGGCTCGCACCCACCGACCTGGCGGTCGGGGTTCACCAAGAGTCGCTCACTCCTCCGCCCGCTTCCACACCCCGAGCAGGTGCGAGAAGTCGTCCGTCCACACCGGGCCGGGTTTCGGTCGCAGCACCCCCCACCGCAGGTCTGGGCGGCCGTCCGGCAGCTGCGGCAGGTCGTCCTCGGCCTTCGCCACCACCACCCAGATGGATTTCAGCTTGCCCTCGGCCGGGTTGTCCTCCGTGTCGAACTGCCACTTCACCGCGGCGTTCGGGTCGGCGGCGGTCGCCACCCGCGCCACCAGCGGGGCCAGGTCGAGGTAGCGGTTGGACACATGGAACGCCAACACCCCGCGGCGGCTCAGCTTCCGCCCGTACAGATCGAACGCCTCCTTCGTCAGCAAATGCACCGGCACGGCGTCGGAGCTGAACGCATCCAGGACGAGCAGGTCGAACGACCCGTCCGGGGCGGTGAGCAGTTGGCGGCGGGCGTCGCCGAGTACCACGTCCCACGCCGCCGGGCAGGTGGACAGGAAGGTGAAGTACCGCTCGTCTCGGGCGATGCGTTCGACCGCCGGGTCGATCTCGTAGAAGGTCCAGGTTTCGCCAGGCCCGGCGTAGGCCGCCGCCGCCCCGCCGCCCAGCCCGACCGCCCCCACCCGCTGCCGCCGGTCGGTCGGCAGCCCGGCGAACAGGTGCCCGAGCGGCCCTTTGCGGTGGTAGTAGGTGGTCGGCTCGGGCCGGCCGGCGGTGTTGATCCGCTGCTGCCCGTGGGCGGTGGTGCCGTGGACCAGCCGGGTGAACTGGCCGTCCGGGCTGACCGTCACGCGGAGGGTGCCGAAGAAGTTGCGGGACGTTTCGAGCACCGTGCCGTGCGGGTTCGGGGCGAACGATCCGACCAACAGCACCGCCCCCAAGCAGAGTGCGAACCGCACCGGCCGCCACGCCAACGCGAACGCCGCCGCGATCGGCACGCCGAACATGGCCGCCCCGCGGATGCCGCGGTCCACCAGTTCGGTGAACTCGTCGCCGGGCTGCGGGTCGCCGAGCAGCCGGCGGGTGCCGAAAATCAGCCCGGCCGTCACCGCGGCGAGGACCAGCGGGGCGAGCAGATCGGACCAGCGGAATCCCGTGGTCGGCATCTTCGCCGGCGGGCGGACGAGCGCGGCCAGCACGATCGCCAGCGGGTACTCCACCGGCCCGAGGTGGGCGAACAGGAACGGCGCGACGAACGTGTTCAGCAGCCCGCCCACCACCCCGCCGACCGACAGCCACAGGTAGAACGCGGTCAGGTGTCGCGGGTCCGGCTTCCGCGCCGCCAGCTCGCCGTGGCACAGCAGCGCGACGGCGAAGAACGCCAGCAGGTGCAGCCCGGCCACGATGCTGATCGGCTCGGCCGCGTTCAGCAGCAGGGCGACCACCAAGAAGCACAGCAGCATGGGGGTGAACCGGCCGACCAGCCGCCGCGCCGCCGGCGGGTAGTACCCGAACGCGACCACGAAACTGAGCAGGTACAGGCCGAGCGGCAGCACCCACAAGAGCGGCACCGGGGCGATGTCGGTGGTCAGGTGCGTGGTGACGGACAGCAGCAGCGACGACGGCAGGGCGGCGAGGAGGATGATGGGCGCGAAGCCCAGGGGCGGCCGGAGGGCGGGGTTTTGGTTTTCCACCTCCCCCCTTGCGGGGGAGGTCGATCCGAGTCGCGCAGCGACCGGAGCGGGTGGGGGGTTCTGGATACCCCCCACCCGGCTCGACTGCGTCTCGCCGACCTCCCCCGCAAGGGGGGAGGTGGAATACCGCCGCCCCGCCCATCCACAACACACGATCAGCCCCGCGCACACCCCGAACCCGATCGCCCACCCGAGCCGCTGGTCGGCCACCGGCAGCGCCGGCTCGACCAGCAGCGGGTACCCGAGCAGGCCGGCGAAGCTGCCCAGGTTGCTGGCGGCGTACAGCGGGTACGGGTCGCGGCCGAACCCGGCGTACCACCGCTGCACCAGCGGGGCGGTCATGCTCAGCACCACAAACGGCCCGCCCACCGCCGCCGCCAGCACCAGCAGCACCGCCAGCACCGGCGAGCCGGTGTCCGCCGGCAGCAGAGCCTCGTTCGGCTTCAGCACCCCGCCGAGGTACAGCGCCAGCCCCGCCGCCAGCAGCAGCCCGACGTGGGCGAGCAGTTGGTGCCGCAGCCGGGTCAGGGTGTGCGCCGCCAGGTAGCCGAGCAGCAGCGCCGCCTGGAAGAACACCAGGCAGGTGTTCCACACCCCCGGCGTGCCGCCGAGCAGCGGCAGCAGTTGCTTGCCGACCAGCGGCTGGACGGTGAACGTGAGCGCCGCCGACAGGAACGCGGTGGCGGCGAACAGGGCGCGGACCACGGGCCGAATCCGGGATGCGGGGACGACCCCGGAAGTGTAGGGGGCGGGCTAGGGCAGTTCGAGCAGGGCGGCGGCCGGGTCCGCGAGGAACGCCCGGATGTCCGCGGCGCGGGAGCGGATGAGGGCTTCGACGGTTCGCGTCGGCCCGTTCCCGATCCGCAGCCAGATCACCGTCGGCGGCGGGCCGACGGTGACGGCCAGGTCGCGAAGTCCGAGTCCTTCGACACCACGGCCAACCCGTTGACAGCGGCATACGCCCACACGGTCAGATCGTCCGCACCGGACAACCCCGCCGGTACCACCTGTTGGCAACCGGGGAATTCCGTCGCCAGCAGCGCCGGCAGTCGGCGGGACAGGTTCTGGTCGAACAGCAGACTCACGCCGCCGGCCTCGGCAACTGGTTGGCAGCGTAGGTCAGGCACGCCCGCACGTCGTCCCGCGTCAGTTCGGGGAAGTCGGCCAGCAGTTCGTCCACCGTCATCCCGCCGGCGAGGTACTCCAGCACGTCCCGCACGGTGATTCGCATCCCGCGGACGCACGGCTGCCCGCTCCGCTTCCCCGGTTCGACGGTAATGAGGTGGGAACAGTCCATATCCGAAGCGTACCCGTCGGACGGGGAGCGGTCAACCAAGCCGCTACTACACCGCCTCCTTCCACTTCTTCACCCGTACCGGGTCGAGGGCGGCGTCCCGGCCGCCGCCGACGCACATCGCGGCGGTCCTCCGGAAGTAGCCGGCGGCCGGGCGGCGCGGGCCAGGATCTGTCGCACCCGTTCCCGCGTCAGACCGAAGATGGCCCCGACCTGGGCCAGCGTCCGCGGGCGGACCTCGGCCGCGGCCGCGCGGTGGGCCGGCGGCACTTCCGCCCACTCGTCGGCCGTGAGCGGCGCGTGGCCGGTCCTCAGTTTCCACACCGCCCACACGCGGCCGGCAGACCCGGCTACCGGGCGGGGGGTGCCGGCCACCGCCTCCGCCCGCGACCCGCGGGTCGGTCCGACCGGCCTCACCGTCCGCCGGCGGGGCGGGCGGACGATTTCGCCGCCGACCAGAGCCAGGAACCGGGTGACCGACTCGCGGCCGTACACCGGCTGCCGCCACTGGCCGGCCTTCTGGAACGGCCGGCCGGGGGCGAACCCGGCCTCCCGGAGCAGCCGCCGGATGTCCTGCAACTCGCTCGCCGACTCGGCCACCAGCCGCACCTCGTCCCCCTTCTTGTACGTCCGGTATCCGTCCGCCGCCCGGCGGGCGGGCGACTGACGGCGGACGTACCCGTTCCGGCGGAACAGCGCCGTCAACCGGTCGATCACCTCGGGGGCGGGGGTGTCAGCCGCCATCCGCTTGCCCTCCGTCGTTCGCTCGGGCCGTGGCGACGTGGTTCAGGATTTGACACACCCGCTGCGGGGACACGCCGATGAGTGCGGCCACCTCGGCCAGCGTCCGCGGCCGCACCTCCGCGGCGGCCGGTCGGTTCGCCGGCGGCACCCGCTCCAACTCCTCGGCCGTCAGCGGCCCGCTCCCCGTCCGCAGCTTCCACACCGCCTGATGCCGGACGGTGTCCGGTTTCTTCCCACGCCTCCGCCGGGGCTTCGGCGGCTTCGGCGGGCGGGGCGGCTTCGGCGGTACCCCTTCCCTCACGGCCTTGTTCCGCTTCTTCGCCCGCTTGATGGTGGCCGTCCGGTAGTCCGGGTCGGTGTGATACCGCTCTTTGGAGGCCGCGCGGGCCGACTCGCGGAACTCCGGGTCGGTCTCGTAGCGGAGCCGGGCGGCTTCCAACACCCGCTCCCGGTTCCGGGTGTACCAAGACGACTTGGCCGGGTCACCTGATTCAACGGAATCGGGCGGGGCGTCGGGCATACCCGAAGCGTACCCGCTGAACGCCGGCGGGTCAACGAGGCGGGGTGACGGGCCGGTCGCCCGCCGGCTCACTTGAACGCGGCGACGATCCGCTCGGCCTCGGCCTTCGAGCTGATGAACCCGGCGTGCGGGACGTGATCGGCCGCCTTGCCCGGGCGGTAGATGCTGGTGCCCCAGTACTTGCCGTCCACGAACACCGCCAGCTCCTTCACCTTCACGTCCCCGGCCGACGCCGCCAGCGTCAGCTGGGCGGCGTTCGTCAGCCGGAAGGTGATCATGTAGTGGTCGCCCTTCAGCCCCATCACCTGCCCGTGGTTCTTCGCCTCGGCCCAGAACACGTCGGCGTTCGTCAGCACGGGCTTCTTGTGCGGGTACATCAGCTCCGATCCGCACGTCGTTCGGATGCCCTCCTTCTCGGTCAGGATCTTGTCCGGGCTGTTCTCCAACCAGCGGAACTCGACCACCGCCTTCGCCGGCGGCTTGTCGGCCGGTTGCTGGGCGACCACGGCCGATGCCACGACCACGAACGCCACGGCAACCCGCATGAGACGAGTCATGACCTCACCTCCCGGAACGGGGATTCGGAGTTGTCACCTTCGGGGTAGACCAGACAGACTCTCCCGTCTTCATGGGTGAACGCCCCGCTCACCGGCGGCGGGGCACCGGTGAGCTTGGAGTCCCAGAAACCTATCATGCCCCGCCGTCTGCTGCAGCGCCTGGTTCGGCGTGGCTTTCAGACCGGGCGCTCGAAGATCAACTCGAAGTAGGCGGCGGAACCGTAAGCCCCCAGGCCGGGGGCGAACACCTGCACCAACCGCCAGCCGTCGGCCGCGTGCTGGTGGACCACTTCCGGGTACGACTCCCGCGCCGACTCGGACGGCGTCGGCGTGCTGTGAAGCAGCGCCTTGCCCTGGTCGAGGCGGACGAACTTGTACTCGAATCGCGCGGGCATGTGCAAACCCTCCGCCGCCGAACAGATACTTATCCCAATCCCGGTGATTGGGATAAACCGCCACGCGGATTGGGATAATACCGGGCGCCGGAAATGGGCGTCAAGTTTTTTCTTGCGTCCTCAACGGGACTTCCGGAGAGTGGGAACGGTCGGGCCGACGGGTCTGCCCGGTTTATGCCATCTGGGAGTTCGGGCATGAAACTGCTCGACCAGTTCGCCGCCTGCCGCACCATGAACTACGCGACGGCCACCGAGGAGTGCTACACGGCCTGGGTGGTCGATTACCTGCACTTCCACCGCCGGCGGGCCGGTCGGTGGGTTCACCCGGACCAGTTGCGAGAACCCGAAGCGGAGGCGTTCCTCTCGCACCTGGCGACCGACCGCCGGCTGGCCGCCAGTTCACAGAGCCAGGCGCTGTGCGCGCTGGTGTTCCTGTACCGGGAGGTGCTGGGGCGACCGCTCGACCGCCTGAACGCCGTCCGGGCCAAGCGGCCGGAGCGGTTGCCGACCGTCCTGTCGCGGGACGAGGTGCGGCGGGTGCTGGCGGTGCTGGATCGGCACCCGACGCACGGGCTGCTGGTGCGGCTGCTGTACGGGGCCGGGTTGCGGGTGGGCGAAGGCTGCTCGCTGCGGGTCGCCGACCTGGATTTCGACCGCCGGCAGATCGCGGTGCGGAACGCGAAGGGGTTCAAGGACCGGGCGGTGACGCTCCCCGAGCAGTCGCGGGCGGGGTTGGCGGCGCAGGTCGAGCGGGTGCGGGAGCGGCACGAGCGGGCGACGGCCAAGGGGCCGGCGTGGGGGTGGGCGCCGGTGGCCGACAGCCTCCGGCACAAGCGGCCGCAGGCGGGCCGCGAACTCGCCCGGCAGTTCGTGTTCCCGTCGGCCGTCACCGTGCGGGAGCCGGAGTCCGGCCGGCACCAGCGGTGGCACACGTCCCCGGCGGTGATCGGGGGGGCGGTCAAGGCGGCGGCCGAGGAGGGGGGCGTGCGGAAGCGGGTCAGCCCGCACACGTTCCGGCACACCTTCGCCACCCACCTGCTGGAAGACGGGGCGGACATCCGCACGGTGCAGGCGCTGCTCGGGCACGCGGACGTGTCCACCACCATGATCTACACGCACGTGCTGAACCGCGGCCCGGCCGGGGTGGTCAGCCCGCTCGATCGACTGTAACCCCCGGCTACTTCACCGCCTCTTTCCACTTTTTCACCCGCACCGGGTCGAGGGCGGCGTCGCGGCCGCCGCCCACGCACACCGCCCCCCGCACCGCCAGCCAGTCCGCACCCAGCGGCTTCAGTTGCTTCACCTGCTCCAGCCGCAGCGACCCGCCGAGGGCCACCCGCACCGAACTGCGTTTCAGCGCCGTCACCAGTTCCGTCAGCTCGGGCAGCGGCAGGTGGTCGAGCAGCGTCTTCCCGTCCTTGCTGAACGTGTCGAACAGGAACGCGCGGTAGCGGTACCGCTTGGCGAACTTCACCAGCTCGGCCGGCGGCGGGCAGTCGGCCGCCTGCCAGTCGGCGTAGGCCACGCACACCACCTCGGTCGGGGCGGGCACCTGGCGGCGGGTGTCGAGCAGATCCTCGCCCCAGCTCGGCGGGTTGCCGTACCCGGCCAGCCCCCACTTGACGAACGCCAGCGGCAGCTTCAGGTGCCAGTGAGCTTCGGTCAGGGCGGCCGGCGCCCACTCGCCCAGGGCGGCGCTCACCGGGGCGGCCTTGCCGACCGCCGCCAGCACCGCCGCCACCGCCTCGTGGTGGGCCGCCGCCAGCGGACCACGGGACGGCTCCTTCACATCGATCAGGTCCACGCCCGCCGCCGCCGCGACGACCGCTTCCTCGGCCGACCGCACGCTCACCAGCAGGCCGGTTGTCGTACTCATGGCGTCCGTTCCTGTTCGTCGATTTACCCCCTCCCTTGCGGTCGGGGTTCACCCTCTTCCGGTGCGGTGATGATAACGCCGGGCACCGGGAAGAAGAACGTCTTACCCGCCAGCGGGCGGAACGGCAGCGGGCGGGGGTGGGCGAAGGCGAACCCGAACAGCCGCGGCGGGGCGAACCACGCCGGCGGGTTGCGGTGCCGTTCGGCGTCGGCGGCGAACAGTTCCGGGGTGGGGTAAACCACGCAGTCCACCAGTTCGGCCACGCCAATAATCCCGCCGGTCGTCTCGGCCAGCCGCCGCACGGCCGGGGTGGTCACATGCGCCCACCCGTCCGGCCGCGGGTCCGGGTTTCGGGAGGCGTGAATCAGCACCGGCCCGCGGTGGCGGGTGTCCCAGGTGCGGACCTCCACCGCCTTGATGCCGGTCACCAGCAGGGCCGCCCACGGCTGCTTGACGGACAGGGCGTACCACACCGGGGCGGGCATCGGGCGTTCCTGCGGGGCGGGGGAATTCGGCCGGAGGCGGAATTTCGCCCGGTCAGTTTACACGCCGGCGGATTTCGGCGGCGGTGTGAAGTCCGCGGTTTTGCCAAACCCGCGGCGTGAACTAAGAGACTACCAGCCACGACCTCGTCCCGACCCCCGGGCCGCCGCGGGAAAGCCGTCCGCCATGCCGTTCCACCCCTCCCCGAACGTCAAACTGCCGGAGCCGCTCGACGGGTACACCCTGATCGACCGGCTCGGGCGGGGCGGGTTCGGCGAGGTGTGGAAGTGCGAGGCGCCGGGCGGGTTCCTGAAGGCGGTCAAGTTCGTCTACGGGGATTTGCAGACGGACGAGGGGCGGGGGGCCGAGCAGGAGCTGAAGTCGCTCGGGCGGATGAAGGACATCCGCCACCCGTACATCCTGACGCTGGAGCGGTACGACGTCATCGACGGCCAGCTGATGGTGGTGATGGAGCTGGCCGACCGCAACCTGTGGGACCGGTTCCGCGAGTGCCGCATGCTCGGCCACCCGGGCATCCCGCGGGAGGAGCTGCTGCGGTACATGAGCGAGTCGGCGGAAGCGCTCGACCTGATGAACGACAGGTACAAGCTGCAGCACCTGGACATCAAGCCGCAGAACCTGTTCCTGGTGTACGACCACATCAAGGTGGCCGATTTCGGGCTGGCCAAGGCGTTCGAGGGGAGTGTGGCGGCCGTGACGGGCGGGGTGACGCCGGTGTACGCCGCCCCGGAGACGTTCCAGGGCGAGGTCAGCCGGTTCAGCGACCAGTACAGCCTGGGCATCGTGTACCAGGAGCTGCTCACCGGCACCCGCCCGTTCAACGGGGCGAACACCAAGCAACTGCTCCTCCAGCACCTCCGCGAGCCGCCGGACCTGGCGTCGTTGCCGGAACACGATCGGCCGGTGATCGGGAAGGCGCTGGAGAAGGACCCGACCGACCGCTGGACGTCGTGCCGGGAGCTGGTGCAGCGGCTGATCCACGCCCCCAACCTGTACGCCCGCGCGGCGGCCGGCGCCCTGCCCTTGCCGGCCGACCCGCCGGACGTGCCGACCCGCCCGCCGGTGTCGGCCACCCCGACCGCCGCCACCGCCCCGGACATCACCCGCCGGCCGTTCGAGGACCCGGCGGCCGGGGTGTTCACCCAGCCGGTGAAGACGCAGGACGTGCGGACGGTGCCGCAGACCCCGCCGGGCACCGGCCTGCTGGCCCCGGCGGCGGTGCCCATGGCCACCCCGCTTAGCCCGGCCCCCGGCCGCGGGTTCAGCGGGTACAGCACCCCCCTGCCCAACCTGATCACCCCGCGGATGGCCGGCCCGCGGGCGGCCGCCCCGGCCCGGTCGATGGGGTACACGCACGCCCGCCAGCCGGTGATCGAGACCGGCCGCATGGGCGCGCTCGGCATCGCCCCGCCCGAGCGGACCGGCGACGGCGTCCTGTTCCCGGCGGTGGTGGTCGGCCTGGGCAAGACCGGGCTGGAGGTGATCCGCCACCTGCGGCGGATGATCCGCGATCGGTTCGTGCGGTGCGAGGCGGTGCCGACGGTGCGGTTCCTGTACCTGGACACGGACGCCGAGGCGACCGCCGCCGCCACCGCCCCGACCACCCCGGACCCGCTGCCGCCGCAGGAGGTGGTGCTGGCGCGGCTGAACCGCCCGGCCCACTACCTGCAGCGGGAGGGGCTGCCGGCGGTGGACCAGTGGCTGCCGCCGAACACCCTGTACCGGCTGCCCAAGAGCGGCGGGCCGGCGGCCGGGGTGCGGGCGTTCGGCCGGCTGGCGCTGATGGACAACTACCGGCTGGTGGCCCAGCGGATCCGCCACCAGATCGAGCAATTCCTGTCCGACGACCAGCTGGACAAGACGGCCACCGCCACCGGCCTGGGGGTGCGGAGCAACCGCCCGCGGGTGTACGTGGCCGCCGGGCTGGGCGGGGGCACCGGCGGGGGCATGTTCCTGGACGTGGCGTACCTGCTCAAGCACGAGCTGCGGAACGTCGGGTACCGCAGCCCGGAGGTGCACGCCCTGCTGGTGACGTCCTCGACGGACAAGAGCGTGTCCCGCCTCACCCTGGCGAACGGGTACGCCGGGCTGCTCGAGCTGAACCACTACTGCCGCACCAAGTACCAGGCGCGGTTCGACGTGAACGAGCCGCCGGTGACCGACACCACCCCGCCGTTCGACCGCGTCGCCCTGTGCCAGTGGCCGCGGAAGGCGAAGCCGGCGGACGAGGCGAAGGTGGTGGGCGGGGCGGCGCGGGCGGTGTTCCTGGACCTGTTCACCCCGGTCGGCCGGCGGACCGACTACGTGCGGTCGGCCGCCCCGACCGACCCGCTGGCCGGGCCGGTGGTGCAGCCGTTCGGCGTGTACCGCCTGTCCTGGCCGCGGTACGAGCTGCTGTCCGCCCTCACCCGCCGGTTCTGCCAGCAGGTGCTCGGGCGGTGGACGAGCAAGGAGACGGCCCACCTGAAGGAGCCGATCGGGGCGTGGCTGGACGAGCAGTGGGCGGCGTTCCAGCTCACCCCGGCGGCGGTCATCACCCGGCTGGAGCGGGCGGTGGCCGACGCCCTCCGCGGCCCGCCGGAGGCGGCGTTCGACGCCGCCGTCACCGCCCTGGCCGGCGGGGCGGCCAAGGTAGACGGGTCGGCGGCGGTGAACGCCCTGGACCAGATCATCAAGCTGGTCGGCAAGCCGGAGGTGGAGGGGGCGACCGGCACCCCGGCGGTGGTGGCGGCCGTCGAGCCGGCGGCCAAGCAGATCCACACCGAGGCGGAGGCCAGCCTGGCCACGGTGGCGGTGTCGTTCATCGAGCAGCCGCAGTACCGGCTGGCCGGGGCGGACGAGGCGCTCGCCCAGATGACCGCCCGCGTGCACGCGGTGGTGGAGCAGGTGGAACACGAGTACCGGCAGACGGCGAAGGCGGCGACGGACACCTACGCCCGCCTGTTCCCGCTGCTCGGCAGCCTGGTCGGCGGGTCCGCCCTGTCCCTGGTCGGGCGGCGGGCGTCCCTGTCCGCCGAGGTCCGCGAACTCCTCGCCCAGTACCCGCGGCAGCGGTACCGGGCGCTGCTGCTGGCCGCCGCCATGTCCCTGTTCCGCAAGCTGCGGGACGGCATGCCGGAATACTCCCGCGACGTCACCTACTGCCGCGAGCGGCTGACCAGCTTCGCCGAACGGTTCGCCGCCCAGGCGGCGTCGGACATCACCGCCGAGCCGGGCGCGCTGGTGCTGCCGGTCGGGTGCGACACCCTGGACGCCGCCGCCGATCGGTTCATCGCCGCCCTGCCGCCGGACGACCTGCTGGCGTTCGACCAGCAGGTGCAGGCGGACCTTACCCGCAAGTTCCGCGGGCTGGTCGGGGTGTGCCTGAAGGCCGACCGGGCGGATCGGTTCGTGCCGCTGTTCGGCGACGCCGCCCGCGCGTTCCTGGACGCCCGGCTGGAGAAGGCGAACCCGGCCGAGGCGCTCACTCGCTACCGCGGCAGCGGGCCGGAGTGCCTGAGCGTGCTGGAGGACGCCTACCTGGGCGCCAGCCCTTCGGTGGTGCCGGTGTCCAAGGTGCGGGTGGAGGCCACCCTGCTGGCCGCCCCGGACGGGCCGGACGGCGACCACCTGCGGGCGCTGGTCGAACACGCCAACCCGGGGGTGGAGTTCATCCCTGCCGCCCTGCCGGACGACGTGCTGGTGTACCGCGAGTACCCGCGGCTGCCGATCGCCGACCTGCCCCAGCTCGGCCCGGCCGGGGAGAGCGCGTACGCCGCCGTGGCCGCCACCGACTTCCCGCCGCACGCCCGCCACGACGTCGAGTGGACCGCCCCCGGCCGGCCGGTGCCGACGTAAGGCATTGTGCTCCACTCGCTCCGCGAGTGGGTCCGGTTGCCACTCGCGGAGCGAGTGGAACACGCCCCGCCCCCGCCCCCTGTTGAAGGACCCCGATTCATGGCCCTCAGCTTCCAGACCGGCGCCGAGCCGATCCCCGGGTACCGGCTGCTCGACCGCCTGGGCAGCGGCGGGTTCGGGGAGGTGTGGCGGTGCGAGGCGCCGGGCGGCATCTTCAAGGCCGTGAAGGTGATCCACGGCGACCTGCGGCACAAGGACACGGACGCGTACAGGTTCGCCGAACAGGAGCTGAAGTCGATCGGTCGGGTGAAGACGGTGCGGCACCCGTACCTGCTCGCCCTGGATCGGTTCGACGTGGTGGACGGGCGGCTGGTGATCGTCATGGAGCTGGCCGACTGCAACCTGTGGGACCGCTTCCGCGAGTGCCGCGGGAAGGGGCTGCCGGGCATCCCGCGGGACGAGCTGCTGCAGTACATGGGCGAGTCGGCGGAGGTGCTCGACCTGATGAACGACACGCACAACCTGCAGCACCTGGACATCAAGCCGCAGAACCTGTTCCTGCTGTACAACCACGTGAAGGTGGCCGACTTCGGCCAGGTGAAGGACCTGAAGCAGCACGTGGCCGAGGTGACCGGCGGCATCACCCCGGTGTACGCCGCCCCGGAGACGTTCGACGGGTACGTGTCCCGGTACTGCGACCAGTACAGCCTGGCGTGCGTGTACCAGGAGCTGCTCACCGGGGTGCGGCCGTTCGACGGCACCAGCATGAACCAGCTGCTCATGCAGCACCTGCAGCACCCGCCGAACCTGGCCCCGTCCCCGGCCGGCGACCGCCCGGCCCTGGTCAAGGCGCTGGCGAAGAAGGCCGAGGACCGCTTCCCGACCGTCGCCGCCATGGTGCGGGCGATCCGCGACGGGATGCCGACGACCGTTTCCGCGCCGACCGCCGCCACCCCGGTGCCCGGCAAGACCACCTACGCCGAGCCGGGGTCGCTGCCCGACAGCCTGCCCCCGGCGGGCACCCCGTACCCGCGTGGGCTGACCGACACCTCCCCGCCGGTGGACCGCCCGGCCCCGCCCGCACAGACCGGCCCCGGCTCCCTCCGCCCGGCCCTGGTGATCGGCCTGGGGTACGCCGGCCAGCGGGTGCTGCGGCGGTTCGCCCGGCTGGCCCAGGAGCGGTGCCCGACCGGCCAGCGGCTGTCCCTCATCCGCACCCTGTACATCGACACCGACCCGGACGCGGTGGCCGAGGCGGTGGCCGGCACCGGCGAGCCGGGGTACGCCCGGCTGACCGAAGAAGGCGTGCTGGCCGCCCCGCTCAACCGGGCGGCGTACTACCTGCGGCCGCGGAACAACGGGCGGGCGCTGATCGAGGGCTGGTTCGATGCGTCCGTGCTGTACCGCATGCCCCGCTCGCCGGTCACCACCGGGCTGCGGTGCCTCGGCCGGCTGGCCCTGTGCGACCACCTGCGGGCGGTGATGCAGAAGGTGCAGACCGAACTAGATGCCGCCCTGCTGCCCGAAGCCCTGGCCGCCGCCGCCGCCGCCACCGGGCTGGACGTGCGGACCAACCGCCCGCGGGTGTACATCGTCGCCGGGCTGGGCGGCGGCACCGGCAGCGGGATGGCCCTCGACCTGGCCTACGCCGTCCGCCAGCGGCTGCGGCGGATCGGGTACGCCCACCCGGACGTGGTCGGGCTGCTGCTCGTCCCGCCGGCCGACGCCGATGTGTCCGCCCACGCCCGCGCGAACACGTTCGCCGCCCTCACCGAGCTGCACCACTACGACCACCCGGACACCGCGTTCACCGCCACCGACGACGCCGGCGGGCTGATCCGCGACGACGCCCCGCCGTTCGCCCGCACCGTGCTCGCCCGCGGGTATGACCACGCCGACTCGCCGTCGGTCGCCCAGACGGCGTTCCCCGCCCGCAACAAGCGGGGCGGCGGGTCGAGTACCGTCGCCGTCCGCGGCACCACCCGCACCCCGGCAAACACCGGCCGCACCGACCCGGCGGACGCGGCGGCCGACTACCTGGACGCCGACCTGTTCACCCCGATCGGCCGGGCTGCGGACGAGGCGCGGGCCGAACCCGGGCCGCGGC
>JALHQU010000166.1 GCA_022841795.1 Fimbriiglobus sp.
GGGTGGCTGCGGGCGCTGCCGGCCGACCGGGCGGAACTGCGGCGGGCGCTGCGGCTGATCGACACCGAGGGGGTGCTCAACCCGACCGACCGGCCGGACTACCCGAGCACCGGGCTGCCGTTCGAGATGGCCCAACTGGGGGTGCAGTACGCGGTCGAGCTCAGCCCGGACCCGGCGGTGCGGGCGACCACCCTGAAGGCGCTCACCAAGGAGATCCCGCGGGACAAGCGGGAGGCGGTGCCCGAGCCGTTCGACCAGATGAAGCCGGACCAACTGAAAGCGTTCGCCCGCGACTTGGAGGCGTTCTACGCCACCCTGCCGGCCGGCGACCGGCGGGCGGACGACCGCCGGCTGGTGGTCCAGTACCTGTACTGGATGGACCCGCCGACGCGGAGCAACCTGCTGCGGCTCCTGGCCGACCACGGGTCGGCCGGCGAGCGGGCGAAGGCGATCGACTACCTGGAGTACTGGGGCATCGAGCGGCGGTACGCGCACGCCTCCGGCCAGGCCACCTTCTCCCTGTGGTACCACGTGTTCGAGCCGACCGAGATGAAGGTGGCCCACGCCGTCATCCTGGTCATCATGGTGATGTTCACCGTCGGCCTGTTCACCCGCGTCACGTCCATCCTCACCTGGCTGGCGGCGGCGTCGTTCATCCACCGCAACCCGCAGGTGCTGTTCGGGCAGGACACGATGATGAACATCCTGCTCATCTACCTGATGGTGGCGAACACCGGGGCGGCGCTGTCGCTCGACCGGGTGATCGCCCGGTACCGGGCGGTGCGGGCCAGCCTGAAGCGGACCGGCGGCATCGACGCCGCCACCGCCGCGTTCCTGGCCGCCCCGCCGCTGTCCCCGTCGTCCGGGTTCGCCCAGCGGGCGCTGCAGGTCCACTTCTGCGTCATCTACATGGCCGCCGGCCTGTCCAAGCTGAAGGGCGGCACGTGGTGGAGCACGGACGCGGTGTGGCAGACGGTGGTGAACCCGGAGTTCACCATGATCCACTTCGAGTGGTACCAGAAGCTGGTGCGGTGGCTGCTCGGCTCCCGCGGGGTGTACGCGGTGCTGGCCGCCGCCGGGGTGGCGCACACCCTGCTGGTGGAGATCGGCCTGCCGTTCCTGGTGTGGACGCGGCTGCGGCCGTGGGTGCTCATGTTCGCCTTCCTGCTGCACTTCAACATCGGGGTGTTCATGGGCCTGCTGGTGTTCAGCCTGCTGATGATGACCATGCTGGTGTCGTACATGCCCGGGGCGGTGATCCGCGAGCGGCTCTTCGGCGAGCCGGCGGCGGACGCGGACAGGGTGAAGCGGCCGGTGAAGCTGACCGACGAGGCGGACTGCAAGCGGGCGGCATGGGCGGTGGCGTGGGACACCCGCGGGCGGGTGGAGCTGGTGCCGGCGAGGTGAGTGGGGCAAGTTTCCTACTTGCCATGTGCTGTGGGGCAAGTTTCCTACTTGCCATGTGGTCACGGCAAGATGGAATCTTGCCCCACACACCCCGCCAGCCCCCCCACCTCCGCCCGCAGGTTCCGGCGGGCGGCCTCTTCCCCCTCCTGCACCATCACCGGCGTGCGGAAAACCCGCTCCCGGTTCAGGAACGCTTCCAGCACCTTCGTCCGCCCGGCCCGGTAGTCGGCGTCCGACACCCAGGCGTACTCCTTCCGCACGTCGGCGGCGTACCGCAGGTACCGCGCCTCCGCCGCCGCCAGGATGGCCAGGTCGGCGTCGTGCAAGATGTCGAACTCCGGGCCGTGGAACGCCTCCGCCGCGAAGTGCGCCGTCGAGCGGACGAGGTCCGCCACCTTCGCCACCACGTCGGCCGGTAATCCGAGGGCGGTCAGCTCGCGTTCGGCCAGTTCCGCGCTGCGGGCCTCGTTGTCATGCGCCGTTGAGTCGTACACCGCGTCGTGGAACCACGCCGCCAGCAGCACCGCCGGCCCGCCGCCCAGCCGCCCGACCACCCGCAGCACCTCGCCGACGTGTTCGAGCGTGTGGTAGTGCCGGTGCGGCTCGGCGTGGGCGGCCACCAGCCGGTCGAACGGCGGGTACGCGGCGACCGGTTCCGCCCCGAACGGGCGGAGCAGACCGACCCACGCCCGCTGCATCAGGTCCAGCCGCTCGGGGGAGATCATACTACCGACAGTGTAGCCCGCCGGCGGGTTTGACACCGGCGGGCCGCCGGTGCCACGAAGAAAAGCTACTTCGCCGGGCTGCGGAACAGCCGCCGCAGCAGCCGGTAGCCGAGGTACAGCACCACCGCCCACGGCAGCACCACCAGCAGCCCGAACAGCAGCCACGCCAAACTGGCGAACAGGGCGGACACGCTGTACGACAGCCCCTTCTTCACCTGCGGGCCGAACCCGTCGTCCGGGGCGACGATGCGGTCCGGGGTGGTGAACGTCACGTCCAGCCGGGCCGTCGCGTACCGCCCGTCCGGGGCGGCGTTGTTCCGCGTCACCTGGTTCACCTTCACGCTGCCGCTCGCCTTCGCCCGCTCGGCGATGCCGGCCGCACTCGCCAGCGGCACATCCACCACGTACCGGGCGGTCACCCGGCCGGTGCCGCGTTCGGTGCCGGTGCCGGAATCCGCCACCCGCCCGCCGGCGTCCTTCACCGCGTTCACCAGCACCGCCCCGGCCGCGTCCACATCCGCCGCCTCCACCACCAGCCCGACGGTTTCCCGCGGGGCCAGCCGGTGCGGGTTCACGAACTCCACCCGCAGCAGCACCTTGGTGTCCGTCACCGCGTCCGACTCGGCCGCCCGGCTCACCTGCCGGCTGACCACCTCGCCGGCCGCCCCGATGGCCGTCTGCACCGCCGCCTCCTCCGTCCGCTTCACCTCGAAGTCGAGCTGCGCCGTCGGGTTCGACTTGTCCGTCTCGTTCAGCGTGCTGGCCAGGACGCGGCCCTTCGCCTTCTCCACGGCGGTCCGCACGTCCCGGTAGCCCTTCGCCACGTCTTCGGTCGCCAGCTTCAGCCCGGCCGACTCCCGCGGCGGCATGGCGGTCACGTTGTACAGTTGCACCTGGAACTGCGTGTCGCCCCGCTTCACCTTCGCGTCCTTCGTCACGGTGCCGGTGTCGGCGGTGGTGGACCGCGTGATCTCCAGGCGGGCCACCCGGCCGAGCTGCCGCAGGCGGTCTCGCACCGGGCCGGCGGCGTCCGGGGCCACCTCGAAGTTGAGCGTGGCGTTGAACTGCCCGCTCGACACCTGCTTCAGGTCGGACTTCGTCACCCGCCCGTTCGCCGCCGTCACCGCCGCCAGCGCGTCCCGGTACGCCTGCTCCACGTCCTCCACCTCGACGCCGGTCTGCACCACCTCGCTCTCCGTCACCCCGGCTGCCGCCTTGATCTCCTTCTCGGCCAGGGTGATGGACAGCGTGCTGAGCGACGCCAGGGTGTCGAAGTACCGCTTCTCCCCCTCCATCTCCTCGATCTTCGTCCGCCACACCCCGAGTTCTTTTTCGGCGTCGAGCAGTTGCTTGATCTCCCCCTTGCCGTCCTTGATGATCGCCAGCAGGCGGGTCTCCATCGTGCGGGCCGCCTTCAGCCGGCTCTCCAGGTCGGTGTACTGCTTGGTCACGTCCTGGCTGCCGATCCGCTGGCCCTTCAGCTCCCCGCCCTTGCCCAGGTCGCGGCGGAGGTCGAGCACCAACCCGTCCAGCTTGTCCGGCGGCACGCGGACGGCGACCGACCCCTTCACCTTGCCGTTCGGCAGCTTCTCGCTGTTCACGGTGGCGACGAACGCCCCATCGATGGCCGTCACCAGCTTGGTGACGGCGGCCACGGCCGAGTCGAACGACTCGATCTCGAACTCGATGTCGCCGGAGCGGAGGATGACCTTCCGCGGGCCGACCGCGGCCGGCGGGACGGGGTCCGCCGGCTGACCGGCGGCGGTGTTTGTGAAGACCCTGCTCGGGTCGTACCTGGAGGTCGCGCGGACGATCAGCGCGTCGGCCGACTTGTTGGCGGGGAGGTTGGAACTGCCGGCCGGCGCCGACGGGGTCGCCCCGTTGATCGCCAAGACCGCCTTTTCCTTGTCCCTCTCGACCTCGCTGAAGCGGTGCGTACTCGGGTTGAAGCCGTACCCGAGGGTCAGCGGTTCCCCTTTCCCCTTGTCGGTGGGGTTGGCGTAGTAGGAGGGGAGCGAGCTGTTGGCGGCTGGACCGGACGGCGGAACCCCACCGCCCCCCGTCGGCTGCGGGGCGTAGAACTTGAGGTTCCCGTCGCTGGCCTTCCGGCGGTCTTCCAGATCGGTCACGGCGAGTGCGGGCGGGCTGAGTACGAGGCCGTCGGTGCCTGCGCCAGTCATTTTCCTGGAATAAACGAAGTCCTGGTCCGCACCGGCGGTGATGTGCCCGTCCGGGAACCCGTAGCGGATCGGCGTCTTGTGGTCGTTGTCATGCTGGTACGCCGAGTCCGCGGAGGCGACGCCGGCGAACATTCGGTACAGTTTCTCACGGTTCGACTCGACGGTGGATTGTGTCCGGTCGTCCTGCAATGTCCTCGCGAACCTACCCGCCTCCCACGGCAGCGGCAGGCCGCCATCGAGCTGCGACGCCACCGCCGCCCCGACCGCCCCCAGCCCGACGGACGCGGCCACGCCCCACGCCAGCGGGTACCGCCGCCAGCCGAACGTCCGCTTCGGCGGGGTCGTCTCCGCCCGCAGCGAGCGGACGAGCCGGTCTTCCAGGCCGGGGTCCGGCCGGGCGGACGCGAACAGGGCGGTCAGGGCGGCGTCGAGCGGCTCGCCGGCCAGCGGGTCCGGGGTGTCGGTGGGGTCGGACATGGGTGGGGTTCCTATTTGTCTTCGCCGCGATCTACGGGAGCGGCAGAGCTTTCACCGCTCCCGTAGGTCGCGGCGAAGATTAGGCATGTGGCTCGCCGAGTTCGGGGGGCAGCCGCTCTTTCAGCATCTTCAGCCCGCGGCTCAGCAGCCCCCGCAGCGAGCCGTTCGTTAATCCCAACTGGGCGCTGATCGTCTCGTAATCCGCCCCGGTCAGGTACCGCAGGGCCAGCGGCTCGCGGTGTTCGGCCGGCAGGCTCCGCAGCGCCGCCAGCACCTTCTCTCTCGCTTCGGCGGTCTGCGGGGCCACGTCCGCCGCGGGTGACGTCCGCTCCGGCTCGTTCGCCGGCGGGGTCCGCTTCTTGCGGCCGTCGTGTTTGGCCGCGTCCAGCAGCACGCTGTGGGCGATAGCGAGCAGCCACGGGCGGAACCCGCCCGGCTCCCGCAGCCGGTGGACGGACCGGAACGCCAGCAGGAACGTCTCCTGCGCCAGGTCTTCGGCCCGGTGCCGGTCCCCGGTTTCGAGCAGCAGGCGCGCGAACACCAGCCGGCCGGTGCGGCGGACCAGTTCCTCGAACGCGGCCCGGTCGCCGGCGCGGGCGCGGGCGGCGAGCGGGGAGTCGGGGTCGTCGGGGGTCATGGCGTCCTCACACCAGACCAGACGACGGCGGCGGCGGATTCGCGCGCGGAAATGGGAATTGCCGTCGCTCGCCGGCGACGGTGGGCGGCAGTGTCCCCGCCAGGAGTCGAACCTGGCCTTCAACCTTCGCAGGGTTGCGTGCGAATCCGACACACCCCGGGGACGGGTCGTCACTCCGAAGACAGACCCGGCCGGGCGGCGGCGGGTTCGCCCGGATTCGGCGGGGCGGACGACATTCCGGCCGGCGGGGTCGCCACCGGGGCGGCGGCCAGCACCAGCCGCGGGGCCGGGCGGCCGTTCACCCGCACGTCTACCCCGTCTAAATGGTCGCGGAGCAGCGGGGCGAGGGTGATCGACCGGGTGTCGAGCGTCAGCACTGCCAGCGGTTTCAGCGTGTCCGGCATGTCCCACCACCGCTCGAACGGCACGGCGTCGCACGCGGTCAGGAACAGCTCCCGCACCGGCTGCCGGGGTACGATGCCGGAGCCGAACGTCGCCCACTGCTCCGCCCGGCAGTCGATGCGGTGGGGGAACCCGCGGCGGAACGTCACCCGCTCGACCCCGTTCACCCCCAGCCCGCGGAGCGGGGAGCCGGCGTCGGCCGCGTCGGTCAGCGTCACCAGGCCGGGGCACGCCTCCACCGCCCACAGCGGCCCGCACAGCGGGTTGTTCCACAGCGCCACCTCCCGCCACCGCAGCTCCGGCCGGTCGGCTCGCTCTCGTTCCACCTGAATGCGGATGAACTCGGCCCGGTCCGCTTCGCCGTGCTCGTCCAGCCAGTCGGCGGCGACCAGCCGCGGCAGGTCGTCGGCCGGGGCGGACGCGACGGCGCGGAGCAGGTGCTGCCAGTCGGGGTGGGTGTAGGGGGGCATCGCGTTCTCCTCCCCGCTCCCTCGCGGTCGCGGCTCGTCCATCACACCCGCTCCACCCGGTAGCCGAGCGAGTAGTTGCCGTAGTCGAGGCTCCGCACGCCGTACCGCTCGCTGCCGTCGAACGTCCGTTCGCTGCCGTCGATGAGCGTCACCCGCACCAGCGCCCGCTCGCCCACCCGCACCGCCCCGGAGTGGACGGCCGCCACCGCCAGCCGCGAGTCGCCGGTGTACGCGTCCGTGCCCCACGCGCTGCCGTCGCCGCTGCCGACCACCTCGAACAGCACGCACTTGCCGGCGTCACTCGCCCCGAACTCGGTCAGGTTGCCGGGGTCCGGCCGCACCCCGAACAGGTCGCTCCGCATCCCCCGCAGGCGGTTCCGCACGGCCAGGGCTTCGTCCAAAAGACCCTGCCGCAGGAACTCGCCCTGCATCGCCTTCAGCCGGGCGAACGTGTCGCGGAGCAGCGGGGACAGCTCCTTCGCCGCCTCCGCCTGCACGCCCACCACCGCCGCCTCGGCCTCGGCCTTGATCGCCTCGATGCGGCGGTCGGCGTCGGCCCGCACCGTGGCCACCGCACGGTCGGTCTTCTGCCGCACGGCCAGGATCGTCCGGTCGGCGTCGTCGAGTACGGCCTTCGCCTCCGGCGGCAGTTCATCGGACAGGAGCAGGTCGTCGTCCAGTTGCATGGCGGTCCCCGAGGGGTGGGCGGCGAGCGCGGCCCGGGCGGCTTCGAGCGCCGGCCCGGCGAACAGCCGGCCGAGGCCCAGGAGCAGGTTCATGGGGTGGCTCTCGCCCCGGCCGGTCTTCGTGGGGGTACAGATCGAACCGGGGAGGGTGTCACGGGTGCCGACGCCCGGTCACGGGGTCGGCGGGTTCGATCGTCGCAGACGTGGTCTTCGCGGACATTATACCCGACGGGTGAAGCGGCGGCGCGGCGTGCGGTTAAAATCAGGGAGGACGGGCGAACGGCGCGACGTGTGTCCGCCGGTTCTGGGTGAACCCCGACCGCCAGGTCGGTGGGTGCGAGCCAGTTCCCCCACGCACCCACGAGCCTTGCGGCTCGGGTTCACCAAACACACCGGCGGACTCACGTCGCGCCGTTCACCCACAACGGAGGGTTCGCCGTGACGCCGACCACCGAAAAAGCCGTCGTGCTGTACGACGGGGCGTGCCCGCTGTGTCGGCGGTCGGTGCGCATCCTGAAAAAACTCGACTGGCTGAACCGACTGCACCCGCAGGACGCCCGCGACGTGGCGAACCTGCCACCGTGCGAACTGCCGCTGGTGCCGAAGAAGTTGCTGGAGGAGATGCACGTCGTCACCCCGGACCGCAAGCACGCGCTCGCCGGGTTCCGGGCGTTCCGCTGGATGGCGTGGCGGCTGCCGCTGACGTGGCCGCTCGCCCCGCTGCTGTACCTACCAGGTGCGGCCTGGATCGGCGGCAAGGCGTACCGCTGGGTGGCGAAGAACCGGTTCAATTTGGTGCCGTGTCAGGACGGCGCGTGCCACCTCCCGGTGTCCGCCCGTCCGAGCAGCGGCTAGGCACGGCCCGAGTCCGGTGGTAGAGTCACGGTAGAGGACCACCCATGCCTGACGTGACCGCCGACCCCGCCCCGCCTCTGTCGTCGGACTTCCCCGGTGCATCCGAGTCGCCCGGAAAGCCGTTCTACGTCCCCATCAGTGAAGACCTGGCCGTGCGGTTGAACACCGACGCCATCCTCGACCAGCGGTTCGACCGCGGGGAGTTGGAGCAGTACCGCGGGGAGTACGTCGTCGCCGCCCCGGACGGGACGGTGCTGGAACACACCACACGGGACGGGGACCATAGCCTGATCAACGCCCGCGATCGGGCGCGGGAGAAGGCGGCACAGCTGGGCATCCCACCCGAGCAGTTGACCCACTACTACGTCCCGCCCCTCGAATGACCGCCGAACGGAGTCCGCCGTGGCCCGCGTCCGCCTCCGGGTCGACGACCTCGACTCGGTCACGAACCCCCGCCGCCGGCTCCGCGACCCCGCCACCGGCGGGACGATCCGGCTGCCACTCTTGCGGATCACGACGAGGGTACTCGTGGGACGTGATGACGAGGCCGGTCGCACCGCCTTCCGCGCCCTGATCGACACCGGAGCCTGGATCACCGTGATCGAGTCATCGGCCTGGCGGCTGATGGACCGACTGGGACAACTCGAAAGGTTGGAATTGTTACCGCCGACGGACGGTTCACCGGCGTCCGGAACAACGAGCATCGGCGGGAACGTCGGCACCCCGGTGGGGTACGGGCGGGTGTGGCTGTCGGTGGTCGATCCGGGGGCGGTGTGGGGTGGGGTGATCGAGGCCATGCCCGCCGTGCCGGTGATCGCTCAACTTTTACACGATCCGAAGGCGAAACTACCCACCCCGGTCCTGCTCGGGCTTCACGCCGGGGTGTTGAGCGGCCGGCGGCTGACCCGTACGCCCGTGGACCCCCCGACCACCCCACGCGGCGACCGGCAGCGGGATGTGGGCGGCTACTTCCGCCAACACTGGTGGCTCCAGGACGAGTGACCCACTTCGCCGGAAATTCCCCCGACGCGCCGCTGCCCTTCAACCCAACTGTGGGTGAGCCGGCGCGGCGTCGGCTCCGGAGACCCGCTCATGACCGACGCCCCGGCCTCCCCGCTCGCCCGCCTGCGGTCGGCCCTCGCCCGCACCGACGAGTCCCGCACCGACGGCCAACTGCTGGCCGCGTTCGTGCAACACCGGGACGCCGACGCCTTCGCCGCCCTGGTGTACCGGCACGGGCCGCGTGTGCTCGGGGTGTGCCGCCGCGTCACCGGCCACGACCACGACGCGGACGACGCCTGCCAGGCGGTGTTCCTCGTCCTCGCCCGCCGCGCCGCCGACGTGGCTCCGCCCGACGCCGTCGCCGCCTGGCTGTACGGGGTGGCGTTCCGCACCGCCCAGGACGCCCGCGCCATGGCCGCCGCCCGCCGCTCGCGTGTCACGCCCACCGCCACCGTGCCCGACGTACCCGGCCCGGACACGCCGGACGCGGAACTGGCCGCGGCACTGGACGCCGAGATCGCCCGCCTGCCGGAGCACCACCGCTCGGCGGTGGTGCTGTGCGAACTGACCGGGGTGAGCCGGGCGGACGCGGCGAAGCGGCTGGGGGTGCCGGAGGGCACGCTCAGCAGCCGACTGGCCGAAGCGCGGAAGCGGTTGGCGGCCGGGCTGAAGCGGAAGGGGTTCACCCTGCCGGCGGCGCTGGCGGCGGTGCTGTCGGCTGGGGCGGACGCGAGCGGCTCCGATTCCGTGTTCCACGCGGCCTGCCGGCTGGGTCAACAGACCGCCGCCGGCGGGCCGCCTCCCGCGGGGGCGGCCGTCGCCCTCGCCGACCGGATGACCCGAATCATGTACCTGAAAAAGCTGACGCTGCTCGGCGTGTTCGCCGCGTGCGGCGTGTTCCTGCTGTCCGCCGGGTGGCTCACCCTTCAACCCGCGTTCGCCGACGACAAGCCGGCGGTGAAGGCCGGGGCGAAGCCGGCGGACGCCAAGCCCGGCCGGCTGCTCGTGTGGACGCACGGCAACCTGAAGCTGTTCGACCCGGACGGGAAGAACGAGGCGGTGTTCCTCGACCGGGACAAGAAGGTGACGGCCCAGGCGGCGCTGTCGCCGGACGGCCAGTCGGTGGCGTGGCTCATGCACACCCCGGGTGAGCCGGGCACGCCCATCCCCGTCCCGCTGCCGAAGAACACCGTCCACGTCCGCAAGCTGGACGACAAGGAGCCGACCGACCTGAAGATCATCGGCGAGGTGATCGCGTGGTCGCCGGACGGCAAGGAGTTGATGGTGACGGACTTCGTGGACGGGCCACTCGGCGCGGCGGACGGCGCGCCGAAGACGACCACCACCGTGATCGACGTGGCGACGAAGAAGGAATCGACGACGGGCGTGCCGAACGACCATTTCGCGTTCGGGTTCACCCCGGACGGCAAGGGGTTCGTCACCATGCACTACGAGAAGAAGGGGGACGTGCCGGTCGTGTCCGCATGCTTCGTCTCCCGCGACGGGAAGGACGTGAAGGTGGTGAGCGACTCGAAGATGATGGCGTACCTGGCGCGGCTGTCGCCGGACGGGAAGACCCTGCTGTACCGCGGCCACCCGGCCCCGGACAAGCTGCCGGAGAAGCCGCTCGGCAACATGCGGTTGTATGTGCAGCCGATCGGCGGGAAGGCGGTGGTGCTGGCGGACGTGCCGCAGAACGCCGAGATCCAGGGGTACTGCTGGTCGCCGGACGGGAAGCGGATCGCGTACACCTGGCGGGAGATGCACGCGGAGAAGCCGGAGGCCGGGAAGGCGGACGACCGGGAGACGGAATCCCACCTGGTGGTGTGCGACGCGGACGGCAAGAACGCGAAGACGATCCTGACGGAGAAGGGGATGGCGCAGTTCCACATCACCCTGAGTCATGTGGACTGGCGGTGAGTGCGGTTCGCTGGTGTCCCGCCTTCAGACGGTCTTGTTGAACCGGCAGCGTCAGCAGCAGACCGGGTGAACCGCGGGCGTCAGCCCGTCGGGTTCGGAACACACCCGACGGGCTGACGCCCGCGGTTCACCACCGAAGACCGGCTGAAGCCGGGACACCAACGAAGACTGGCGGCGTCCAAATTCCCGACGAACCCCGGCCCGGCGGTCGGGGTTCGCTTTTTTCGCCCCCGCCGGCTACAATCCGCGGCACGCCGATCCCCGTCGGACGTGTATCGGTCGGCTCGCGGAGTGTCCCCATGCGTCGCGTGTTCCTCGGTCTGGCGGCGGCGGTTCTGGCGGCGGCGCCGGCGTTCGCCCTCCGGATGATCGCCCCCGGCAACGTCGGCCTTCAGCAGAAGCTGATCGCGGCCGACGCGGTGGTGGTCGGCAAGGTGACGAAGGTGGAGGCCGACCCGCTCGACATCACCCAGCACGAGGGCGGGCCGAAGGTGCCGCACACGGTGGCGGTGATCAAAATCTCCGACGCCCTGGTCGGGGCGAAGACGGTCACGCACATCAAGGTGGTGTTCCCCAAGCCGGGCGAGCAGCCGGAGGGCGGTCCGGCCCGCGGGGGCGGCGGCATCCGCCCGCTGCCCGGTGCGCCCGGCCGCGGCGGGTTCGGCCCGCTGGCGGTGACGGAGAACCAGGAGGGGGTGTTCTTCCTGTCCAAGCACCCGACCGCGGCCGGGTACTACCAGATCCAGCCGGGGCACCTGCCGATTAATGCGACCGACGACGGGTACAAGGGCGAGCTGGCGAAGGTGACGGCCGCGGCCGGGGCGTTCAGCGACCCGGTGAAGGCGCTGTCCGCCGACAAGGTGGACGACCGGGTACAGGCGGCCCTCGCGCTGGCGTACAAGTTCCGCCAGTACCCGCCGAACAACGTGTCCGGGGTGGTGGCCGAAGAGGCGGTGCCGGCGGACGTGGGCCAACTGCTGGTGAAGGTGCTGCTGGACGCCGACTGGGCGAAGTCGGACGCGCACAAGGTGGCCGACGCGCTCGGCCTGCTGCCGGGGCAGTACGGCATCCCGGACGTGCGGCCGGGCACGGGCGAGGACGCGCTGGCGGCGCGGCAGAAGGCGTTCAAGGCGTGGCACGCGAAGTTCGGCGGCAAGTTCGAGGTGAAGAAGATCGTCGCCAAGACCCAGGGCAAGTGACCGCCGGCGGAGTCCCGTCATGCGTGGCTCGTCTATCACCGCGGTGGTCGTTGTTCTCGGCGTGGTCGCCACGGCCGCCGGCATGAAGCCGCTCGAACCGGCCGGGCCGGCCGTCGGCCCACCGCCCGAGCAGCAGGTGTTCCGGCGGGCGGTGACGAATTCGCTGGTGGTGTCCGGCACGGTGGCGGTGGGGAAAGAGACGGTGGAGGTGACGTCCGAGTACGGGCAGGCGGTGAAGACCACCTACAAGCTGGCGACGATCCGGGTGAAGGACGTGCTGGTGGGCGACAAGCCCGGCGACACGGTGTCGGTCCTCGTGCCGCCGGCCGACCCGTTCACACCGCCTGCCGCCGACGGGTTCGGCCGGCCGCAGCCGTACCGCCGCCCGCCTGTCCTACAGGTGCAGCTGATCGACGGGCAGGAGGGGGTGTTCTTCCTCCGCCGGCACCCGAACGCCCCGCCGCACCACCACATCCCGCGGGGGGCGGTGCCGCTCAACCCGCTGGACACCGATTACAAGGACCACCTGGCGGTGGTGAAGCGGGTGGGGGCGATGGTCGCTGAGCCGGTGAAGGCGCTGAAGGCGAAGGCGGCGGCCGACAGGTACGAGGCGGCGGTGACGCTGGTGTACAGGTATCGGTACGTGTTCGGTCAGGTGGCGGCGGAGGAGGTGGCTATCCCCGCCGAAGAGACGAAGCTGCTGTTCGCCGCCATCGCCGAGTTCGACTGGGCCGAGTACGACCGCCCGCTGCCGCCGGGCGGTCCGCCCCGCGATTACACCAAGCAGCCGAACGACCTGCTCACCCTGCTCGGCATCCACCAGGGCGGGGACACCGGGTTCCCGAAGGTGCGGGTGAACCCCGGCCAGGGGATGTTCGCCGCGTACCAGCAGACGCTCCGCGAGTGGCTGGACGGCCCCGGCGGCAAGTTCGTGGTGACGAAGCGGGTGCCGGGCAACTGACCGGCCGACCAGAACTGTCGAGGTGTACCCATGCGTGGCTCCCTGTGCGTCCTGTTCGTCGTCGTCGTTGCCGGTCTCGCCCACGGGCAGCCGGTCGTCCCGGTTCCGCCGCCGCCGCCGCCCCCGCCGATGGCCGAACAGTCCGGCGGGGTGGTCGTGTACCCCGGCATGAGCGTCCGCCAGAAGGCGTACCCGAGCCAACTGGTGGCGTCCGGCACCATCAGCCTGGGCAAGGACACGCTGGACGCGGCCATGTACGCCGGCCAGGGGGTGCCGAAGACGACGTACAAGGTGGCGACGCTGAAGGTGGGCGAGGTGCTGGTCGGCGACAAGGTGGAGGGCGCGGTGAAAATCCTCGTCCCGCCGGCCGACCCGGCCCAGATGCCGTTCGAGCAGCCCGGCCGCAAGCCGGTGTACTACCGCCCGCAGGTCAGCCAGGTGCAGCTGATCGACGGGCAGGAGGGGGTGTTCTTCCTGTCCCCACACCCGACCGTCGGCGGGCACTACCACATGCCGTACGGGCACACCCCGCTCAACCCGCTGGACACGAACTACAAGGCGGACGCGGCGGCTGTGAAGAAGATCGGGGCGGCGCACGCCGACCCGGTGGCGGCGCTCAAGGCGAAGGACGCGGCCGACCGGCTGGAGGCGGCGGCGGCGCTGGTGTTCAAGTACCGCCGGCAGACGATCCCGCCGGGCGGCAAGCCGCAGCCGCAGGTGGCCATCCCGGCCGAGGAGTCGAAGCTGATTTTGAAGGCGATCGCGGAGTCCGACTGGGCGCAGTACGACAAGCCGCGGGTGGGCAGCGACCCGCCGCCGGACTACACGCTCATGCCGACCAGCCTGCTCGCCACCCTGGGCATCCACCCCGGCCAGAACGGCTTTCCGCAGCTCCAGGTGGCCGCCGGCCGCGGGTACAACGAGACGTTCCACGAGCTGTACAAGACGTGGCTGGACGGGAACGGGGCGAAGTTCGAGATCAAGAAGTTCGCGGTCGAGAAGAAGTGATGGCGGGAGTGTAGTCCGCACACTCCGTGTGCGGTTCTTCAGACCGCACACGGAGTGTGCGGGCTACACTACTCCTCCGCCTCGATCCCGTGCTTCGCCAGGTCCCGCGGCGTCATCGGCACCAGCACACCGCGACGGACCTGGAACTCGATCGCCTCCCGCTCCACCCGTAGCAGGTTCTCCCGCACCTTCGCCTCGTCCAGCGGCACCGCCCGCATCCCCTCGTCCGCGTCCCAGGCGCGGGCGTGCCGCAGGAACCTCTCGACCAACTCCTCCACTCCGGCCCCGAGATACAGCACCACGCGGTGCCCCGGCGGGGTGTCCAGCTCCGGCTTGCGGCTGGTCACCACGGCGAACGTGCCGTCGTCGCACCAGCAGCCGACGGTCAGCCCCACCTGCGTCTGCTCGCCGTTCTTGATGTACAGCACCTGGGCCATCGACCACCCGTCGTCGGCCAGCAACACGGTGGCGGCAGTCAGCCGGTCGCGCTCCAGCAGCGGCGCCTCGCAGGTGAACAGCCGGCAGTACCCCTCGCCCTCGAACCGCTCGGCCTGCCGGTCGAGGGCGCGGGCGACGCCCTTCGGCAGGTCGTCCGGGTGGACATCCGGGATGCGGTCGAGCAGCGGCACCGACAGCGCCGGCACCACCCCGCCGAACGGCTTGGCGACGGCGGCGATGCAAAAGGTGAACGGGTCCGGGCACAGCCGCCAGTATTCGCGGAGGCTGATCTTCCGCCCGCGGAGCTTGTAGTACCGGGTGGGCATGGGTGTGTTGTAGCAGAGGTGGTTCGAGAAGAGACCTCACCCCCCGGCCCCCTCTCCCACGGGGAGAGGGGGTGTTCAACGGCCGATCGCTCATGGTCGATGCCGACGGCCGGCAGAGAGCAACCTCGCCCCCAGGTGCATTCCTCGCTTGAACACCCCCTCTCCGGCTCGGAGAGGGGGCCGGGGGGTGAGGTCCGACACAACACCGTCGCTCGCGCTCCGAGTTCCAGCCGGACGGCCGAACCTCCCGCCTGCCCGCCGCGTCCGCTAGAAAGACGACACGACCCGCAC
>JALHQU010000167.1 GCA_022841795.1 Fimbriiglobus sp.
CTGGAGTTGTTCCAGGAGTTCGGCTTCCGCGGGTTCGCCGCACGGGTGCGGAGTACGCTGGCGAACAGCGGGGCGAGGAAGAATGAGGAAATCCTCAAGACCCTCACCCCCCCGGCCCACCTCTCCGAGCCGGAGAGGGGGGAGATCAGAACCCCCTCCGCGTCGGAGGGGGTGGCGAGCGAAGCGAGCCGGGGGAGGTCCGCGGAGGTACCCCCTCACCCCCATCCCCTCTCCCCAGGGGGCGAGGGGGGCAAAGCCAAGACACCCAAGCTCCCCCGCCCCGGTCAGGCGTCGCTGTTCGACCAGATCGACGGCGAGGAGCCGGCCCCCACCGAAACACCGACTGCCCGCCCGGACGACGGGTGGAACGCCACCTACACCCTCATCGACACCAAGACGGCGTTCGACAAGTTCCTGAAGGAGTTGAAGACGCAGACGCGGTTCGCCATCGACCTGGAGACGACGGCGCTCGACCCGATCCGCGCCGAGGTGGTCGGGTACGCCGTCAGTTGGAAGGCGCACGAGGGGTACTACCTGGCCGTCCGCGGGCCGCAGGGGTCGAAGCTGCTCGACCCGGACAAGACGCTGGCGGCGCTCAAGCCGATCCTCGAAGACGCCAAATTCGAGAAGACGAACCAGAACATCAAGTACGACCGGCTGGTGCTGCGGGCGCACGGGGTGGAGCTGGCCGGCGTGGTCGGCGATTCGATGATCGCCCACTACCTGCTGCACGCCGGCGAGCGGACGCACAACCTGGACGACCTGACGCAGAAGTACTTCGGGCACGCGAACATCTCCATCAAGGATCTGATCGGCAAGGGGAAGAAGCAGATCACGATGGCCGAGGTGCCGACGGAGAAGGTGGCGGACTACGCCGCCGAGGATGCGGACGCGGCGTGGCGGCTGGCGGAGAAGCTGGAACCGGAGCTGGAGCCGGCCGGCCTGCGGACGCTGTATGACACGCTGGAAATCCCGCTCATCGACGTGCTGGCCGAGTTGGAGTTCAACGGCTGCCTGCTCGACCTGCCGCTGCTCGCGAAGCTGAGCGTGGACATGCAGGGCACGCTGGAAACGCTGGAAGGGGAGGTGCACTCGCTGGCCGGCAAGGCGTTCAACGTGGCGTCGCCGAAGCAGCTGCGGGAAATCCTGTTCGACAAGATGAAGCTGCCGGTGCAGAAGCGGACGGGCACGACGAACGAGCCGAGTACCGATCAGGAGTCGCTTGAAAAACTGGCCGCGATGGGGCACGACCTGCCGAAGAAGCTGATCGCCCACCGGCAGGTGGCGAAGCTGAAGGGCACTTACGTGGACGCGCTGCCGGTGCTGGTGAACCCGAAGACCGGCCGCGTGCACACGTCGTTCAACCAGACGGTCGCCAGCACCGGGCGGCTGAGTTCGTCCGACCCGAACCTGCAGAACATCCCCGCCCGCACCGAGCAGGGGCGGCAGATTCGCGCCGCGTTCATCGCCCCGCCGGGGTGGCAGATCCTCACCGCCGACTACTCGCAGATCGAACTGCGGCTGCTCGCCCACTTCGCCGACGACGCCAACCTGCGGTCGGCGTTCGCCGCCGACCAGGACGTCCACACGCGGGTGGCCGCCGAGATCTTCAAGGTGGCCGAGAAAGACGTGACGAAGGAGCAACGGGGGGTGGCGAAGACGGTGAACTTCGGGGTCATCTACGGCATCAGCGCCACCGGCCTGTCCATCCAGTTGGGCATCGACAAGAAGGCGGCGGCCCGGTTCATCGACGACTACTTCGCCCGCTTCCCGACCGTGCTGGCGTACCAGGACCGGCTGCTGGCGACCGCCCGCCGCACCGGGTTCGTGGGCACCATCCTCGGCCGCCGCCGGGCGTTCGACCCGTCCGCCCTCCGCCCGCACTCCACCTACGAGCAGCGGAACGGGGCCGAGCGGGAGGCCATCAACATGGAGATCCAGGGGTCGGCCGCCGACCTGATGAAGCTGGCCATGCTGAACGTGTACCGCCGGCTGCGGGCGGAAAAGCGGCGGGCGAAAATGCTGTTGAGCGTCCACGACGAACTCGTCTTCGAGGTGCCGGCGGCCGAGGTGCCGGCGGTGGCGGACCTGGTGCGGCACGAGATGACGGCCGCGCTGACGGTGAGCGTGCCGCTGAAGGTGGACGTGGCCGCCGGCCCGAACTGGCTGGACGTGGAGGACGTGACGTGAGGCCGACGCGGTTCTGTTAGCCCGACGCGCCAGCGAGGGCCAAGCCACCCACACCCTCGCTGGCGCGTCGGGCTAACAAGCGGAGTATGACGAATGACCCGCAAACCCGTGTTCGGGCTGATCGGCGGGATCGGGGCGGGGAAGACCGCCGCCGGGCGGTGCCTCGCCGCCCGCGGCGGGTTCGTCATCGACGCCGACAAGCTCGGGCATGTCGCCTTGGACGTGCCGGAGGTGAAGCGGCAGTTGGTCGAGCGGTGGGGGAACCGCATCCTGCACCCGGACGGCGCCGCGAACCGCCGGGCCATCGCCGGCATCGTGTTCGACACCCAGGCCGAGCGGGCGTGGCTGGAAGGGGTGGTGTTCCCGGTGATCGGCGAGATGGCGCGGGCAGAGATCGCGACGGCCGAGGCCGACCCGGCGGCGCGGTTCGTGGCGCTGGACGCGGCGGTGCTGCTCGAAGCCGGGTGGGGGTCGGCGTGCGACAAGGTGGTGTACATCGACGCCCCGCGGGCGGTGCGGGAGCAGCGGCTGGCCGCCCGCAGCGGCTGGACCCCGGCCGACCTGACCGCCCGCGAGACCGCCCAGTGGCCGGCCGAGCGGAAGAAGGACCACGCCGACGCGGTGGTGGTGAACGACGGCACGCCGGACGAGTTGCAGGCGAAGCTGGACGCCCTGTTGACCGGATGGGGTTGGATGACCTGAGGAATCGATCATGGCCGACGCGACCCCCGAAACCAAGCTGCCCCGCAAGCCGCGGGCGAAGGCGAAGTCCGCCGAGGCGGAAGGCGACTTCGCCATCGGGTTGGCCGACGACGCGCCCGTGCCGGTCGCCGGACCGGGGTCACCTCCCGCCGACCCGAACGAGCGGGGGTTCACCGCCGAGACGAACACCCGGTACGAGGAGATCAAGAAGGGGAACACGTACATCTCGCAACTCCAGCAGATGACGCTGACGCAGCTGCAGGAGATGGCGCGGGCGGACGGGGTGCCGCGGGAGGAGTGGGCCGGGCTGAAGAAGCAGGACCTGATCTACCGCATCCTGAAGGAGCGGGTGAAGCAGAACGGGCTGATGCTCGGCGAGGGCACGCTGGAGGTGCTGCCGGACGGGTTCGGGTTCCTCCGCAGCCCGGACTACAACTACCTGCCGTGCCCGGACGACATCTACATCTCGCCCAGCCAGATCCGGCGGTTCGGCCTCCGCACCGGGTGCGTGGTGGCCGGGCAGGTCCGCCCGCCGAAGGAGGCCGAGCGGTACTTCGCCCTGCTGCGGGTGGAGGCGATCAACCTGCAAGACCCGGAGCTGCAGCACCAGAAGGCGGTGTTCCAGGACCTCACCCCGCTGCACCCGAACAGCCGGCTGCGGCTGGAGGTGACCGGCGGGCCGATCACCATGCGGGTGATCGACCTCATCACCCCGATCGGCAAGGGGCAGCGGGGGCTGATCGTCGCCCCGCCCCGCACCGGCAAGACGGTGCTGCTCCAGCAGATGGCGAACGCGGTCATCGCCAACCACCCGGAGTGCTACGTCATCGTGCTGCTGATCGACGAGCGGCCGGAGGAGGTGACGGAGATGAGCCGGGGGGTGAAGGGGCACCGGGTGGAGGTGGTGAGCAGCACGTTCGACGAGCCGGCCGCCCGGCACATCACGGTGGCCGAGATGGTGATCGAGAAGGCCCGCCGGCTGGTCGAGTACGGCACCGACGTGGTCATCTTCCTGGACAGCATCACCCGGCTGGCGCGGGCGTACAACAACGAGCTGCCCGGCACCGGCAAACTGCTGTCCGGCGGCCTCGACGCGGGGGCGCTGCAGAAGCCGAAGCGGTTCTTCGGCGCCGCCCGCAACCTGGCCGAGGGCGGGTCGCTCACCATCCTGGCGACGGCCCTGGTGGACACCGGCAGCAAGCTGGACGACGTGATCTTCGAGGAGTTCAAGGGCACCGGCAACATGGAGGTGGTGCTCGACCGGCGGCTGATGGACCGGCGGGTGTACCCGTGCGTGGATGTGAACGCCAGCGGCACCCGCAAGGAGGAACTGCTGCGGACGGACGAGGAGCTGCGGACGGTCCACATCCTGCACCGGGTGCTGTCCGACATGCACCCGGTGGAGGCGATGGAGCTGTTGCTCAAACAGGTGGGCAAGCAGAAGACGAACGCCGAGTTCCTGAAGAGCGTGACGCTGAACTGAGCGGCGACCGCGGAGGGTTGGTGTCCCGGCTTCAGCCGGTCTGGGGTGAACCGCGAAGGAAGACCGCCTGAAGGCGGGACACCAGCGAAGCCCTCGTCAACTCGGGAAGCATTTGCCGAACGCGGTGAGCAGCCGCAGCGGTCCCTTCACCCGCACTTTGCGGCGGACGACCGCCCAGACGATGCTCCGCTCCTTCCGCAGGAACCCGCACCAGGTGTCGGCGTCGGCGGTGATGGCGCAGTCCGGCATGCCGTGCAGCCCGTCTTGCACGGCGAGCGTCTGGTCGCGGATGGTGACGGTGGCCGTCGCCTTGCTCGCGCCGGTGAACGTGAAGTGGTACACCGCGTTCAGCCCGGCCGCCCGCCCCCGCTGGAACGAGATGCGGATGCCGAACAGGAACTGCGGGATCGTGTACAGCAGGAAGTTGCCCCGCACCCGCCGCGGCGTCTTGTGCGGGAACCGCTTCACCACATGCTCCTCGGCGTCCGAGCCGGGCACCACGTAGATCGGCTCTTCCTTCTGTTGCAGCGGTTTCACCACCTCGCCCACGAACCCGCCGCGGTTCGCCAGGAACGGGCTGATCACGTCCTCCCCGGCCGGGCACACCGCCACGCAGTACGCCGCCTTGTAGTTCGGGCCGAACGCCAGGCTCTGCCACATGCCCACCTGCTCCGCCTGCGTCACGCGGGTCCGCAGGTCGTGCCCGCTCTTGGCATCCGCAATCTGCTCGGCCCAGTCGGCGAACCCGCCCATGAACTCGCGGTAGTTGTGCGTGTAGCACGAGGCGGTGTCGAACGCCCCGTCCGGCTTGATCGCCCCGACCGGGCAGGCGGCCACGCACAGCTTGCACTCCAGGCACGGGTTGTAGTCCACCGGCCGGCTGTACGCACTGACCTCCGCTTCGAGCAGCACCGTGCCGAGCAGGACGAAGTTGCCGAACTTCGGGTGGATGACGTTGCGGTGGACGCCCATCTTCCCCATTCCCGCCGCCACGGCCACCGGCTTGTGCGCCACCACCCACATGCGGCCCGGCCAGCGGGTGGCCTCCATCGGGAACCCGGCCGGCGGGTTCGCCGCTCCGATGCCTTTGTTTTCCAGGGCGGTGACGATGCGGCGGGCGGTCTCGTTCACCTCGTCGGTGGTGTGGTGGAACTCCAGGTTGGACAGCGACCGGGCCGGGTTCCGCACCGGCTCGCGGTTCATCTTCACCACGAAGCTGACCAGCGTGCGGGTCTTCGGGTACGCGGCGAGGACGTGCGGCTTCTCGTCCGCCAGTTCGGGGCGGTCGATCTCGACGAACCCCACGTCGTCGGCCCCGGCGTCGAGGCACAGTTGCCGCAGCCAACCGGCGTCGAGCGGAGCGTCGGCACGGGGCAACGGAGTCCGCCGGCGGACGGCGCGAACCGTCGGGTGGTCGTCGAGCGCGGGCATGACAAGCACTCCGGATGTAGATACAACTTTTACGGCGAACGGCGGGACGTGAGTCCGCCGGTGGTTTTGGTGAACCCGGCCCGCGAGGGCCGCGGGTGCGAGCCGGTCGTGACCGGCACCCACCGACCTGGCGGTCGGGGTTCACCTGGAACCGCCGGACTCACGTCCCGCCGTTCGCCTCATTTCATCTTCGCCCACAGATCGTTCACCGTGCCGCTGATCGCCCCCACCGTGTCCGCGCCCAGGATGGCCGCCAGTTTCTTCTGCCCCGCTACCCACACCGGGTGAATCCGCTCCAACAGGTCCAACCCTTCCGGCGTGATGCCCAGCGTGTGGCTCCGCCCGTCGTCGGTCGGCTCGGCCGTCAGCCAGCCGTTGGCGATCAGCCGGTCCGCGTCGCGGCTGAGGGTGGACTTGTCCATCACCAGCCGCTTCGCCACCTCGCCCGGCGGGAGCGGCCCGTCGTGCGCCACCGCCACCAGGATGTTCACCTGGGCCACCCGCACGCCGAACGGCCGCAGCCCGTCATCGCACACCCCGGTGATCAGACGGTTTAAGAGACGCACCCGCACGGCGATGCACTCGCGGGCCATCTGTCGCACTTTCGCCGGGGCTGGCATGTCCCCACCTCCGAATGTAATTGTAGATACAACCAGTGCGCGTGTCAACGGCCATCCCGCCCGCCGGGGCGTACAACTTCCCACACCCCCGCACGGTGCCGCCCCATGCAGTACGAAGGTGATTTCAGCCCGCCGGCCGGCCGGTTCGCCGTCGTCGCCGCCCGGTTCAACTCGTTCATCGTGGACCAACTGACCGACGGCGCGCTCGACGCCCTCGCCCGGCACGGGGTGCCGGCCGACGCCGCCGACGTGGTCCGCGTGCCCGGCTCGTTCGAGATCCCGGTGGTCGCCCAGCGGCTGGCGAAAAGCGGGAAGTACGCGGCCGTCATCTGTTTAGGGTGCGTCATCCGCGGGGACACCGACCACTACGACCACGTGGCCGGCGCCGCCACCAGCGGCATCATGACCGCCGCCATGAACAGCGGGGTGCCGGTCATCTTCGGGGTGCTGACGTGCGACACCCTGGAGCAGGCGGTGCAGCGGGCCGGGGCGAAGGCCGGGAACAAGGGGTTCGAGGCGGCGGTGACGGCGGTGGAAACCGCCAATTTGATGGCGAAACTACCCAAGTGAGATTGGTTCGAAGAGTTGGAACCACGAATCTCACGAATCCAACGAATGAAGACAAGACAGGACGGCCGTGCGGAATGACCTTCCGCTGTGTGTCTTTTCTGATTCGTGCTATTCGTGAGATTCGTGGTTCCGACTCTTCCTTCCTGGTATTCCCCATGCCCTCTCCCATCGGGTTCTGCATCGTCGGCTGTGGGATGATCGCCCGGTTCCACGCCCGCGCGCTGGCCGAGGTGCCCGGCACCCGCGTCGCCGCCCTCGTCTCCCGTAACCCATCTAACGCCAACACCTTACTGACGGAAACGAACACCCCGGCGTGTCCGGTGTTCGCCACGGTCGAAGAGGCGGTGAAGGCACCGGGCGTGGACGCCGTCGTCATCACCACCCCGAGCGGGGCACACCTGGAGCCGGCCGTCGTCGCCGCGGCAGCGGGGAAACACGTCGTCGTGGAGAAGCCGCTCGAGATCAGCGGCGAGCGGTGCGAGCGGATCATTAAGGCGTGCAACGACTTCGGCGTGAAGCTCTGCACCATCTTCCCCAGCCGGTTCGGGGATGCGAACACGGCGCTGAAGGCGGCGGTGGAGGCGGGACGGTTCGGCCGGCTGACCCTCGGCGAAACCACCTGCAAATGGTGGCGGTCGCAGGCCTACTACGACGACGGCGGGTGGAAGGGCACGCAGGCGCTGGACGGCGGCGGGGCGCTCATGAACCAGGCCATCCATAACGTCGATCTGCTGCTGTGGATGATGGGCGATGTGCTTGCGGTGAGCGGGTTTACGGCGACCCTGGCGCACGAGCGGATCGAGGTGGAAGACACGGCGGTGGCGGTGCTGCGGTTCAAGAGCGGGGCGCTCGGGGTGATCCAGGCGACCACCAGCGTCCACCCCGGCTACCCGAAGACGATCGCGGTTCACGGCGACCGGGGGAGCGTGGTGATCGAGCAGGACGACGTGCTGAAGTGGGATTTCACCCCCGAGACGGAGGCGGACGCGAAATGGCGAACCGCGGGTGTCAACCCGCGGGTGTCCAACAGCGGCGGGGCCGCCGACCCGAAGGCGATCAGCCACGAGGGCCACCGCCGGCAGTTGGCCGACTTCGTTGAGGCGATCCGTGCTCACCGCCCGCCCCAGGTAGACGGTCAAGAGGGCAAGAAGGCGGTCGACCTGATCTGCGCCATCTACGAGAGCCATAAAACCGGGCGGGTGGTGGAGTTACGCTGATCCCACTGCCGCCAGACCGGCCCCCAAATTCCGCCGAACCACCTCCAGCGGTTCGCACCCGACGCTCAGCCGCACGAGGCCGGTCGTGATCCCCTGCTTCCGCTTCGCCTCCATCGGCTCGAACCTGTGCGACGTGCCGTCCGGGTAGCTACAGGTGGTGTGCGCGTGCCCAAGTGACGGCGCGAACGGCACTTGCGTCGCCGCCCGCATGAACCTGTTGACCGCGTCGCGGTCGGACAACTCGAAGCACAGCATGTGCCCGAACCCGGCGGGTAGCAGTCGCGCCGCCAGTGCGTGATCGGGGTGATCGGCCCGTCCAGGGTACACCACCCGCCTGACCACTGGTTCGGCGCCGAGCCACCCGGCCACCGCCGCCGCGGTCGCCGTCGCCGCCCGCATCCGCAGCTCCAGCGTGTCCAGACTCCGCTCGGTCAGCCAGCAGTCGAACGGGTTGGCGGCCAGGCCGAACGTGCTGACGGCGGACTCGGCCGCCACTGACAACGCGGTGTCACTGCCGCCGAGGTAGCCGAGGGTCACGTCCGAGTGCCCGCCGATCATCTTGGTCAGCGACTCCATCACGAAGTCGGCGCCCATCTGCAGCGGGCGGCACAGCACCGGGGTGGCGAACGTGTTGTCCACGATCAGCCGCGCCCCGTGCCGGCGAGACAGGGCAGCGACGGCCGGCAGGTCGCACACCCGGCACAGCGGGTTGGAGATGGTCTCGACCAGCACCGCCTTCGCCCCGCGGCCGAGGGCGGTCTCGACGGCGGCGAGGTCGCACGGGTTGACGAACTCGGTGGTCACGCCGAACCGGGCCAGCTCGCGGCACAGCTTCGCCGACTTGCCGTACAGGTTGTCGGCCGCGACCAGCCGTTCGCCCTGCCCGACCAGCGGCAGCACGGCGGCAGAGATGGCCCCCATGCCGGACCCGGTGATGACGCCCCACGCCGCGGCGTGCAGTTGGTTGATGCCGTCGGCCAGGGAAGTGGCGTTCGGGTGGCCGTCGCGGGCGTAGATGAACCCGGGCGCCCGCTTCTCGTAAATGTCGTCGAGCGCGTCCAGGTCCGGGATGGCGTACACGGCCGACGGGTACAGCGGCGGGGTGAGCGGGACGGACGGGCCGAAGGCGGGACGCATGATGGAGTCCGGAACGAGACCGACCCGCCCAGGCGGGCGGGTCGGGGGTGTTGTACGGAGGCGGCCGAAAGACCTCACCCCCCGGCCCCCTCTCCAAGGTGGAGAGGGGGTGTTCAACGGCCGGATGCTTCCGATCTTCGCCGCGACCTCCGGGAGCGGCCGAGCAATCGCCGCTCCCGGAGGTCGCGGCGAAGAGTCTCCCCCTCTCCACTTTGGAGAGGGGGCCGGGGGGGTGAGGTCGGCCCTGTTCAATACTTCGGCACCGGGAACACGCCCGCGCCGTCCAGCAGCCGCAGCACCTGCGGGCGGCCGTCCGCCCCGACCAGCGGCTTCTGGTCCTTGTCCATCGGGGTGAAGGTGATGCCCTTCAGCTCGTCGGCCATCTGCAACAACACCGGGTCGTCCGGGGTGTCGAACTGGCCGACCGTCACCAGGCTGCCGGTGCGGTGGTGCAGCACGAACGCCTCGTAGCTCCGCGGCTTGAAGTCGGCGTGCCGCAGCGCCTTCGCCAGCAGTTCCGCCTCGGCCCCGATCGCCCGCAGCGCGTTCACCGCGTTCTGGTCGGTGCCGTTCTTGCCGAACACGCTCCCGCCGCCCCCCTGGCCGGTGGACCGGGACAGCCCGGAGTACGACTTCACCAGCAGCGTCCACTGCTTCTTGTTGGCCAGCAGGCTGTGCTCCACCCCCTTGTTCAGGGCCACCACCTCCGGGTCCAGCTTGCCCTTCTCGTCCTGCCGGGCCTTCGCCTCGGTCGGGTTCGGCACCGCCATCGAGAACGGGTACGGGTTGATGTGGTTGACCGCCGACTTCCACTCCGTCTTGCCCGACCGCGGGTCCTTCACCTCCGCCCCCACCAGTTCGGTGTCCATCAGCGTCTGGTCTTTCGGGGCGGGCAGCTTCTTCACCACCGCCAGCGCCTTGTGGGCGGCGTCCATGTCCGCGAACCCGCCGATCAGCACCGCCCACTGCTCCGGCGTCTCGTGGTACGGCTTCGGCACCTTGATCTTCACCGACCCGTCGCCGACGAACACCGACCCGCTGGCCGCCGCGTCCCGCTTCACCTGCTCCATCACCTGGAACTGCACCTGCGCCTTGTCGTTCTCCGCCTTGCGGATGGCCGCGATCTTCGCCTGCTCGGCCCGCCGCTCCTCCCCGTTCCGCTCGTACAGGTACGCGGCCGTGCGGTGCGTCTTGCGGATGTCGTCGGCCAGTTTCTCGGCCAACTGCCGCGACCCCGGCCCGGAGTAGCTCTTCACCGCGATCATCCACGGGCCGTGCGCCGCCTTCACCGCCCACGGGTGCGGGCCGGCCGTCTCGTCGATGGTGCTGGGCACCGGGGCGAGCGGCTCGCGGCGGCCCGGATCGGGCAGGGTGAACCCGTTCGGCAGCATCTTGTTGGAGGTGCCCGCCGCCGGGGTGGTCGCGCCGGCCGGCTGCAGCCCGCTGGGCAACTGCGGCACGTTCGCCGGCGACTTCGGCGGGGTGGTGGCGGGCGGGGCGGCCCCGCCGAACGCCGGCGGCGGGGAGTTGCGGTCGGACGCGAACTGCGCCCCCGCCGGTTGGCAGAACGCCACGGAGATCAGCCCGCCTACACACGCCCCCAGCACCAGGCCCTTGCGCATGGCGCCCCCTTCGTGAGACGAAACGGTTCGGTCGAAGAGTGTTCTTCCCCGCCGGGCGGATACCATCCGGCCGCGGCCGACGCCAGAGCAGTTCCGGCGAACTTGAGGGAAAGTGGGGGAAAAGTGTGGGTGGTGTCGGGCGGGCCGATGCCTGTCTTCAGGCCCGAAGGGCCGTCCTCCCTCAGCCCAGGGCAAGCGAGCGAAGCGAGCGTCGCCCTGGGATACCACGGCCAGATGCCCAAGCCCCGAAGGGGCGCCCTTTGGTAGCCCGCCCCTTCGGGGCTCGTTCCTGCTCACTTCGTATCCCAGGCCTGCGCTCGCTGGCGCTCGCTCCGACCTGGGCTGAGGGAAGGCGGCCCTTCGGGCCTGAAAACGGGAACTCTTTGCGGTGTCGTTGCCCGATCGCTGTGTCGGCGCCCGCCGGAACTCAAATGTCCACGATCACCTCGGCCAGCCAGCCGTCGGCGGTCGGCTGGACGGTCAGCCCGTGGTAGGTGACGGCCTTCACCTCGCGGGCCAGCAGGTGCCGGGCCGGGTCGAGCGGCTCGCCCCAGGCGGTGCCGGTCAGCCCGGAATCGGTCACGGTCACGTCGAATTGGCCGAACACCAGGTGCCGCTCGTCCGCCTGCATCAGCAGTTCCCGCAGCCAGTCGAACAGCAGGTACTCGCGGTCGGTGCCGGCGATGGCGAGTTCGATCTTCTGCTCCGGCCGCACGTCGGTCACGTTGTCCAGCACCGCCGCGAACAGGGCGACCCCGGCCTCGCGGAACAGGGCGTTCAGGTCCGGGGCGCGAACCCGCAACCCGAGGTCGGCGGTGTGTTCGAACAGCTCGTACATGAGGGCCATCCCGGTTGGCGTTCTTCGCTGGTGTTCTTCGCTGGTGTCCGGTCTTCAGGCCGTCTTCTGGTAAAGCACGGAACGGGCTAAAGCCCGGACACCAGCGAAGAGACCCCACCCAAGCCGGCCACGCCAGTTTATCCGCCCTGGTCTGGGTTCCGATCGCGATACCACCACTCCACCGTCGGCCATATGAGAGGCGGGCTGTCGATGCTCTCCGTCTCGTACTGTCCGTAGTGCTGGGTGATGGCCGCCAGCACCTCGTCGGCGTCGGCCAGGAACATCACCACGGTCTTGTTCAGGATGAAATCGAGCTTGTCCTTCGTCTCGCGGTTCCGCGGCGTGGGCGTGGCGATGGCGAGATGGCTGCCCTGAAGCCCGACCGGGAGAACCAAATGTTCGCGGGCCACCGACTCGGGCATCAGTTCGAGGAGCGATTGCGGAATCTCCTCTCCGGCCAGCCGGATGCGGACGTTCCCGGACGGTAGCACCTTCAGCAGGTGCAGGAACTCGGATCGCACGGCGACGGCCGGAAGTGTGAGGTGCGAGCGGATGCCGCGGCGGTGGCGTTTCGCCAGATCCAACAAGTCCGTCCGCCGCGGGTCGTCGGCCGGCAGCGTTTCCCACTCCGCCTGAATGCGGAGGTAGCCGGCCCAGGCCGCGTTCGCCTCCCCGCCCTGCTCGTCCAGCCAGTCGGCGAACACCAGCCGGCGGAGGCGGTCGGACGGGTCGGCCAGGATGCCGCGGACGAACGCGTCCGCCGTCGGGTGGCGAAGGCCCACGGGTCGCCCTCCGGGTGACACGAACGACCTCACCCCCCGGCCCCTGTCTTGGTGAACCCGAGCCGCAAGGCTCGTGGGTGGTTTTGACGACCTCACCCACCGACCTGGCGGTCGGGGTTCTCTGGTCGTGTCACCGCGGCCGCAGGTCCACCGTCACCCCCGGGCCGAACGACGTGTTCCGCGGCACCGCCCGCACCCCCGAGTCGGAGCGGTCGGACAGGGTGAAGAACCGCTCCACCAGTTGCTCGCCGGTGGCCGACGTGACGGTGTACCGCCGCAGGGTCCGCCCCTCGACCAGGAACCGCACCTCGTACCCGCTCGGCAGCGCCACGATCTCGATGCCGCGGGCGGACTCGCCCACCGCCTCGGTGATCAGCCGCGCCGACGCCTGCTTCACCGGCAGGTCGTCCAGCGTCGGCGGGCGGTCCGGCTCGGGTTCGATCTCGCCGTCGGCGGTGCGGCGGATCGGCGGGAAGTGGCGGTCCAGGGCGGCGGTCAAGTCCGGCGTCCAGGTGGGGAACAGGACGATGCCGCCGAGCAGGGCGCGGCTGACGCCCAGGGCGACGGCCGGGTCCAGCCGGTCGGTGGCGACGGCGAACAGGTTGTCCCGCTCGGCGATGACCAGCGCCCGCAGCTCGCGGCTGGCCGTCTCGCCCACCGCCCGGATGTAATGGATCGGGCCGAGGTAGTCGCCCAGGGTGATCGTGTACCTGTCCGGCGGGAGCAGGTCCATGAACTCGACGAAGTGCGGGGCGAACCGGGCGGCCGGCAGGGTGAGGCGGGCGATGACGTGCGGGGCCACGTTGGCCGCGTCGTCGAGCAGCAGCTCGCGGTCCAGTCCGTGCCGCTGGGCCGCCTCGGTGCGGAGGCGGATGTACCTCGCCCAGTTCACGTTCCCCACCCCGCCCATCTCGTCCAGCCAGTCGGCGAACACCAGCCGGATGACCGTGTCGGCCGGGGCGGCGATCAGTCGGGCGATGAACGCGTTGGCGTCCGGGTGGAACAGCATGAGCGGCGGGCGGACGACGGAAGGACCGAGGGGCCGGGGGGGACGGACGGCCCTTCCATCCATCTAGCAGTGGAATCCGGGCGTGTCAACGCACGGCTGGGCGGGCGGCCCGCGGAACCTTCACCCGAACTTCTCCCCCCACTCGCGCCGCTCACACGCGGCCGGCTCATACTCACCCGTTCTCCTACCCCCCGGAGGCGCGTCATGCGATCCCGTCGCTCCGCGTTCACGCTGATCGAGCTGCTCGTCGTCATCGCCATCATCGCCATCCTCATCGGCCTGCTGCTGCCGGCCGTGCAAAAAGTCCGCGAGGCCGCCGCCCGCCTCCAGAGTACGAACAACCTGAAGCAGATCGGGCTGGCCACGCACAACTACAACGACGCCATCGGGCACATGCCGCCGGCGTTCGTCGAGTACGGGCCGAGCAAGGGGTACAAGGACGGGGCGTGGCTGGTCCACATCCTGCCGTACGTGGAGCAGGACAACCTGAAGCGGCTGGTGGACGTGACCGGCGGGTCGAGCGGGCACTACTACGCCATCACGTACAACCAGTCGCCGCCGAAGATTTTCATCAACCCGCTCGACCCGTCGCAGAGCAACGGGGCGTACAACGACAGCGGGTGGGGCGTCTACAGCGTCACCGGGTACGTGTCCAACTACGAGGCGATGGGCGGGATCATCGGCAACTCGCTCAACCTGGACACCAAGAAGAACATCCTGGCCATCACCGACGGCACGTCGAACACCGTCTTCTACACCACCCGCACGGCGGTGTGCGAGGCGAACCCGAGCCCGTACCGGCCGGGGTACAGCGGGGCGTTCTACGGCATCGCCCCGTACGCCAACGCCAGCAGCTGGTACGAGTGGATGCCGGTGATCAACTACTGGCTGCGGGGGGCGTCCAGCCCCGGGTACGTGACCGGCGCGGCCACCAAGTTCCAGGTGAACCCGACGTGGGCGACCACCGCCGCCACCTGCGACTTCCGGCTGGCCACGCACATGGGGTCGGGCGGCATCCTGGTCGGGCTGGGCGACGGCAGCGTGCGGGCGGTGGCCCCGGGGGTCAGCGGCGGCACCTGGTGGTCGGCCATGACCCCGGCCGGCGGCGAGGTTCTCGGCAGCGACTGGTAACCCCGTTCCGTTAGCCCGACGCGCCAGCGAGGGGCAAACCACGAACACAAAGACGGTTCCAAAAGCCGATCGCCGGCGGCGATCGGCGGGCCGCCACAGAGGGCGGCCCCTACCAGACACCAGACTGT
>JALHQU010000168.1 GCA_022841795.1 Fimbriiglobus sp.
CGGGAGCGTGAGCGACCGGAGGTATAGAAACTCCGGTCGCTCACGCTCCCGGCTCGCCGCCATCACCCGAGACCACACATGGCCACACCCGACGCCGACGGCCCGAGCCGGTTCCTGCACCCGGCCACCATCGCCAAGATCGAGAAGCTGGACATGCGGGCGAAGCAGGTGGTGGAGGGGTTCCTCGCCGGCCAGCACAAAAGCCCGTTCTTCGGCCAGTCGGTCGAGTTCGTGCAGCACCGCGAGTACGTGCAAGGGGACGACATCCGCCACCTGGACTGGAAGGTGCTGTCCAAGACGGGCAAGTACTACGTCAAGCAGTTCGAGGCGGAGACCACGTTCCGCGCCGGGCTGGTGGTGGACACGTCCGAGTCCATGCTGTACGGCACCGGGGCGATGAGCAAGTACGAGTACGCCAGCACCGCCGCCGCCTGCCTGGCGTACCTGATCGTCAAGCAGCAGGACAGTGCCGGCGTCACCAGCTTCGGCTGGGACGTGAAGCAGGCCCTGCCCCCCCGCAGCTCGCAGCGGCACCTGCACGCCATCGCCGCCACCCTGCACGCCACCAAGCCGGGGGAGAAGACGGACCTGTTCAAAGCGCTGCAGAAGGTGGCCGAGACGCTCCCGTCCCGCGGGGTGGTGTGCGTGTTCTCCGACCTGCTGGCCGACCGCGAGCCGGTGTTCAAGGGGCTGGAGATGCTCCGGCACCGCAAGCACGACGTGTCCGTGTTCCACATTCTGGACGACGACGAGCTGGTGTTCCCGTTCAACGGCATGACCCGGTTCGAGGGGCTGGAGGAACTGCCCCACCTGTTCTGCGACCCGAAGGCGCTCCGCGACGGCTACCTGGAGGCGCTGGAGGAGTACCTGGTGGAGGTCCGCCGCGGGTGCGCCCGCCTGGGGGTGGACTACAGCCTGATCCGCACCAGCGACACCCTGGACGCGGTCCTGTCCCGGTTCCTGTTCCGCCGCATGGGCGACCGGGCGACGGTGGCGAAGCGGTAGCCGGCGTATCGGCGAGCCGGGGGCACACACGAAACCGAACCTATGCTCGACACCCTCTCGAACCTGTTCTCCCCGGCCGCCTACCTGAACCCGTGGTCGGTTCTGGCCGGGCTGCTGCTCGTGTCCGCCCCGATCATCATCCACCTGATCAACCGGATGCGGTACCGGCGGATCCGGTGGGCGGCGATGGAGTTCCTGCTCAAAGCGCAGAAGAAGATGCGGCGGAAGATGATCATCGAGCAGCTGCTGCTCCTGATCCTCCGCTGCCTGCTCATGCTGCTGCTCGGCCTGTTGGTCGGCCGGTTCTTCGGGTTCGACATGTCCGGCAAGGAGTCGAAGACCACCCAGCACTACGTCCTGATCGACGACAGCCCGAGCATGGCCGACCCGATCCAGGGCGAGGGGGTGGAGCAGTTCGACGCGTTCGAGAAGGCGAAGCGGGTGCTGACCGAGCAGATCGCCCCGGCGTCGGCCGAGGCCACCACCCCGCAACTGCTCGAACTGATGCTCGCGTCCGACCCGAACAACCCGCGGGCGTTCGACCGGCTGAACGCCTCCAGCATCCAGGAGATGAAGGACCACCTGCTCCAGTTCAAGCCGACGAGCGTGCGGTCCGACCTGGCCGCCCGCATCAAGCTGGCCGGCGAGCGGCTGCAAGGCAAGGGCGGGCCGGAGACCGCCCGCGTGCTGCACGTCTTGAGTGACTTCCGCGGCACCGAGTGGTCCGAGCAGGGGGAGGCGATCAAGGAGGAGGTGAAGCGGCTGACCGAGGGGCAGGTGAAGGTCCACTTCGTGGACGTGGCCCACCCGTACCGCAAGGCGGACAAGAAGCTGCCGCTGTGCCACGACAACATCGCCGTGGTCGAGCTGAAGCCGGCCAAGGCGGTGGTGGCCAAGTACGAGTCGGTCGAGTTCACCCTGCGGGTGCAGAACTTCGGCGCCGCCGAGGTGAAGGACGTGCGGGTGTCCATCCGGGTCAACGGGGACGAGAACAAGGGCGGCCGGTCGGTGGTGTTCCCCACCCTGCCGCCGGGGCAGGTGATGACCGAGAAGTTCGAGGTGAACTTCGACCGGGCCGGCGGGCCGGAGAACGTGTTCGAGGGCAAGGCGGCGAACGCCAAGCTGAGCGAGGACGACAAGACGGCGGCGAAGAAGGCGTACGAGCGGTTCAACGTGGTGTCGGCGGTGATCGAGCTGAAGGAGCCGGGCGGGCTGGAGGCGGACAACGTGCGGCACACGTGCGTGGAGGTGCGGAACCAGTTGCCCATCCTGGTGATCGACGGCAACCCGGAGAAGCGGGAGACGCGGGCCGGCGACAGCCTGTACCTGCAGAAGTTCATCGGCAGTTCCGGCGGCACCTACCAGTGGGAACACGGCACCACACTCACCCTGACCAGCGGCGACCTGTCCAAGTACTCGTTCGTGCTGCTGCTGAACGTACCGGCGCTCACCGAACCGGCGGTGAAGAACCTGGAAACCTACGTCGCCAACGGCGGCGGGTGCGGGTTCTGGCTGGGCGGGCTGGTCAAGCCGGACGAGTACAACAAGGGGCTGTACCGCAACGGCGAGGGGCTGTTCCCGGTGCCTTTGCCGAAGGACCCGCAGCCGAAGCTGGACGTGGAGCTGACCGACGAGGAGTTGCAGCGGAAGCGGCTGAACTTCACGTTCGAGAAGCGGATCCTGCTGAAGGACCCGACCGTGCGGACGCACCCGGCGGTGGTCGGCATGTACACCGACGCCCGCGGGGCCACCCGCGACCCGGACGAGATCGAGAAGTACTTCCGGTTCGTCACCTTCTTCCGCTACTACCCGGTCGAGCGGATCGGCAAGTGGACCGAAGACAAGAGCGTGACCGAGCTGTACTGCATGCCGAACGACAAGCCGCTGGACGCGTACGAGCGGGAGGCCATCGACATCGCCGCCGCCCTGCCGAACGCCGACCCGGAGTTCGCCAAGTTCAAGGACCCGCTGGGCAAGCTGAAGCAGGCGATCAACGCCGTCCCCCGCACCGCCGACGGCACCACCTCGCAACTGGCCGAGCTGTTCGACCGCCTGCTGTCCGACCAGCGGGCCGAGGGGGACGCCGAGGAGGCGCTGCTCCGCGAGTTCTGGGCGGACGCCCGGAACGCCGACCTGAAGGTGCGGGTGACGCGACTGCGGGACCGGATGAAGTACGGGTACCCGCTGTACCTGGCCAAGACGTTCGGCCGCGGGCGGGTGACGCTGGTCACCACCACCGCCGGCGAGAGCTGGACGACGTGGCCGGCCGAGTCGCCGGGGAACGTGTCGTTCACCCCGCTCATGAAGGAGCTGACCAACTACCTGGCCGGCGGCGGGGTGGACGACAACCGCACCTGCGGCCGGCCGGTGGAGGTGAAGCTGGACCCGGACGGGTACGACCCGAAGGTGCTCCGCGGGTTCGTCACCCACGTCGCCCGGCCCGGCGAGAAGGCGGCCGTCGGCGGGGCGAACGACCCGGCCCCGATCAAGATCGCCGACCAGTTCGACCCGCTCGCCGTCGAGAAGGTGACGGAGAAAGTCCAGGAGAAGGACGGGGACAAGGTGATCGAGAAGACGGTCGAGCGGAACGTGCTGGTGGCCCGCGCCTCCGACACCTCCGCCCCCGGCGTGTACCTGTTCGGGTTCGAGATGAAGCGGGCCAAGCCCGGCTCGCCGAACGAGGTGCTCACCGGCCCGGAGTACCGGTTCGCCCCGGTCAACCTGGACGCAGCCCTGGAGGGCGACCTGCGGCGGGCGTCGCGGGAGGACGTCACCGCCCAGGCGCCGGGGGCCGAGCTGCACGGGCCGGACGACAAGGAGTGGATCGAGGCGCTGAAGAACAAGAAGTCCGACCTGTCCGAACTCGGGTGGGTGTTCCTGGCCCTGCTGCTGGTGCTGGTGGCCGAGCAGGCGCTGGCGGTGAAGCTGAGCTACCACGCCGCCCCGGACGGGCTGGCCGACACCGCCCCGACCGCCGCCGCCGCCGTGCGGCGGACGGCCGTGCAGCCGGACACCGCGGCCTGATATTGAACGCCGACCCGTAGCTACGGGTCGGCTTTTGAATCTGAACCACCGACCAGGTTGACACCGATGGCCGATAACGCAGTGCAGTCGTCCCAGGAGTTCGTGTTCCGCCGGCTCGGCGACGCGTTCCCGCTGTCCACGCCCACCACCTCGTCCGCCCTGCTGTGGGGCGTACTCGGCGGGCTGACGGCGCTGGCCGCGCTGAGCGTGGTCGTGCCGATTTTCTGGGTGCGGCGGCCGGGCGGCGGGAAGGCCGAGGGCGGCATCCTCGGGGCGATTGTCAGCACCCTGCTCGGTGTACTGTTCGGCAAGGTGGACGACGCCCGGCCGGGCACCTGGCACTACCTGGCCTACGGGTTCCGCGCCGCCCTGTTCCTCACCCCGGTGCTGTTCGTGCTGGTCGCCCGCGGGTTCGAGGTGGACACGGACGTGCTGTGGTACGCGTTCACCGGCGCCATCCTGCTCATCGGGTGCGTGCTGACGGCCCTCATGTACTACCGCGACGCCCGGTCGGTCGGGTGGTGGGCCGGCCCGCTGGCCGTGCTGCGGATGGCGGCGCTGGCGTGCCTCGCCATCTGCTTCCTGCTGCCCGCCTACCAGACGTGGGAGGACACGGAGAAGCGGTCGCGGGTGGTGGTGGTGCTGGACGTGTCGCCGAGCGTGACGGTGTGGAGCGACGAGGTGAGTCGGGGGGGGGCGAAGGTGAAGACGCGGATGGACAAGATCCTCGACTTCCTGACCGACGACAACGTGCAGTTCGTCCAGAACCTGCTGAAGAAGAACCCGGTGTTCGTGTACCGCTTCGGCGCCCGCCTGGACGAGGAGGCCGGGGCGATCACCGCCGACGCCGGGGCGTGGAGCCGGGCCGACTGGGAGGCGTTCACCCGGTACGACTTCAAGCCGCTCGCCCTGAAGGGGCTGTCCGCGGACAGCCAGGAGAAGCTGAAGAAGGCGACGGCGTGGGGCGGGGACGACGCCGGCACCCCGGACTGGGCGATCGGCTGGGCGAAGGCGGCGGACGGCGACGCCGGGGTGGACCAACTGCCGCCGGAGGAGCAGGAGGTGGTGAAGGCGAACCGGGCGAAGATCGAGAAGCGGATCGACGTGGCGAAGGCGATCGTGCTCGGCACGGCGATGCCGGACAGCATCACCCAGGCGGTGAACCGCGAGGCCGGGAACATGCCGCAGGGGGTGATCGTGTTCTCCGACGGGCGGAGCAACATCGGGTCGGACGCGGCGTTCGCCGAACTGGCCAAGCGGGCGAAGGAGGCGAACGTGCCGGTGTTCACCGTCGGCGTCGGCGAGAACCGGGAGATCGTCTCCCTCACCGTGTCCGACCTGCAGGTGCCGGACCGCACCCAGCCGGACGAGCCGACGCAGGTGACGGTGGCCGCCGACGGGCAGGGGTTCAAGGAGGGCGAGGAGGTGGAGGTCATCCTCGAACTGTTCCTGCCGGGCAAAGACCCGAAGACGGACCAGGCCGACCACGAGATGAAGATGCCACTCAAGTTCGCCCCCGGCGACCCGCCGCACGGGGAGGTGACGTTCACCCTGGACGCCGAGGAGTTCGCCAAGCAGGGGGTGATGCAGCTGGTGGAGGACGCCCCGCCGGGCAAGATCGGCCGCAAGTACCTGCTCAAGCAGGGCAAGGACAAGGGGGCGTGGCAGTTGCGGGCGAAGATCGCCCGCGACCGGCGGGAGGTGTTCCAGGACGACTTCCACCTCAGCCCGGTGCGGCCGATGCAGGTGATCGACAAGCCGATCCGGGTGCTGCTCGTCACCAGCGGCCCGTCCCGCGAGTACCAGACGCTCCGCACCCTGCTGGTGCGGGAGATGGACCAGAAGCGGGCGGAGGTGTGCATCTACATGCAGAACGAGGGCGGGCAGACGGGCGAGATCGTGCAGGACGTGGAACCCGGCCGGCTGCTCACCAAGTTCCCGGACGAGCTGGACACGTCCAAGAAGGCGACCGGCGGCGGGGAGGCGACGGACGCGGTGGCCATGAGCCGCGCCCGGTACAACAACCTGGACGAGTTCGACGTGATCGTGGTGTTCGACCCGGACTGGAACGAGAAGGACAAGGGCGGGGCCACCCGCATCCCGGACGGCACGTTCAAGAAGATCAAGAACTGGGTGGAGAACCTGGGCGGCGGGTTCGTGTACGTGGCCGGCACGTTCTACACCGACTCGCTCGCCCGGTCGAACCAGGACGAGGGGCGGCTGAAGCCGCTGCTGGACATCCTGCCGGTGATACCGGCCGACGCGGTGCTGCTCAAGGGCAAGGGCTTCCCGCGGACGTACCGGCGGCTGAAGTTCGCCCCGAGCGCGGACGCCGACCTGCTCAAGCTGGACGACGACCTGGCCCTCACCCTGGCCCCGCCGGACCGCCCGACCGCCGGGTGGGAGCGGTTCTTCACCGGCCGGGACAAGTTCACCCCGTCCACCGTGCCGGGCGAAGACCTGAACCCGCGGCGGGGGGTGCTGGTGGCGTACCCGGTGAAGGAGGTGAAGCCGGGGGCCATGCGGCTGGCCGACTTCATGGACGTGGACGAGAAGGGCCAGGCGAAGCCGCTGCCGTACTACGCCGCCACCAACGCCGGGGCCGGGCGGACGGCGTGGCTCGGGTCGCCCGAGATCTACCGCGTCCGCCAGGCGGACGTCGGGTACTACGACCGCTTCTGGCTGAAGCTGCTGCGGTACGCGTCGGCCAAGCGGAACGCCAAGACCAGCCGCGGGCAGGTGCTGATGGGCAAGGAGTTCGTGTCCGGCGGGCCGATCCGGGTGCAGACGCGGGTGCTCCAGCCGAGCGGCGAGGCGTACGCCGAGGCCGAGCTGGACAAGCCGAAGTTCACCGTCAAGCAGTTCGACCAGAACGGCAACCTGGTGAAGGAACACGGGCCGTTCGACGTGCTCAAGCCGACCAAGCTGGGGGCCAAGTTCGAGGGGTACTACAAGGGGGCGATCACCGCCGACCCGAAGCTGTTCCCGGTGGACGGGTATCGGTACAAGGTGTCCGTCACCAAGTCCGACCTGCCCGACCCGCTGGAGAGCGAGTTCATCCTCCGCACGTCCAACCCGGAGCTGGACAACACCAAGCCGGACTTCGCCGCCCTCACCGCCGCCGCCACCCCGGTGAAGGAGGTGACCGACCGCATCGCCGACACCGACTTGCGGACGAAGGTGTCGGCCGCGTTCGCCAGCAAGGACGGCGACCCGGCCAAGTCGAGGCTGGCGTTCAAGCTGAGCGAGACGGACAAGCTGGCGCTCATCCCCGAGTGCCTCCGCACCGACGCGCGGGTGCAGCGGAACCGCGGGCCGGTGGACGACATCTGGGACGACGAGGTCAGCCCGCACCCGGCGGTGACGGACCTGATGCGGAAGGAACTGGTCAGCCCGTATGTCCGGCTGTGGATGCCGCTGGCGGTGGTGGCGGCGGCGCTCATCGGGGTGGTGTGGATCGTCCGCAGCCGGGTCATCAACCCGGCGGTGGGCACCGTCATGACCCTGCTGTTGCTGCTCACCATCGTGCTCACCGCCGGGGTGGTGTACTGCGGCAACCCGTTCCCGGTGGGCATCGCGGTGGCCGTCATCGCCACCCTGCTGTGCCTGGAGTGGCTGACGCGGAAGCTGATCCGGCTGGCGTAAAGTTGGCGAACCCCGACCGCAAGGTCGGCGGGTGCGGTGCGTGGGGCAAGATTTCATCTTGCCGTGGCAAGTTGGAAACTTGCCCCACTCGGCTGGCTCGCACCCACGGCCCTCGCGGGCCGGGTTCGCCAGGATGTCGCCGCTCCGCGGCTGAAAACCAACACCCCACTGCCCCGCCGGGCGGGATGACGAATGGGTTCATTTATGCCTGACACCACGACCACGCCCGTCGCCCCCGAGCGGGATCTGCTGCACCCCCTGGAGCGGCTGCGGGGGATCATCTACCGCTTCGTGACGGTGGACGTGATCCTGTTCGTCCTGCTGTTCCTCAGCTTCTGGTTCTGGCTCGGGCTGGCGGCGGACTACGGGGTGTTCAAGGCGTTCGGCCTGGACGTCGCCCAGCAGCTCACCCCGCTGGTGCGGTACGCCGTCGCCGGGGTGCTGCTCGTCACCCTGCTGGCGATGGTGGCCGTGCGGGTGTACTCGCTGCTGCGGTTCGAACTGTCCGACCACGCCCTCGCGCTGGTGCTGGAGAAGCGGTACCCGGCGGTGCTCGGCGACCGGCTGATTACGGCCATCGAGATGGCCGACGTGGAGAAGGCGGCCCGGGAGGGGTACTCGGCCGACCTGGTGCGGCACACCATCCGCGAGGCCCGCGAGCGGATCGGCCAGGTGGACGTGCGGGCGGTGTTCAACTGGCGGCGGCTGTGGAAGAAGGCGGGGCTGCTGGTCGGGCTGTCGGTGGTCGGGGTGGTCATCGCGTTCGCCGCCCACGCCGCCAGCGCCCGGCGGTTCGACGCCCCCCGCGCCGGCAACCAGTTCGCCGACGTGGCCAGCATCTGGGCCGAGCGGAACGTGCTCATGTGGAAGACGCCGTGGCCGCGGCGGGCGCTGGTGCAGATCGTCGAGTTCGACGACGACGGGCACCCGAACGAGCTGCGGGTGGGCAAGGGGTCGGCCATCCCGCCGAAGGTGGCCGCCCGCGCGTACAAGTGGGTGGTGGCCGACCGCACCGACCCGGACGGGTGGCGGCCGCTCACCGTCGCCGACCTGCCGAAGCACTGCAACCTGACCGCCCCGGCCGTCTCCCCCGCTCCGGTCGGCACCACCACAATCGACGACCTGGAACTGACGCACGGGTCGGACCCGGCGATGCAGGACCTGCTCGCCCAGCTGGAGGCGGTGGCGGACGACCTGAAGAACACCCGCAAGGTGCGGAAGCTGATCGTGCCGAACGAGCTGACCATGCGGTACGACGCCTTGCAGTCGAAGGCGCGGATGTACCTGACCCTGAACCGCGACGCCACCGGCCGGTACGCCAGCGACGTGGCCGGGCTGAGCGAGTCGGTGCGGTTCCAGGTGTCGGCCGAGGACTTCACCACCGCCCGCCGGCAGATCACCCTGGTGCCCCCGCCGACGTTCATCGACCTGTACCGGGACGAGTACCAGCCGGCGTACCTGCACCACGCCTCCCCGGCGCTGAGCGCCGAGGAGCTGGACCCGAAGGGGCCGCTGGCGACGGACAACCCGCTGGCCGTGGGCAACCCGCAGTACGCCCTCCGCGGGCTGCGGCAGGCGTTCCCCGGCAAGCGGATCAGCATCACCTCGGACAAGTCGGTGTTCTCCGTCCCGGTCGGCACCGAGCTGACCATCACCGCCCAGGCGGACAAGCCGCTCAAGCGGGTGGAGCTGAAGCCGGTGTCGATGAACGTGCCGGCGTCCGCCCTGCTGCTGCCCGAGCAGGGGCCGTTCGACACGTTCCGGGTGCGGTTCGGGGCGGACAACCCGATCCGCCAGACGGACAAGGCGACCGAGTTCCAACTGGTGCTGACGGACACGGACAACGTGTCGTCCACCCGCACCATCGCCATCCAGGCGACGGACGACGCCCCGCCGGCGGTGGACGTGATCGTGGACCCGGTCATCCGGCGGGTGGGCGGGTACTACTACGTCACCCCGGTGGCCCGCATCCCGTTCCTGCCGGAGAGCAAGATCAGCGACGACACCGGGCTGACCGGCGTGCGGTTCGAGTTCAAGAAGACGGAGCAGGAGGCGCTGTCGGTGGTGCAGGCGCGGGCGATGGACGCGGCGGCGGTGGTGGCCGCGGCGGCGTTGCCGGTGCAGCCGTCGCCCGCCCCGGCCGGGCTGATGCTGCACAACCGGCTGTGGCTGCAACAGTACGGGTCCGGGCTGACCAAGGACTCGACCGGGAACGACCGCCTGCCGGGGGTGTCCGTCCCGCGGTTCAGCGCCGACGACAAGTCCGGCGACTACGACCGGGTGGTGCGGCACACCCTGTCGCAGGTCCGCAAGTGGGCGGCCGACGGGCTGCCGGCCGACCTGCCGCCGCAGGCGGTGAAGGCGGTGAAGCTGTCCGACGCGGTCGGCGACGCGTTCGACCTGCAGCGGTGGATGCCCGAGCTGCTGGAGCGGAAGCCGGGCGAGGTTCAGCCGCAGTACAAGGTGGAGTTGTTCGTGGTGGCCAGGGACGGGAACGTGGAGCTGGTCGGCAAGGACGGCAAGCCGGCCGAGCCGAAGTCGGCCAAGAACCTGGACCCGATCCGCCTGCAGGTGGTGTCCGAGCAGGACCTGCTGGCCGAGGTGGCCAAGGACGAAGAGCAGCAGATGACGCGGATGGAGGACGTGATGAAGAAGGCCACCGACGGGTTCACCAAGCTGGAGAAGGAGTCGTCCCTGCTCACCCTGATGCCGCCGCAGCCGCCGGCCGACCCGGTGGCGGCGAAGGGGTGGAAGGACCAGCTCGACTCGTCCGCCGTGCGGGCCACCGACATCCAGCAGGACGTGGGCAAGGTGCGGGACATCCTCACCACCATGCGGACCGAGTTCGACAAGCTGTACCGCGAGCTGGACACCAACCGCTGCGGGCCGAACGTCCTCCGCAAGTACAAGGTGACGGACGAGAACCTGCGGAAGAACGGGTACCTGGACATCCTGAAGCGGATCTTCGACGCCTCGCTGCCGAAGTGCGAGCAGTCGCTGGCCGCGTACCAGTCGGCCCTGGCGTCCGGCCGGCGGCCGTCGAACGAGGAGGTGGGCGTCGCCCGCACCGACTACCTGGCCCTGAACCGCGACCTGGCCGAGTTGCAGACGGAGATCGGCATCGGGCAGGACCTGGCGAAGGGCCGCGAGGAGCTGCGGAAGATCATCCTCTCCCAGGTGACTCAGGGGAAGAAGATCAAGGACATCGAGCAGGAGGAACGGGACAAGCTGTTCGTCCCGAACGTCACCGTGCCGCGGTCGGTGCAGGTGAAGGCCGGCCAGTCGGCCACCACCGCGGTGTCGGTCGAGTGGCGGCTGTACGACAAGGACGAGGCGTACATCGCCATCGACACCCCCGCCGACTCCGGCCTGACGGTGCCGAAGGAGATGACGGTGAAGTCGGCCGGCGAGGAGGTGACGAAGACCGACCTGACCGTCGCCACCACCGCCGAGACGAAGCCGGGGCTGTACACCGTCACCCTGCGGCCCGGCCCGTTCAAGAAGGACCGGCCGATCCGCCCGGTGGAGCTGACGGTCGAGGTGACGAAGTGAGGCAAGCCGAGTGCTTGGCGAGCCGGGAGCGTGAGCGACCGGAGGAATCAAGAACTCCGGTCGCTCACGCTCCCGGCTCGCCAAGCACCCGGCTTGCCACGGTCGCGGCGAAGACAGGAACCCGGTTGCGGAATTGTCACGGGCGGTTAAGAATTGTCCGGGCGGCGGTTGGAATCCCGCCCCGGCGTCGTCTGAACAGCAGCGGATACCCACCCCGACCATTCCGGTCCGGAGGCTTAGCGATGGCAGTCCGACCGCTCTCCGTCCTGCGAACCCTGACGGTCCTGACCGCCGGCCTGTTCGCCCTCACCTCCGTGCTCACGGCCCAGGCGCCGCCGGCCGGCACCGTTCCGGCTGTCCCGACCGCCCCGGCGGCCACCCCGGACGAGCTGAAGAACAAGCAGGAGGAGATCAAGAAGAACTTCCAGCAGTTCAAGGAGACGCTGTTCCGCCTGGCCACCCGGCTGGAGAAGAGCGACCGGGTGGAGGCCAAAGAGCAGGCGAAGGTGATCCGCACCGCCCTGGAACTGGCCGAGAAGCAGGGGGTGGACGGGCAGTTCAGCAAGCTGGTGACGGGCATCGCCGCCGCCAAGAACGCGCTCGACTACGGCAAGCTGTCCGAGGAGGACAAGCAGCTGGTGAAGATGCTCAACGACATCATGACCATCCTCCAGACGGACGACGAGACCGCCCGCCTCCGCGAGGAGCGGATGAAGATCGAGGCGTTCATCAAGGAGCTGAAGGCGATCAAGAACAAGCAGGAGAACGTGCAGACCCGCACCGAGTCGAACGTCGGCAACAAGGGGCGGCTGGGCGACGAGCAGGACGACCTGAAGAACCAGACCAAGGACGTGGCCGAGCGGCTGGGCGGGAAGGACGGCAAGGGCGGGGACAGCCCCAAGAAGGACGACAAGGCGGACGCCAAATCTGAGCCGAAGGACGGGGACAAGGGCGGCGAGGGCAAGGGCGACACCGGCGAGGCCAAGGGCGACGCCAAGGAGGGGATGGGGAAAGAGGGCCAGGCGGGCGAGGGCAAGGGCGGCGAGCCGAAGGACGCCGGCGGGGACGCCAAGGGCGGGCCGATGGACCCGAAAGAGGGGGATCAGGCCGGCGGCAGCAAGGGCGGCGAGCAGGACGCGAAGGGGAGCGACAGCAAGGGCGGCGGCCAGCCGTCCGACTCGAAAGGCTCGCAGAGCAAGGGCCAGGGCGAGGGCAAGGGCGAGGGCAAACCGTCGCAGGGCGAAGGCGGCGAGGGCAAGGGCAGCGGGCAGGGTCAGGGTCAGCCGTCCGGCGGGCAGGCCGGGTCCAAGGGCGGCGGTCAACCGAGTGGCGGCGCCAACGCCCCGCCGCCCCCGCCGCAACAGCCGACCAACCAGATGCCCGGCCGGAAAGAGGTGGCCGAGGCCGTCCCGCAGCAGCAGCAGGCGAAAGACAACATCGACAAAGACAAGCGGGCCGACGCCGGCAAGAACCAGGACAAGGCGATCGAGCGGCTGGCCGAGGCGATCAAGGAACTAGAGAAGCGGCTGAAGCAGCTCCGCGAGGAGGAGATGAAGAAGCTGCTGGCCAACCTGGAGGCGCGGTGCAACAAGATGCTGGTCATGCAGATCGAGGTGTACGAGAACACCAAGAGCATCGACGGCAACGTGACCAAGAACGGCGGGCAGAAGGGCACCGCCGACATCCAGAAGGCGCAGCAGCAGGGGGACAAGGAAGGGGAGATCGTGAGCGAGGCCGATCGCTGCCTGAAACTGCTCGAGAGCGAGGGGTCGGCGGTGGCGTTCGCCCGCGTGCTGGAGGAGGTGCGGCAGGACATGATCGCCGTGCAGCGGCGGCTCGGGTCGGCGGTGGTGGACAAGGACACGCAGGTGATCGAGGAGAACATCATCGCCCTGCTCAAGGACATGATCGAGGCGCTGAAGAAGGCCCAGGCGGAGATCGGTAAGGACCCGCCCCCGCCGGGCGGCGGCGGCGGCAAGCCGCAGAACCAGAAGCTGATCAACCTGCTGCAAGAGCTGAAGTTGATCCGCACCCTGCAACAGCAGGTGAACGTGCGGACCAAGATGTACGGGGACAAGGACAAGGCCGAGCAGGCGAAGGACGCACTCGTTCAGAACGAACTCAAACAACTGTCCGCCCGGCAGACGAAACTCCAGGAGATGCTGGAGAAGCTGGCAAGCGGGGAGAACCAATAACTCTCATCAAATTGGTGAGGCGTCGGACGCCGGCCGAAGGTATAACTGTAGTAGATCGCGGCCCGCCCCGTCTGGCGGGCCACGCACCCGGAGTTCCAAGTCCTCTCTTCCGAGGAGGTTTCCCGTGACACTGCGGAAGTGGATCGCGACGGTCGCGGTCGCCGCCGGTTCCGTCGCCTTCGCATCCGGGGCCGACCCGGACGCGAAAGGGGCCAAGGTGCCCGAACCGTCGCAACTGACGTTCGGCACCCTGCGGGCGATGCCCGCCGAGGTGGCCAAGGCGAAGGTGGCCGACTGGCTGAAGGCCGCCGGCAAGCTGGACCCGGCCAAGCTGGAGTCCATCTGGCAGGTGAGCGACAAGACCGTCATGGCCCGGGTGCTGGAGAGCATCGCCCTGGGCAACCCGGACGCGCAGAAGGCGATTGACAACGCCCGCGACGTGACCGCCGACGCCCCGACCGAGGTGCCGGCCGCCATCGCCGCCGAGAAAGACGCCTTCGTCAAAACCAACCTGGGCGCCGCTTACGCCCGCGCCCTGGCCGGCAAGAAGGTGTACGAGGAAGCCCTGCTGGCGGTGAAGGACGTGAAGGCGGAAGAACTGGTGGACCCGTCGGCGTTCTACTTCTTCAAAGCGGTCGCCGAGCACTCGACGGGCGGCTACCAGAAGGCGCGGAAGATCGACGCGGTGAACACCATCGTCCGCCTGGTGGACGATGTGGTGGACGCGCCGGACCGCTACCGGGTGGTGGCCACCCAGATGTTCTTCGACATCCAGAACTGGGCGAAGGACGACAAGGACCTGGGGAACATCGCCAAGCTGATGGACAACAGCGGGCGGCGGCTGGACCTGGCCCGTGGCGGCAGCACCACCCAGGACATCCAGAAGCGGATCATCTTCCGCCTGGACGAGAAGATCAAGGAGCTGGAGAACCAGCAGAAGGGCGGGTCTTGAAACGGCGGTGGTTGTCCGTCCGGCGGTCAGCCGGGTCCAGCAAACGGACAACAGCCCAGCGGTCCGGCCGGCAGTTCGAATCTGCCGATCACCGGCCCGAACCCGGGCAAGGTGGACGAGAAGGCGTTGAAGAAGATCGCGGAGAACTGGGGCACCCTGCCGCCGTCCGAGCGGCAGCGGATCGCCCAGGAGATCACCCGCGACGTGCCGGCCAAGTACAAGCCGATGATCGAGGAGTACTTCAAGTCCCTCAACCGGCTGAACGGGTCGGACAAGTGAGTGGGACGTAGTTTCCGGCGAGCCGGGAGCGTGAGCGACCGGAGGATTCACACCCTCCGGTCGCTCAC
>JALHQU010000169.1 GCA_022841795.1 Fimbriiglobus sp.
CCGCGGGTGCTGACCCGGCTGAGCAGCACCCCCGGCTCGGTCGCCACCGCCTTCCCGACCGACTTCTTCGCGTACGACGCCGCCTTCCGCGGCGGGGTGAACGTGGGGTGAGACCGGCTCGCCAACAGTCTCGCGGCGACGACGCAGACCGGGTACACTGTTCTCATGCTGTCCATCCCCATCCCGTTCACCGCCGCGTCGCTCGACTTCGCCCTGCCGTTCCCCGGCCTGCCGCGGGGGGTGCGGTTCGCCCTGGTGGTGGGCATCGCGGCGGTGATCGCGTTCCTGCTCGTCCGCCTGTACCGCTACGAGATGCGGCTGATCCCGCGGCGGTTCGCCCGCGGCCTGCTCGGCCTGCGGCTGGCCACCGTCGCCGCCGTGTTCCTCACCCTCGCCCTCGAACCCGCGCTCAAGACCACCACCTCCCGCGAGGTGCCCAGCCGGGTGCTCGTCGCCGTGGACCGCTCGGACAGCATGCGGGTGACCGACCCGCACCGCCCGGACCAGGAGAAGCGGGACATCGCCATCGCCCTGAAGCTGGACGGCAACTGGGTGACCGCCTACGACCGCACCACCCGGCTGAAGCAGGTGGAACGCATCCTCGCCCCGGACGGGGTGGACCTGCTGGGCGAGATCCAGAAGAAGCACGCGGTCGAGCTGTTCGCGTTCGACCAGGCGCCGGGGGCGCTGCCGGCCGACCCGGACAAGCTGAAGGCGGCGCTGGACGCCGACCGCGCGCTCAACCCGTCGGCCGACGCCGGGCCGGTCACGTTCACCGACCTGAAGCTGCCGCTGGCCCGCGCCGGCGAGTCCGCCGCCGACACCGAGACGTCCAAACTGGTCGGGGTGGTGCTGTTCACCGACGGCCGGCACAACTGGGGGGACTCGCCGCTGCCGCGGGCGCATGAGCTGGCCGCCCGGCAGGTGGTGGTGTACCCGGTGGTGATGGCCCCGCCCGCCCCGCCGCCGGACGTGGCCGTCATCGGGGCGCACGCGCAGACGGCCACCGTGTTCAAGGGCAGCACCGTGCCCGTCGAGATCGCCGTCCGCGTCACCGGCTGGCCCGCGGGGGTGGTGAAGGTGACGCTCACCCCGCCGCCGGACGAGAAGGGGAACAAGCGGGAGCCGATCGTCGAGACCATCCAGCACGGCGGGCAGGACCAGACGTACCAGCTCGCCCTGCGGGTGAAGCTGGACGCGCCCGGCCCGCAGTCGCTGGTGGTGGCGGCCGAGTCGGACGTGCGGAAGGACGAGTTCCCGGCGAACAACAGTCGAACGGCACGGGTGAACGTGGTGAAGGACCGGGCGCGGGTGCTGCTGGTGGACGGCGAGGCGCGGTGGGAGTTCCACTACCTGCACACCTGCCTGGGGCGGGACGAGAACATGGACGTGCGGAGCGTGGTGTTCCGCCAGCCCCGCATCACCAAGGCGGCGGACGACGACCTGAAGAAGTTCGGCATCCCCGCCCGCCAACTGCCGGACGCGGACGTGATCGCCGGGTACGACTGCGTGGTGCTGGGCGACGTGGAGCCGGGCATGCTGCCGCGGGCGGACCGCGAGCGGCTGGAGAAGTTCGTGGCCGAGGACGGGGGCACGCTGGTGATGGTGGCCGGCAAGCGGGCCATGCCGAGCCAGTACCTGGACGACGCCGAGCCGCTGCGGAAGCTGCTGCCCATCCGCAACCCGACGGCCACCAACGCGCCGGACGGGTTCAAGCTGTCGCTCGCCCCGGACGGGCAGCGGAGCTGGTTCCTGCAACTGGGCGAGACGGCCGCCCTCAGCCGGTTCATCTGGGACAGCCTGCCGCCGCACTACTGGGCGGTGACGGGCGAGGCGAAGGACGGGGCGGAGGTGCTGGCCGAGGTGGGCGGGCGGCCGATCCTCGCCCGCCAGAACTACGGGTTCGGGCGGGTGCTGTGGGTGGGCGTGGATTCGACGTGGCGGTGGCGGTACCGGGTGGGCGACAAGTACCACCACAAGTTCTGGGGGCAGGTGGCGCAGTGGGCGGCGTCCGACCGCCTGCTGCCCGCGCAGAACGCCGCCGGCACCATCCGGTTCGGCACCCGCGAGCCGGCGTTCCGCACCGGCCAGGACGTGGAGGTGATCGCCCGCGCCACCGAGGCGGTGAAGAAGCTCGGGCCGAACGCGCTCAAAGGAGTGCGGCTGGTCAAGCTGCCGGACAAGGACGGCGAGGCCGAGCGGCCGCTGTCGCTCACCCCGCTGACCCACCCGGACGGCCGCCCGCGGGACCTGTCCGGCAAGCTCCGCGACCTGACCCCGGGCAAGTACGCGGTGGAGCTGGAGATCCCGGAGTGGGCGGACCAGTTGGTCGGGCCGGTCGGACCGGACGGCCGGGCGACCAAGCTGCGGAGCACGTTCGAGGTGCTGCCGCCGGACAACGAGGAGCTGGTGGAACTGTCCGCCGACATGCCGCTGCTGGAGGAGATCGCCAAGACCACCGGCGGGAAGGTGTACACCCCGGACAAGGTGAAGGACCTGCTGGACAAGCTGTCGTCGCAGGTGGCGAAGGTGGACACGCAGGCCGAGTACCCGGCCCGCAAGTCGTGGCTGACGCTGCTGGTGGTGCTCGCCCTGCTCGCGCTCGAGTGGGGCCTGCGGAAGTGGGCCGGCCTGCCGTAGCGTGGAAGACCTCACCCCCCGGCCCAGGGCTACCGCACTATGAAGGGCTGACGGCGTAAGGGGTTGGAGCTACACCGAGGGGTTCCGGAGGAACCCCGATGCCGCTGCCGATCACCGCCGTGTTCGCCGATCTGCCCGACCCGCGGCGGGAGACGGCGAACAAGTTGCACGCCCTCACCGACATCCTGGTCCTGGCCACCTGTGCGGTGATCGGCGGTTGCGACACGTGGGACGACATCGCCGAGTACGCCGACACGAAGGAGGACTTCTTCCGTCGCTTCCTCCCTCTCACCAACGGCATCCCCAGCGCCGACACGTTCGCCCGCGTGTTCGCCAAGCTGAACCCGGCCCGGTTCGCCGAAGCGTTCGGGCGGTGGATGGCCTCCGCGTGCGAGGCCAGTGGGTTGGTGCCCATCGCCATCGACGGCAAGGCGGCCCGCTCGGCCCCGGCGAACACCGCCGCCGGATGCCTGACGGTGGTGAGCGCGTGGGCCACCGAGCAGCGGTTGACGCTCGGTCAGGTGGTGGTGCCGGACGGCAGCAACGAGATCGCCGTCATCCCCGAGTTGCTCCGGGCGCTCGAGTTGAAGGGGGCGATCGTCACCCCGGATGCGGCCGGGTGCCAGGTGGGGAACGCGACCCTCATCCGCGAGCGGAAGGGGCACTACCTGCTGGCGGTGAAGGGGAATCAGCCGACCCTCCAGGCGGCGGTGGAGGGGGCGTTCGAGCGGGCGTGCGAGGCCGAGTTCGAGGGGGTGACGCACGACACGCATGTGGAGATCGAGGACGGTCACGGGCGGCACGAGGAGCGGAGCGTGACCGTCCTGTACCGCCCGGCGGGATTGCCGGCGGAGTGGGTGGGGGCGAAGGCGGTGGTGCAGGTGTGCCGGGAGCGGGTGGTGGGCGGGGTGCGGACGAACACGATGCACTACTACCTGAGCAGTCACACCGGGAAAGCGGCCGAGTTGGCCGGGTTCATCCGCGGTCACTGGGGGATCGAGTCGATGCACTGGGTGTTGGACGTGGTGTTCGGGGAGGACGACAGCCGGGTGCGGGAACGACACGCGGGGGCCAACCTGGCGATGGTGCGACGGGTGGCGGTGTCGCTACTCCGCCGGACGCCCGGACGGAAGAAGGGGGCGACCACCCCGACCAAGCGGACGAGGGCCGGGTGGGACGACGAGTTCCTGCTGCAAGTGTTGCAAGGGATTACAGGCTGATGTAGTGCGGTAGCCCTGCCCCCCGGCCCCCTCTCCAAAGTGGAGAGGGGGAGACTCTTCGCCGCGACCTGCGGGAGCGGTGGACCCTCGGCCGCTCCCGCAGGTCGCGGCGAAGACCGGACGCGTCTCTCCCTTGAACACCCCCTCTCCGAGCCGGAGAGGGGGCCGGGGGGTGAGGTCCATCAGTCGGCGCGAACCCGCCGGGGTGTCCGGGCGTCTGACAGGGGCAGCCCGTGGTGTAGAGGTTCCGCACGCGACCCTGTGACCGTCGAGGGACGGGTTCAATTCCCGTCGGGCTGCCTTGCACAGAGGGGTGTTCCTGGGAGAACACGCGGCCTCCAAACCCGCCCCACACGGTTCGAATCCGTGCCCCTCTGCTCCCTTCCCCCGTCCGATCATCCGACACTACCCCGGCACTGTCGGAATTTCCGCTCTTTCGTCATGAAGTCGAATGAAATAGTGCAACGTGGGTTGGTTCAAATCACGCCGATTTGCTAGAACGGGTCGAACTCGACGGACGACCCCGCCGGTCGGCGGCGGCCTCCGCCCACGCCCTCACATCCGCCCCGGACATGATCGACCCGACGACCGCCACCCGGATGGCCACCATCCTGCACGCGCTCGGTGAATCCACCCGCCTCCGCCTCATCCGCGTACTCACCGCCGGCGAGCAGAGCGTGAACGCGCTCGCCGCCGCCGTCAACTGCCCGGTGGTGAACGTGTCCCACCACCTGGGGGTGCTGCGGAACGCCGGCGTACTGACGGTGGAGAAGCGGGGGCGGCAGCGGGTGTACGCCCTGTCCGCCGACCTGTTCCACGACGGGCTGAACGGTGCCCTCGGCGAGTTCCGGTTCGACGGCTGCCGGGTGCTGCTGACCGGCCCGCCGGGCGGGAAGAAGCGGAAGCAATAGCTCTTCGCCGCGACCACCGGGAGCGGGGCCAGCAACCCCGCTCCCGGTGGTCGCGGCGAAGAGTATACTGCCGGTCATGCTCACCACCGAGTTCGTCGAACACGTCCTCGCCACGATCCCCGGCCGCACCGTCGGGCTGGTCGGCGACCTGTTCCTCGACCGCTACTTCGACATCGATGCGGGGCTGAACGAGCCGTCCGTCGAGACCGGGCTGACCGCGTACCAGGTGACCGGGGTGCGGTGCTACCCCGGCGCGCTCGGCACGGTGCTGAACAACCTGGCGGCGCTGGGGGTCGGGCGGATTCACCCGGTCACGGTGATCGGCGACGACGGCGAGGGGTACGAGCTGCGGAAGGCGCTGGCGAAGCTGCCGGCGGTAGTGGCGGACGACATCGTGGTGTCAGCGGCCCGGCGGACGCCGACGTACAGCAAGCCGATGCTGAGCGAGAACGGGGCGGTGCGGGAGCTGAACCGGCTGGACACCAAGAACCGCACCCCGACGCCGCGGGCGGTCGAGGACGAGATACTAAAGCGATTGGACGCGGCGTGGGAGTCGTTCGACGCGGTGATCGTGCTGGATCAAGTCAGCGAAGCGGAGTGCGGTGTCATCACGACGCGGGTGCGGGAGCGGCTGGCCGAGCTGGGCGACCGCGACCCGGCGAAGTTCGTGCTGGCTGACAGCCGCGAGCGGATCGGCCTGTTCCGCAACGTGTGCGTGAAGCCGAACATGGACGAGTGCCGCAAAGCCATTCCCAACCCGGACACCGGGGACGAAGACGAGGAAGGACTGTTCCAGAGTCGGTGCATCGAACTGATTCAGTTCCACCATTGCCGGTGGGTGTTTGGGACGGCTGGCGAGAAGGGTATTTTCTTGACGCGGGCGACCTCCGACCACGGCTGGGGCGGGTATTTGATCCCCGCCTATCCCGTCTCCGGGCCGATCGACATCTGCGGGGCGGGGGACAGTTGCAGCGCCGGAATTGCCTGCGCGATGACCGCCGGGGCGGCGCCGGAGCAGGCGGCGGCGTTCGGCAACCTGGTGGCGTCGATCACCGTTCAGCAGATCGGGGTGACGGGCACGGCCACGCCGGACCAGGTGCGGGCGCGGTGGCGGGAGATTCTTCGGTAGGTGCCGCGAGCCGAGCGGCACCACGGGTGGCCGACTGTCTCCGACAGTCGGCGCCGACTCCCGGAGGGAGTCGGCCACCCGAAATGAAGCGGGCCGCCCCGTTTCCGGAGCGGCCCGCCGAGCGAAGGGCTGATCCACTACTTGCTCGGGTTGAACGGGTTGCTGCCGCCGCCGCCCGGCCCGCCACGACCGCCGCCGAACCGGCTGCCGCCGCTGCCGCTCCCGCGGTCGGTGCCGGACTGGGACGACCGCTCCTCCCGCTTCTGCTCCTTCTTCTCCGTCTTGTCCCCGCGGTTGTCCCGGCTGTCCATCGCCGGCGGGGTCGGGCCGTTCCCCCCGGTCGGGGGCGGGGTGCTGCCGGACTGGCTGCGGTCGCCGAACTGCGGGCGGTCGCCGCCACCGCCGCGGCCGTACCCGCTCGAACCGCGGTCGCCCATCGACGGCCCGCCGCCGGTGGACGGGTTGGGCGGCAGCTCGCCGGTGCCGCGGAACGCCGACGGGTCGCCGCCGTTCGGCCCACGGCCGCGGCCCTGACCGGCGACGGTGGCCGTCATGCCGTTCGCCCGCAGGTACTCTTCGGCCGTCAGCAGCCCGTCCCCGTTCAGGTCGTAGGTCTTGAACTCGGCCAGCCGGGCGTCGGTGTTGTACCCGTCCTGCTTCGCCCACTCGTACAGGCCGATCTGCCCGTCCTTGTCGAAGTCGGCGGAGGTGAACCAGCCGGGCAGGTTCTGCGGCAGCTTGCCGTACCGGAACACCACCGGGCGCTCCTCCTCAGCCTCCTCCCGCTTGCCCTCGGCCGGCCCGCCGGGGCCGAACCCGCCGCCGCCCCCCTGCCAGCCGTACCCGCCCTGGCCCTGGTCGCCGCGGCTGAACCCGCTCGGGCCGCCCGGCCCGCCGGGGCTCATCCCGCTCATGCGGGCGGTGGTGTACGCCTTGTACTCGTCCAGGCTGACGGCCCCGTCCCGGTTCGTGTCCGTCTGGTCGAACGAGTCCAGCATCCGCCGGCCGCGGGGGTTATTGGCCAGCTCCTCTTTGGTGAGCTTGCCGTCCGGGGTCGTGTCGTACTCGCGGAACCGGCGCTGGAGGTCCTCGTCGCTCATGGTGAACCCGCCGGGGCCACCGAACCCGCTCGGCCCACCCGGACCTCCGAACCCGCCCGGTGTCATCCCGCCGTTCATGCCGGGCGAGTTGACCATCACCGGCCGGCCGTCGCCGCCGTCCGGGCCGATCATCTTCACCGTCACCCCGGTCGAACCGGCCACGGGGGCCGGGGCGGTCGGGGCGCCACCGGGTTGCCCGAACCGCGACCGCATGGCGGTCATCTTCTGTTCCGTCTCCGCCCGGTACTGCTCGCGGCTGACGGTGCCGGTGGTGGGCATCGGCGTGCCGCCGAACCGCTGGGCCATCATGTCCATCTGCTGGCGGGTGGTGGCCGGGACCTTCGAGTAGTCGAGCGAGTCGCCGGTGCCGCCGTAAGACTGCTGGAGGCGGTTGAACGTGCTGTCGGCCATCGCGCCGGCGTTGAACCCGCCGCCCATGCCGCGACCGCCGAACCCGCCGCCGCGATCACCCCCGCCGCTGGGGCCACCGAACCCGCCGGCGGGCGGTCCGCCGCCACCGCCACCGGGGCCACCGTACCCACCGCCCCGCTGCCCGAACGTGTCGTTCGGGGCGATGGCCAGCACGCCGCACAGCACGGCCGGGATGAGCAGGTGTTTCCAGCGGAACCGCAGCATGGCCGACCCTCGGGCGTTTCCGACGCACGTTCTCAACTGTGCAATAATAGCCGCGCCCCCGCCTGTGTGTCACCAGCACCCGCTCCAAGTCTCATGGGTCTCTCAGGATGGGCGCGGGCAGGGATATTCACAGGTAACGCCGGGGGTGGGGGAACCGCCGGCTTTTTCCCGCACTTCGTGTAACGGTATCGCCCCGCCGTGGCATGAGTCGGCGTGCGGCGGCCAGTCGGTCGCCCGTTTTCCCAGGGAATCACCCGTGAACACTCGAACCCGAATCGGCGTGGCGGTGCTGGCCGCGTTCGCCCTGCTCGGTGGCCCGGCCGTGGCCGACGACAAGAAGGAGAAGACGGACGCCGCCCCGGTGTCCGGCACGTTCACCGGCAACGGCAAGGAGGCGAAGCTGGCGTTCGTGTCCAGCAAGAAGAGCGACTTCGGCAAAGGCAAAGTGACCGTTATCTTCACCGAGAAGGACCACTCGAAGGAGAAGAACGCGGAGACGGCGGCCATGTTCAACAAGTGCGGCAGCGCGCTCATCATCACCGTCACCCCGGAGGGGAAGGTGACCGGCTGCCAGGTGTGCCACGAGGGGCACAAGAAGAGCGGGTTCAACGACATCGGCACGCTGGAGACGAAGGAGTTCAAGATGGCCGACGGCAAGCTGACCGGCATCCTCACCACCAACGGGCCGACCGAGACGTTCGGCGAGAAGTGGGAGGTGAAGCTGACGTTCGAGGTGAAGCAGCCGTAGGCGGGCGTTCCAATCTTCGCCGCGACCTGCGGGAGCGGCCGAGCCACCCCCGCTCCCGCAGGTCGCGGCGAAGAATCTCCCCACCCACCCCCACCGGAGGCCCGCCGTGGCCCACCTCATGGCCCCCCAGCCGAGCGCCCCGGAACTGCCCGTGTTCTTCAACGTGGACGGGGTGGTCGGCGCCGCCCCCGCCACCAACAGCCGGGAAGACGTGCTGCTGGTGCAGTTCCTCTTGAAGATCATCGGCGACTCGCCCCAGGCCGACTCCGACCCGGCGGCCGTCGCCGCCGGCAAACTGGTGAAGATGACCGGGGTCATCGACCCGCCGACGATCGCCGCCATCACCACGTCCCAGCAGTCGGCGAAGAAGAAGAACCCCGGCGTGGTGGTGGACGGGCGGGTCAGCCCGGCCAAGGGCGGGTACTCCTACGGCGCGACCTGGACGATCGTCCGGCTGAACAAATCGGCCCAGAAGCGGCACAAGGTGGCGTGGCCGCGGATCGACAAGATTTCCGGCTGCCCGGAGGAACTCAAGGCGATGGTCGTCCGCACGCTGATCGGCACCTGAAACCGGAGATCCCGCCGTGCGCCGACCGCCCAGCACCCGCCGCCCCACCCCGGACCTGTTCCGGCAGATCACCTGCGGGGTCGCCGGTGCCATTCTGCTCGTCCTCGGGCTGGGCTGCTTCGCCCTGGCCGTGCAGGACGTGCATCTGCTGGCGTTCGAGGGCGAGTACATCGACGCCGAGCTGGAGATCGTGACGTACCACTACGTCGAGGATCCGGGGAAGACCGTCCGCCGCGGGAATCGCGTCCGGCGGGAGAGTTCGTCCGGCCGGCGGAACGCCATCGACGGCGTCATCCACCCCGGCGGCATCCCGGTGCAGACGAACGACCGCGACATCAGCCTGGCGGTACTCGACACGTCCGACGCGGTGGTGGTGGAACGGCCGCTCCGCGAGGAGGTGGAGGGCAAGCGGGTGCCGGTGCTGTACTGGACCGGCGACCCGGCGGCGCGGCAGTGGTTCCACCCGCCGGCGGTCACCACCGCCCCCCGGCCGTCGCCCGTCCGCACGGGGGTGTCGGCCGTGCTGTGCGGCGGGCTGCTGTTCGCGGCGGTCGCCAGTTTCCGGGCCACGCGGCCCCGCCGCCCGGTCGCCGGCGGGCCGCCCCGCAAGTGGCCGGCGTGGACGCTGTTGGCCGTCCTCGGGTGCGGCATCACCTGGCCACTCCTGGCGGTGATGGCGGTGGCCCTCACCCGCGGGCACCGGATGAACCGCACCGGCACCGACCGCATCCCGTGGACCAGCTCCGAGTGGACGATGTCCGGGCTGGCCCTCGGCATCGTGGCGGTCGTTCCGCTGGCGTGCGCCGCGCTGCTCGTGGTGGCCGTGCGGAAGCGGGCAACCTACCGCCCGAGATGATCCAACGAGGGCGGCAGGTCAGTTCGTAGGGTGGGCACCGCCCACCGCTGAAAAAGACGGTGGGCGGTGCCCACCCTACAGAAACCACCTTCACTTCCCGCCGGTGTACAGCCCCTGGGCGGCGGTCAGCTTGGCCTTCGCCTGGTGCCACGCCATCACCGCCTGGATGACGTCCGCCCGCGCCCGGTTCGCCTCCAGCTCGGCCGGCACCACCGCCGCCGCCCCGGCGTCCTGCTTCCGCAGGTCGGCCAGCTTGGCCATCAGCTTCTCCGCCCGCCAGCGGGCCAGCCCCACCTGCCGCGCCTGCTCGGCCAGCACCGCCGCCTCCGCCCGCACCTCGTCCGCCACCGCCCGCTCCTTCTGCTCGATCAGCCCGAACAACTGCCGCCGCCGCACCTCCACCTCGGCCGCCGCCACCCCGCTCACGGCCGCTTCCACCTCCGCGATCTGCCGCACCGCGGCGCGGGCGAACGGCCCCACCTGCGGGCCGTACCCGGTCGTGCCCGGCGGCGAACCCGTGCCGAGCGCCCCGCCGGTGCCCGGCACCGTCCGCAGGAACTCCCGCACCTCGCCCACGTTGTCCGACGACAGCTTCAGGTACGCCGTCCGCATCGCCACCAGATCCTGTCGGCGTTCGAGCGCCACCGCCACCGCTGCGGCCACGTCGATCGTCTCCGTTGAAATGCCGAACTCGCCGGCCGGCTGGAACCGCTCGGTCATCTTGCCGGACGCGCCGAGCGTCCGCTTCAACTGCCCGTCGAGCAGCTTGGCCGCCAGTTCCACCTGCCCGAGCAGGCTGATCCACGCCGCCCGCTGGCGGTCCAGTTCATCCTCGTCGATCGGCGGCTTGACGCCCTTCGCCTTCGCCTCCTTCACCGCCGCACGCAGCTTGTCCAGCGACTCGATCGTCTTCCGCACCACCTCCGCCCGCCCCTCGGCGTCGGCCAGTTGGTAGAACGCGGCCACCGCCTCGCCGGCCGCCTTGTTCCGCATGTCCGCGGCCACCAGCGGGCGGAGTTCGCGGGCCAAATTCCCGCCTGACGGCGGGGCACACGACCCGCCCGGCCACTCGACGGTGGCGGTCGGCACCTCGTTCTCCCGCTCCAGGGCGGTGGCCGCCGGGGCGTGTTCGGCGGCGCGTTTAGCGACGAACTCGGTGGTCAGGCCGACCGGCCGCGGGCGAGTTTCGCCGGTCACGTCGGCGGTGGCCGGGTCGAGCAGCGGCAGGGTGTGGTAGTCGGGTTCGATCAGGGTGAGCGGGACGGGCGGCAGTTGGCCGAGGTCGGTCGGGGCCGGCGGCGGGGCCGGCGGCGGGCTGAACACGCGGACGGTCGGGTGCGGGGTGCGGCACCCGCCGGCGGCGAGCGCCGCCGCCACCCCCAACCCACTCAGAACTCGTCGAACACCCGTCCGGCTCATCGCGGCCCGCCCGGTTCGGCGTGGACACTCCGCGTCATCATCGGCCGGTAAGCTGGGGCGACTGAATCGGTTCCGCGGAATACTCTTGGCGAGCCGGGAGCGTGAGCGACCGGAGCTTTTGAATTCTCCGGTCGCTCACGCTCCCGGCTCGCCAGGAAAATCCCCCACCCCGTTCGGCGAACACCGGGTATCGTCGCCTCTCCCTTCCTGAGAAGCTGGTGAATCCGGCGAAGTTGCCGTTGACGAACTTAGACCGATCGGTCTATAACTGCGGGTGAAACTAGACCGATCGGTCCAGAGTAGTACCGGCGTGGGAATTCGGAACGGCAAGAAACCGGCGGACACCCCCGCCCCGGCGTTACCGCCGGGGTTGGAGTTCCCGCTGCCGTTCGTCGATCCGGACCCGCCGAACGAGTCCCCGGTCGCCCGCAAGCGGCGGGACGAGATCGTGTCCGCCGCCACCGACATCATCGCCACCGAGGGGCTGCACCGGCTGTCGCTCGCCCGCATCGAAGAGCGGATCGGCATGAGCCGCGGGCAACTGACGTACTACTTCCCGGCGAAAGAGGACATCCTGCTGGCGGTGTTCGACCGCATGCTGTCGCGGATGATCCAGGAGGCCATCGCCGACGCCGAACGCAGCGGGGTGGGCAAGCCGGGCGTCGGCCCGGTGACGGCCCGCCTGCGGCACGGGCTGGACCGCATGATGCGGGGCGACGCCCCCGAGAACACGGACGAGCTGCCGGCCCTGGTGCACACGTTCATGGCCCAGGTGCGGCACCGCGACGACTACCGGCGGAAGTTGGCGCTGGCGAACGCCGGCTGGCGGGCGCACCTGGCGGCGGACATCGCCGCCTCCGCCGGCCCCACCCCGCCGGCCCCGCCGCCGGTGGTGGCGTCCATCATGATGGCCCTGTTCCAGGGGCTGAGCGGGCAACTGGCGGTGGACCCGGAGGCGTTCGACCGGGCGGCCGTCACCCGAACCGTCCTTCACATGCTGACCCCGTGGCTCGGAACCGACCCCGACGAGCGGAGTGACTGACCATGACCGACAAGGCCGATCCCGTCACCCTGGAAGCCGCCCACCCGCCGCGGCCGGCTCCGGCCCCCGCGTCCGCCAACGGCGAGCTGCGGGAGCGGGTGCAGAAGCTCCGCATCGGCACCGGCCCGGCCAAGGGCGGGGGCGGGCGGGTGGCGTGGCTGCCGTGGCTGCTGTGCGCCGCCCTGGCCCTCGCCTGGGGCGGGTACGCCGTCCGCAACTACAGCCAGAAGGGGGTGGCCACGGACACCGCCCCGACCGCCGCGTCCTCCTCCGCCGCCGACGGCGGCACCGGCCCGGAGTTGTCGGTGAAGGGGTACCTGATGCCGGCCAAGCAGATCTCGGTCAGCCCGATCGACGTGGGCGGGAAGGTGATCGAACTCCGCCCCGCCCCGGCCCGGAACGGGCGGCCGGAGATGGCGTTCGCCGAGGGGGTGCTGTACGAGAAGGGGGACGTGATCGCCGTCCTCCAGTCGGACGCGTACAAGGCGCAGGTGGACGAGGCGATGGCGTCGCTGGCGGCGGCCGACAAGCGGCTGGACGCGGCCAAACAGCGGATGGCGGCGCAGGACCCGAAGTCGGTGCGGGCGGTGGAGGTGGAGCAGGTGGTGGCGCAGCTGAAAGAGGCGCAGGCCACCCGCCTGCGGGCCGAGCAGGAGCTGCGGCGGCTGGAGGGGCTGTCGGCGGTGGCCACCCGCGAGATGCAGCAGGCGCAGGCGGACATGGCCACCGGCGCCGCCCGCGTGCGGAACCTGGAGACCACCCTCACCATCCTGAAAGAGGGGCCGCGGAAGGAGACGATGGCCGCCCTGGAGGCGGACGTGAAGGGGGCGGAGGCGGACGTGAAGGTGGCCGCCGCCCGGCTGGTGCAGGCGCAGTGGCGGCTGGACAACTGCACGATCAAGGCGCCGATCACCGGCACCGTCCTCACCAAGGCGGCCGAGGTGGGCAAGCTGGTCAACCCGATGGCGTTCAGCGGCGGCGGGGCCATCTGCGACATGGCCGACCTGGCCGACCTGGAGGCCGACCTGGAGATCGCCGAGAAGGACATCTCCAAGCTGAAGGTGGGCCAGCCGTGCCGCATCCGCGCCGACGCCTTCTCGGACAAGGTGTACGACGGCACCCTGGACCGCATCATGCCCATCGCCAACCGGGCGAAGAGCATCGTCAGCGTGCGGGTGAAGGTGAAGCTGCCGGCCGGCGAGGTGCCGGGCACGTTCCTGAAGCCGGAGATGGGGGCGGTGGTGGACTTCCTCAAGCCGGGTACGGTGGACGCGCCGAAGGCGGACGGCGGGAAGAAGGCGGACGTGAAGTGATCGACCGTTCTTCGCCCCGGAGGGGCCGCCGGGTGTAGCCCAGGGCGGAAGCCCTGGGTGTGATGAACCCCCAGTGCCCGCCCCGGAGGGGCCGGCGTACTCGCCCGCCGGCCCCTCCGGGGCGGGGCAAAAACGAACTTCGGACCCAGGGCTTCCGCCCTGGGCTACACCCGACGGCCCCTCCGGGGCGAAAACGGACCTGCTTCTCTGGCCACTCACCACTGGTCCCTGCTATGGCCATCGTCGAAGTCCGCGAGCTGAACAAGACGTTCAACCTGGACTCGCCCGAGCCGATCACGGTCTTGGACGACCTGAACCTGGACGTGCAGGAGGGCGAGTTCGTCGCCCTCATGGGGCCGTCCGGGTCGGGCAAGACGACGCTGCTCAACCTGATCGCCGGGCTGGACACGCCCACCGCCGGCACCATCCGCGTGGGCGAGCAGATCATCTCCGACCTGTCCGAGAGCGAACTCGCCCGGTGGCGGACGCGGAACGTCGGGTTCGTGTTCCAGTTCTACAACCTGCTGCCCGTCCTCACCGCCTACGAGAACGTGGAGCTGCCGCTGCTCTTGCTGCCGATGAGCGGGGCCGAGCGGCGGCAGCGGGTGACGAACGCGCTGGAGATCGTCGGGCTGGCCGACCGCCAGACGCACCGCCCCGGTAAGCTGAGCGGCGGGCAGTGCCAGCGGGTGGGCATCGCGCGGGCGATCGTCACCGACCCGACCATCGTGGTGTGCGACGAGCCGACCGGGGCGCTGGACGCGAAGAGCGCGGACAACGCGCTCAACCTGCTCGACCAGCTGCGGTCGGCGCTGGGCAAGACGATCATCATGGTGACGCACGACCCGCACGCGGCCGAGCGGGCGCAGCGGATCATCCACCTGGAGAAGGGGCGGATCGTCGGCGGGGACACGTGGAAGGTGGCGGCGGCGGCGGTGGAGTTAAGGTGAACCGGCGGCGTCAGCCGCCTGGGTTCTCGATCCACCCAGGCGG
>JALHQU010000170.1 GCA_022841795.1 Fimbriiglobus sp.
GCGGGTGCGTGGGGCAAGTTTTCAACTTGCCATCCGAGGCAAGATGGAATCTTGCCCCACGCACCCGCGGCCCTCGCGGGCCGGGTTCATTTGAATCCGGGTTGACGCCCGCCGTTTGAAAAAACTACACTCCTCCCTTCCGCGGGGTTCACCACCGACCGGCCCGCTCGATTCCACCCGAACCCCGCCCTGCACGGACGCAGAGCCATGCTGCCGACCATCAACAAGCGGTTCCTGCTTAAGCTGGTGATCGTCACCGCCGTCCTCGTGGGGGCGCTGTTCGGCGCCCACGCGATCCAGGCCGGCCGCATCCCGGACGCCCTCCGCCGGCAGGCCGAGTTGGCGGCCGACCTGTCCGCCGACGACCCGAAGAAGGTCGATTCGGCGGTGTTCTACCTGCGGCAGTACCTGGAGTTCAAACCGGACGACGCGGACGCGCTGGAGCGGCTGGCCGGGGTGCTGCGGAAGCGGAACCGGCCGACCGACCAATCGGAGTTGATCCGCCTGTATGATCGGGTGTTGCGGACCGACCCGAACCGGCACGACACTCGCCGCGAAGCACTCAAAGCCACCCTCCGCGCTCGGAAGTTCACCGACGCCGAGACGCACGCGCAGGCTCTGCTCAAGGAGTTCCCCAAAGAGCAGCCGCTGTGGCTCGACCTGGCGTTCGCCCAGCGGGGGTTGCAGAAGCCGCAGGAGGTGCTGACCAGCTACGAGACGGCCATCGCCTGCGACCCGAAGCAGCCGGGGGCGTACCAGGAGTTCGCCGAGTACCTGCTGAACGATCTGAAGCAGAAGGACGAGGCGAAGGCGGTGCTGGATAGGCTGGTGGCCGCCCTGCCCGCGTCGGCCGACTCGTACACCGCCCGCGGGCGGTACTACGCCGCCGTCGGGAACGAGGCCGCCGCCATCGCCGACAGCCGCAAGGCGATCGAGCTGGCCCCGGAGAACGCCGACGCCCTGCTCCAACTCGGCGAGCAGTTGCAGAAGAAGCGGGAGGAGGTGGCGACGGCCGCCGACCTGTACCGCACCGGCATCAAGGCGCACCCGACCGACCCGCGGTTCGTCCGCAGCCTGGCGTGGCTGGAGGTGAACCGCGGCAACCTGGGGGCGGCGGTGGCCGCGCTGGAAGACGGCGTCGAACTCGTCAACGACCAGGACGCGCTCGACCTGACCGTCCCGCTCGCCGACCTGCTGCTCCAGATGCGGGACACCGACCGGGCGAAGAAGCTGATCGCCTCCCTGCAAACCCGCGCCGCTCCGTCTGCCGGACGTAAGCGAACCGCCGATCTACAGGCCCAGTACCTGAAGGGCCGGCTGGCGATGAGCGAGCAGAAGTGGGAGGAGGCGATCGGCGTGCTCACCAAGCTGCGGCACTCGTCCGCCGACCTGATCTCGCTGGAGTGCCAGACGAACCTGCTGCTCGCCCTGTGCCACCAGCGGCGGGGCGAGTTCGACCAGGAAGAACAGTCGCTCAAACTGATCCTCGACCGCGACCCGACGCACGGCGCCGCCCGCCGCGGGCTGGGCGACTTCTACCTGAACGCCGGCCGGCTGGACGACGCCATCGCCGAGTACGAGCAGGCCGCCCGCAACCGCTACGCCACCACCGACTGCCGGGTGAAGCTGTTCCGCATGAAGGCGAGCAAGCTGCGGACGACCGGGGCGACCAAGCCGATGTGGACCGACCTGGACACGCAGTTGAGCCAGTACGAGGCGACGTTCGCCAAAGCCACGTCCGAGTTCACCCTGCTGCGGGCCGAGACGCTGACCGCCCGCGGGGACACCGCCCGCGCCTACGCCGTCCTCCGCGCCGAGGCCATGAAGCGGCCGGGCGACGCCGCCCTGTGGGCACGCTACGCCACCACCGCCGCCGACCTCGCCGGGGCCGCCGCCGGCCTCGCCATCCTGGACGAAGCCCAGGCCATCTGCGGCGACCGGGCCGACCTACGGCTGGCCCGCGCCGGGCTGTACGCCCGCGACCCGTCCCGCCTGCGGCCGATCGACCCGCTCGCCGCCCAGATCGACATGTGGCCGGAGGCCGAGCAACTGAAGCTGCTGTTCGGGCTGGTGGACGTGTTCGACCGGGTGGGGGACGAGGGCGGGGTGGTTCGCACCTACCGCCGTATCGCCGGCCGGTACCCGTCGGACGCGGCCGTGTGGGAGGGGCTGTTCGACCGCGCCACCCGCGGCGGCGACGCGAAGACGGCGGACGAGGCCCGGCGGATGCTGGCCAAATACGGGTCCGATTCGCAGAAGTCGGCCGCCCTGCTCACCGCCTGGGAGGTGGCGAACGGCAAGCGGATGCCCGACGCCCGCCCCGCGGCCGACGCCCTGGTCCGCGAGTACGGCCAGACCCCGGACCGGGCGGACGTGTGCGTGGCCCTGGCCCGGCTGCGACTGCTCGCCGGCGACGGGGCGTCGTCCCACTCGCTGCTCGCTCGCGCCGTGCGGCTGGAGCCGGTGCGGTTCGGGCCGACCCAGGAGCTGCTTGCGTTCCTCACCGCCCGCGGCCCGGCGGATCAGCTCACCCGGCTGGTCGCCCGCCTCGGGTCCGACTTCCGCTGGCGGGGCGAACCGCTCCGGCGGGCGGTGCGGCAGACGGTCCAGCGGGTGGAGCCGGCCGCGGCCAAGCAACTGCTGGCGGCGGTGCAGCCGGTGGTCATGAACGAGGCGGACGGGCTGGGCTGGCTGGGCGACTGCTACACCGCCGCCGGCTGCCCGGACGACGCCCGCCGGTGCTACGAGCAGGCCGTCGCCGCCCCGAACACCACCGCCGACGACTGGATGCGGCTGGCCGTTCGCACCGCCGAGGGCGGGGACAAAGACGCCGCCGCGCGGGTGATCGCCACGGCGAAAACGAAGTTGCCCAGCCCGCAGGTGTACTTGATGACGGCCGCGGTGTTCGCCGACGCGAAAGCGGCGCCGGACGGGTGGAAGCCGATGCTGACCACGCCCGCCGAGCGGAAGCTGTTCACCCAGGCGCGGCTGGCGGTGAAGCTGTCGTGCTACCAGAAGGACCAGGCCGTCGCCCTGCTCGACGAGTTCCTCAAAGACAAGGGGCTGCCGGTGGCGGATGTGGCATGGGCCAAGCGGAACCTGGCGATGCTATTGGCCGCCCGCGGCACCGGCCCGGACCGCACCCGTGCCAAAGACCTGCTCACCGGGGCGGACGCCAACCCCGGCGAGACGGTGGACGAGCGGCGGGCCACCGCCGCCGTCCTCGCCGGCCTGTCAAACCAGCTCGAAGGCGAGGCCCGCGACCAGGTGATGACCAAGGCGATCGACGTGCTGGCCGGGGTGGTGCAGGAATCGAAGATCCCGCGGGACATGTTCCTGCTGGCGCAGGTGTACCGCTCGTCGGCCAGCCGCACCACCCCCGAGCGGGCGGCGGTCAACCGGGCGAACGGCCGGCGGCTGCTCCAGGACCTGCGGAAGCAGGACCCGCGGAACATCGACTACAACATCGCCGCGCTGGACGAGGCGACCGAGGAGTCGGACCGCGTGTTCGCCGAGAAGTGTGCCGAGTACCTGCTCGCCACTTACCCGGCCGAATTCCGGGTGATCCAGGCGGTGGCCCGGTTCGAGTGCCGCGCCGGCCGGCCGCAGAAGGCGCTGGAGGTGGTGACCGCCTACGCCCGCACCGCCGACGCCACCCCCGGCGACCTGCAACTCCGCACCGGGCAGGCGGCCGAACTGCTGGACGAGTTGTGCCGCAAGCCGGCCGTCCGCGGCACCCCCGTGGCCCGCAAGATGATCGACGCGGCCGTCGAGAAGTACGAGCAACTGTTCGCCGTCCGCCCGGAGGTGATGGTGGCCGTCGCCGGCCTGCTGGCGCACGACGGGCGGGCGGCCGAGGCGTTCACCAAGCTGGACCGCTACGCCAAGCTGCTGCCCACGCGGGTGAAGGTTCTGACCGGGCTGGCCGTGCTGCGGGGCGGGCCGGCGACCGACGCCCAGTGGGAGCGGGTGCGGGGGTGGCTGGAAGCCGCCGCGACGGAGGAGCCGGGGTCGGTGGCCGTGCGGATGAACGAGGGCGAGTTCCACACCCTGCGGGCGGACCTGCCGTCGGCTGAGAAGGCGTACTCGGCCGCGCTCGCGTTCGACGACCAGAACGTGGTGGCGCTGAACAACCTGGCGTGGGTGTTGTCCGCCAACCCGGACACAGCCGACCGGGCGCTCGAACTGGTGGACAAGGCGGTGCGGATCATCGGCATGACCGGCGAGCTGCTGGACACCCGCGCACGGGTGAAGATCGCCCGCAAGGAGTTCACCGCGGCTGAAGCCGATCTGACCGACGCCCTCACCCTGGACCGCACCCCGCTGCGGCTGTTCCACCTGGCGCTGGCGACGAAGGGCGGGTCGCCGGACGCGGCGAAGAAGCACTACAAGGAGGCGAAAGAGCGGGGCCTGCGGGAGGGGACCGTCCACCCGACGGACGTGCCGGCGATGCGGGAGATGGAGAAGGTGTTCGGCGGGTAAAGTCGAGCCAATCTTCGCCGCGACCAACGGGAGCGGAGCCGGCAACCCCGCTCCCGTTGGTCGCGGCGAAGAGTATCTCTCACCCCCACATCAACAACCCCGGCTCGAACAGGTTCGGCAGATGGGCGTGTTTGGGCAGCACCCGCACGCTGAACCCGAACTGCCCGCTCGCCTTGCACGGCACCGTGCCGGCGAACCGCACCACCCCGCCGCTCGTCGTCCCGTCCGGGGCGAGGGCGGCGGTCTTGGCGTCCACGATCTGCCCGTCCGCGTCGGTGCGGCCGTAGTACAGTTGCACCTCCACGTCGTCCGGTTTCACCCCGCCCAGATGCACGCCGACGCTCACCGGGAACGGCTCGCCCACCCGTAGCATCTGCCCGGTCGGCGCTTCCACGCTATCGATCCGCACCGCCTGCCAGTCGGACGCCAGCCGCCGCCGCCACGCCGCCAGCTCCGCCGCCGGCTTGAACTTGTCGGCCGTCAGCACCGCCTCGCGGCGGTTGGCCGGCAGGTAGCACCGCTCCAGGTACTCCTCCACCATGCGGTTGGTGTTGAACACCGGCACCAGGGTGCCGATGGCCCGCTTCATCCGTTTGATCCACCCCCGCGGCAGGCCGTCGCTCCCGCGGGTGTAGAACAGCGGGGCCAGTTCCCGCTCGATCAGCTCGTAGATCAGCCGGCTCTCCACGTCGTCCTGGTACGTCAGGTCGGTGTACTCCTCGCCGGCGCCGATGCTGAACCCGTTCTCCCCGTCGTACCCCTCCACCCACCAGCCGTCCTGGATGGACAGGTTCAGCCCGCCGTTCACCGCCACCTTCATGCCGCTGGTGCCGGACGCCTCCAGCGGGCGGCGGGGGTTGTTCAGCCACACGTCCACACCGTGGACGAGGTGGCGGGCGACGTTCATGTCGTAGTCCTCGATGAACACCACCCGCTTGCGGAACTCGGCCTTGCGGGAATTATGCACCACCTTGGCGATCAGCTCCTTCCCGCCGTTGTCCTTCGGGTGGGCCTTGCCGGCGAACAGGATTTGCACCGGGCGGGCCGGGTTGTTCAGCAGGGCGGCGAGGCGGGCCGAGTCGCGGAACACCAGGTCGCCCCGCTTGTAGGTGGCGAACCGGCGGGCGAACCCGATGGTCAGCGCGTCCGGGTCGAGCACCTCGTCGGCGGCGGCGATCTCCGAGGCCGGCGCCCCGCGGCGGGTCAGTTGCGTTTTCAGCCGGCTGCGGGCGAACGTCACCAGCCGCTCCCGCGCCCGCTCGTGCGTCCGCCACACCTCCGCGTCCGGGATGGTGTCCGTCCGCTTCCACACGGCGAAGTCCACCGGCTTCGAGTCCCACTGCACGCCCAAGTACCGCTCGAACAACTGGCCGAACTCCGGGGCCAGCCAACTCTGCGTGTGGACGCCGTTCGTGACGGCCGCGATGGGCACCTCCGGGGTGGGCACCTGCGGCCAGATCTTCTGCCACATGGCCCGCGACACCGACCCGTGCAGCTGGCTCACCCCGTTGCTGCCGTTCGCCATCTTCAGCGCCAGCACGGTCATGCCGAACGGCTCGCCCTCGTCGTCCGGCCGCTGCCGGCCGAGGGCCAGGAACGAGCGGCGGTCCAGCCCGAGCTGGTGCATGAACCCGCCGAAGTGCTGGTCCATCAGGTTCGGCTGGAACACGTCGTTGCCGGCCGGCACCGGGGTGTGGGTGGTGAACACGGTGCCGGCCTTGATCGCCTCGGCGGCGGTAGCGAAGTCCAGCTTCTGCTCGGCCATCAGCGTCCGCACCCGCTCCAGGGCGCAGAACGCGGCGTGCCCCTCGTTCAGGTGGCAGACGGTGGGGGCGTGGCCGAGCGCCCGCAGCGCCCGCACCCCGCCCACGCCCAGGATGATCTCCTGCTGGATGCGGGTGGTGATGTCCCCGCCGTACAGTTGGGCGGTGATCGCCCGGTCTTCGGGGCGGTTCTGCGGGATGTTGGCGTCGAGCAGGTACAGCGGCACCCGGCCGACCTGAATCCGCCAGATGCGGAGCTTCACCTCCCGGCCGGGCAGTTCCACGCTCACCAGGATGGGCTCGTCCTTGTCGTCCGTCTCGGCGATCAGCGGCAGGCTGAAGAAGTCGTTCTCCGGGTACCGCTCCTGCTGCCAGCCGTCGGCGTTCAGGTACTGGCGGAAGTACCCCTCGCGGTACATCATGCTGACGCCGACCAGCGGGATGCCCAGGTCGCTCGCGCTCTTCAGGTGGTCGCCGGCCAGCACCCCCAGGCCGCCGGAGTACACCGGCACGCTCTCGTGGATGCCGAACTCCATGCTGAAGTACGCCACCTTCAGCGACTGGTCGTCCGGGAACTGCTCGCGGAACCACGTCTTGGCGTGCAGGTACTCGTCCAGGTTCTCGGCCACCCGGTCCAGGTGGGCGAGGAACCCGTCGTCCGCGGCCAGCTCGTCCAGCCGCTCTTGCGACACCGCGTACCCCAGCCGCACCGGGCTGTGGTCCAGCTTCTCGAACAGGTCCGGGTCGATGCGGCGGAACAGGGCGGTGGCGTCGGCGTGCCAGCACCACCACAGGTTGTACGCCAGCTTCGGGAGCGCCTTCAGCCGGTCCGGGACGGACGGCAGGACGGTGAACGTGCGGACGGGTGCGGGCATGCGGGGCCTCTCGTCGCCGGCGGATGGGATGGAGAGAGATGACGACAAAATAGGGAAGGTGGGGCGAACCGGCCGGGGGGAGGCGGGTGTGGCCGGAGAGAGGCGGACGGCACAACCGGCAGAACTGATTTGGACCTCACCCCCCGGCCCCCTCTCCGAGCCGGAGAGGGGGTGTTCAAGTCGCTGTCGTGGATGGTGTTCCATACCCTCCTGCGGTGAGCTGTGTTGCCTCTCTGTTGCCTACCTCGCTTGAACACCCTCTCCGGCTCGGAGAGGGGGCCGGGGGGTGAGGTCTTTCCGCCCTACTTCACCGGCAGTTCGTAGCACGCCGCCTCGGTGCCGTTCCGCACGTACAGCCGGCCGTGAGCGATCACCGGGTGGTTCCACGTCTTGCCCTTCAGAGTCGGCAGTTCGGCCACCGGCACGAACTCCTCCGGGTTCGCCTCCACCAGGAACACGGACACCCGGTCGTCGGTCAGCGATTTCCGTTCCTGGCTGATGAGCAGCAGGTTCTGGTCGGCGAGCAGCAGCACCTGCCCGTTCCCGTACCGGGTGCCGGCCGACCACTTCTCCTGCCCGTCGGCCATGTCGATGCAGTCGAACTTGGACCCGCTGAACCCGAAGTAGTGCCCGGCGTGGACGACGCCGTCGTTGTAATACGGCGACGGCTGGGTGGACTGCCACACCTTCTTCACGTCCCACCCGGCGTCGGTCTTCGTCACCTTCAGCCGACGGGAGGCGAGGAACCCGACGCCGGTGCCGAGCATCAGCTCGCCATCGCCGAGGATCGCGGGTTGAGCGGTGCGGTTACCCTGAGCCTGAAGCCACTCGTGTTCCCACAGCGCCGCCCCGGTCTTCGGGTCGAACGACTCGATGCCGTAGTTGCTCGCCATCAGCACCTGCTCAACCCCGGCGAACGTGACCATCTGCGCCGAACTGTACCCGTGGTACCCCTTCCCCGCCTGCCACACCACCGCCCCGGTGTCGGCGTCGAACGCGGTGGTGCCCTTCCCCTTCTTGCCGTTGCCGGTGAACACGATCACCAGCCCGTACCGCACGAGCGGGGCAGACGAGTACCCCCAGTTCGGGTTCGGCCGCCAGCCGTCGGCGTCGGCGGCGTAGTCCTTCGTCCAGAATTCCTTGCCGGTGGCCGCGTCCAGGCACGTCAGCTTGCCGGTCGCCCCGGTGGAGTACACCCGCCCGCCGCTGACCGTCGGCGTGGACCGCGGGCCGACGCCGGCGTTCTGGTCGGTGAACTTGGCCGGGTAGGTGTGCTCCCACACCAGCTTGCCGGTGTCCGCGTCCAGGCACACGACCGCCTCGTTGCCCCCCTGCTGCTCCATCGTGAACAGCCGGTCGCCGACCACGGCGAACGACCCCCAGCCGGGGCCGATCGGCACCTTCCACAGTTGTTTCGCCTCCCCGAACCGCTTCGGGTCCAGGTTCACCCCGGTCAGCTTGTTGTCGCGGTTCGGCCCGCGGAACTCGGCCCAGTCGCCGGGTTTCACCTCACCCCCTCCCTTGCGGTCGGGGTTCACCTCGATGGTTTGCCGCTGACCCTTGATGGCAGCGAACGCATCCTCCGGCTTCGGCGTCCACCGCCACGCCAGGTGCGGCACCATCGAGGCGTCGGTCGATTCCAGCCGCACGCACGCCACCGCCGCCCAGCCGACCAGGATGGCGATGTACACCCCCGGCCGCCGCACCTCCGGGCCGAACGGGAAGCTGACGAGCAGCCAGCCGACCCACAGGGCGAGGACGAGCGGCACGCCGTACACCGCCGGGGCCATCGGCGGGATGCCTTGCACGGCCAGTTCGGCGGCGAGGATGGCGAACGGGATGAGGAAGCAGGCGATGACCGCCCAGCGGTCCGCCCGGCTGACCCCGGCCAGCCGCGACCACCACACCATCGCCCCGGCGATGGCGATCACCGGCGCGATCATCATCATCAGGTACTGGGCGGACCACCGCTCGATGACGAACGGCGGGACGAGCAGCATGGCGAGGACGACGGCCAGCACCACCGCCCCCGGCCACACCCGGCGGGGCCAGCGGGGCGGGTGGTCGAACGACGGCGGCAGGTACGGGTTGTCGGACACGTTTGTCTTCCGGTGTGGGGCAAGTTTCCAACTTGCCATCATTGAATTGGCAAGTTGGAAACTTGCCCCACTCAGACGGCAAGCTTTCAACTTGCCATCATTGAATTGGCAAGTTGGAAACTTGCCCCACTCAGACGCCGCTAGTACGTCGCCCTTCCCCCGCTGATGTCGAAGCAGAACCCGGTGGTGAAGCTGCAGTCCGCGCTGCTCAGGAAGTGGACGAGTGCCGCCACCTCGTCCGGCTTGCCGGTCCGCCCGAGCGGGATTTTGCTCAGCATCATCTTCACCTGCTCCTCGTTCAACTGGTCGAGGATGGGCGTCTGGATGACCGCCGGGGCGACGCTGTTCACGCAGATGTCGCCCTTGCCGATCAACTCCTTGCTCAACGACTTGGTCAGGCAGATGACCGCCGCCTTGCTGGCGCTGTACGGGGCCATCTTCGGGTTCCCCTCTTTGCCGGCGATGCTGGCGATGTTCACGATCCGCCCGTACTGCCGCGCGATCATCCCCGGTAGCACCGCCTTGCAGCACAGCACCAGCCCGGTCACGTTGATGTTCATCACGAACTCCCAGTCCGCCCGCTCGCTCTCCCAGATGGGCACGTCGCGGCCCGGCTTGCTGGCGACGCCGGCGTTGTTCACCAGCACGTCTACCGGCCCGGCAGACTTCACGATCTCGCCGAACACCCGGTCCAGGTCCGCCTCCTTGGTCAGATCGCCGACCAGCGGCACCCCGCCGATCGCCGTCGCCACCCGCTCGGCGTTGGCCGCATTCAGGTCGAACACGCCCACCTTCGCCCCGCCCGCCGCCAGCCTGCGGCAGATGGCCTCGCCGATGCCTTGCCCGCCGCCGGTCACCACCGCCACCTTGCCGTCCAGCCGGAACATGCCGTCCGCCATGATTCGCCCCCTTCGGGTGGAGTTCGTCCGCTTGGCCTACGTTTAAGGACGGCCGGGCGGATCGGCCAACCGCCGGGCGGAGACTCGTGTTGTCGAAACCGGGGCGGCGTCGCATGATAGGGGCAACCTTGCGGGCGACCGCCCGCGGGTTCGGAACGGAGCCGGGCACCACATGCGACACCACCGCGCCGGGGACGGCGAACGCATTCTGGCGGTCTTCATCGACTTCGAGAACCTGGCCCTCGGGTTCCACGGCAAGCGGGACCGCTTCCAGATCGACAAGGTGCTCGAACGGCTGGTCGAGAAGGGCAAGATCGTCGCCAAGAAGGCGTACGCCGACTGGAGCCGGTTCGGCGGGTTCGCCGGCGCGCTGCACGAGGCGGCCATCGAACTGATCGAGATCCCGAAGCGGAGCATGACCGGGAAGAACTCGGCCGACATCCGACTGGTGGTGGACGCGGTGGACTTAGCGTACTCGAAGGACCACATCGACACGTTCGTGATCGTGTCCGGGGACAGCGACTTCTCCCCGCTGGTGTCCAAGCTGAAGGAGTTGGGTAAGCACGTCATCGGCCTGGGGCTGGTGGAGGCCACGTCCAACCTGCTGCGGGACAACTGCGACGAGTTCATCTACTACGAGGACCTGGACCGCCCCGCCCCGCTGCCGATGGGCGACATGCCCAGCCTGCCGGAGGTCAAGCGGAAGGTGTTCGGCCTGCTCCTGGACTCCCTGATCGCCCTGCGGCGGGAGAACAAGGAGGTGATCTACTCGTCGATGGCGAAGGACACGATGAAGCGGAAGCGGCCGTCGTTCAACGAGGAGTACCACGGGTATCGCACGTTCAGCGACCTGCTGGAGGACGCCGCCAAGCACGGGCTGATCGAGATCGAGAAGCACAAGACGAGCGGCACCTACGTCATCGCCCGGTTCGGGGGCGAGCTTCGCGGATCCGCTGGGGGAATGCCGCCTCAACTGCCGCACCCGCAGCCGATGGGCCTGCCGCCGCGGCAACAACAACCGCCGGCTTTGCAAGAACGCGAACTGCCACGGGACTACCGCCCGCGACAGGAGCAACGGCCGCCCGCCCGCCCGGCGAGTCCGCCACCGCTCTCGACGGCCCGCGCCGGCCCCCCGCCGGCGCCGGTCCGTCCGGCTGCACCGCCCCCGCCTCCACCCCCGGCCCGACCGCCGGTCGAGGATGAGGACGAGGTGCCGCTCGGCCGCAGCCTGATCGACGAGGTGGACGAAATCGAGGAAGACGCGCTGCCGAGCTACGGGCCGGGGCGGAAGAACTCGGCGCCGGCGAAGCCGAGCGCGAAGCAGCCGGCCAAGCCGAGGGCGGCCGCGAAGCAGCCGGCGAAGGCCGCGGAGAAGGCGCCGGCGGGTCGGGGCAAGCAGCCGGCCAAACCGCAGCCGGCGAAGCCGAAGCCGGCCGAGGAGCCGCCGAAGCGGGGGCGGTCGTCTGGCTCGGGCGGCCGAGCGGCTTCACCACCGCCGCCACCCCCTCCCCCGCCGGCGAAGCCCAAGCCGAAGCCGGCGGACGAGGATTCGTTCACCGCCGGGCTGGATGACTGAGCTATGGTTGCCCGTCGGCGTCCGGCCGACGGTCCCAGCCCGCTCCCCCGAGGGTCCGGCCCGTGCCCGCCCTGTTCGCCGTCACCCTGTTCGCCAGCGCCGCCCTCCTGTTCCTGGTTCAACCGCTGGTCGGCAAACTGGTGCTGCCGCTGCTCGGCGGCAGCCCGGCCGTGTGGAACACCTGTATGGTGTTCTTCCAGGCCATCCTGCTGCTCGGCTACCTGTACGCGCACAAACTGGCCGCCGTCCGTGACACCCGCCGGCAGGTGTGGATTCACCTGGCGGTCATCGGCGTCGGCGCCACCGTCCTCGGCCTGGCCGCCGCTCTCACCCCCACGCCGGTGCCGGTCCTGTCGTCCCTCGCCCCGCAGGGCGAGGGGTTCCCGATCCTGAACGTGCTGGCCATCCTGGCCGTCGGCATCGGCGTGCCGTTCTTCGTCGTGTCCACCACCGCCCCGCTGCTCCAGCGGTGGTTCGTGGCCACCGGCCACCCGTCCGCCCGCGACCCGTACTTCCTGTACGCCGCCAGCAACGCCGGCAGCCTGCTCACCCTGCTCGCGTACCCGCTGGCCGTCGAGCCGCTCATGCGGGTGGCGGATCAGGCGTGGGTGTTCGCCGCCGGGTTCGGTTTGCTGGCGGTGCTGGTGGCGGTGTGCGGGCGGGCCGCGGCTAACCCGCTCCGGCCGCCGTCGCTCGCGCTCGCGCCACAGGTGGTAGCGCGCGGGGGAGAAATCCCGACCCGCCGCAAGCTGCTGTGGCTCGGGCTGGCGTTCGTGCCGTCCAGCCTGATGCTCGGCGTCACCACCCACCTGACCACCGACATCGCCGCCATCCCGCTGCTGTGGGTGCTGCCGCTGGCGTTGTACCTGCTCACGTTCATCATCGCCTTCGCCCGCGGGTCGAACGCCCTGCTCGGGCTGCTGATGAACGCCACCCCGGTCGCCACCCTGCTGCTCGTGTTCGGCATCACCTCCGGCATCGAGCTGAGCGTGTTCCTCCAGGTGCTGATCCACTGCGGCGTGTTCTTCCTCATCGCGCTCACCTGCCACACCCGGCTGGCGGCGGTCCGGCCGGACGCCCAGCACCTGACCACCTTCTACCTGTGGGTGTCGCTCGGCGGGGTGGCCGGCGGGGTGTTCAACGGGCTGCTCGCCCCGGTGCTGTTCCCGCAGGTGATCGAATACTCGGCGGCGCTCGCGGCCGGCTGCCTGCTCCTGCCGCCGACCCGACCGAAAGACGACACGCCGGGGGCCGAGAACAAGGAAGGGCTGCGGCTGATGGTGGACCTGATGGTGCCGTTCGCCATGCTCATCCTCTGCCTCGGGCTGCGGGTGTTCGACGGCAAGCCGCCGGCCGAGTGGGTGAACAAGCAGGTGGCCGGCGGGCTGAACTGGCTGATCGGCCTGAGTCCCGCGTCGTTCCGGGTGGACGAGAAGACGGTCAGCCTGTTCATCGTGTTCGCCCCGCCGTGCCTGATCGCGTTCGCGTTCACCGACCGCCCGCTGCGGTTCGGGCTGGCCGTCCTCGGCATCCTGTTCATCCACCACTACACGATGGGGGTGAACAAGGCGACGGTGACGAACGCCCGTAGCTACTTCGGCGTGCTGCGGGTGTGGGACGACCGGCCGATACTCGACTACGGGAACGGCGAGGTGGAGGTGCGGATGCGGGTGCTCGGGCACGGCACCACCATCCACGGCCGACAGTTCCAGAGCAACGCCCCCGGCTACGACGGGTCCGCGATCAACGAACCGCTGACGTACTACCACCGGCACGGGCCGGTCGGCGACCTGTTCCGCGACACCCTGGCCCGCCACCCGGACGCCCGCGTCGGGGCGATCGGCCTGGGCACCGGGTCGGTGTCCGCGTACCTGGGCGGCGGGCAGGCCATCACCTTCTACGAGATCGACCCGATGGTGAAGCGGCTGGTGGACAACCAGCCGGGCGACGACGGGTACTTCTCGTACCTCGGGCGGGCCAGAGAGCGGGGGGCGGCGGTGGACTTCGTGTTCGGCGACGCCCGGCTCACCCTCGCCCGCCAGCCCGACCGCAAGTTCCACCTGCTGCTGGTGGACGCGTTCACGTCGGACGCCATCCCCATCCACCTGCTCACCGTCGAGGCCATGCGGATGTACGCCGACCGCGTCACCGACGACGGGCTGATCGCGTTCCACGTGTCCAACCGCTACTTGCGGCTGGAGCCGGTGGTGGCGGCCATCGCCGAGAAATGCGGGCTGGTGTGCCGCGAGCGGACGGACGAGTGCGAGGAGGTGCGGAACGGCAAACAGGTGTCGCGGTGGGGGGTGGCGCCGGGGCGGACCTCGTGCACCTGGATCGTGCTGGCGAAAAACCCGGCGCGGCTGGACCCGCAGTACACCACCAACGCCGAGCCGGGCGCCGCCGCGGTGTTCGGCGGGACGGCTGCAGCACAGACGCGGTGGGTCGAGATCCCCACCCACCCCGGCATCGACGCTTGGACGGATGACTACGCCAGCGTGCCGCAGGTGATCCGCTCGAAAGAGTTCCAGTGGTTCCGCCGGAAGCTCGGGTTCACCGTCCACCCGGACCTGGACAAGTGATGGGCGAGCGGCTGCTGATCGTCGGGGCGAGCGGGCGGGCGGCGGCGGCGAGCGCCTTGCGGGCCGGGTTCGAGCCGTTCGTCATCGACCTGTTCGCCGACGCCGACACCAGGCGTCTGTGCCCGGTGCTGCGGTGCCCGTTCGACGACTACCCGCACGGGTTCACCGAGCTGGCGAAGCAAGCCCCGCCCGGCCCGTGGATGTACACCGGCGGGCTGGAGAAT
>JALHQU010000171.1 GCA_022841795.1 Fimbriiglobus sp.
ACCACCAGCTTCCAGTCGCCGGCCCGCACCGCCCCGTTCGCCGGCGTGGTGTTGATCAGGATGCTGGTGTGCGGACTCGGTTTACCCGTGGTCAGCGTCGGCCACACGTCCAGCCCGTCTACTGGGAGCTTCTGTTCGGTTTTCGCCCCGCCCAGTTTCACCAGCGTGGCGTACCAGTCCACGATGTGCATCGGCTCGGTGTTCGTCTTCCCGGCCGGGATCTTGCCGTCCCAGGTGGCGAACGCCGCCACCCGCACCCCGCCCTCGTACAGCGTGCCCTTGCCCGCCCGGTACTTGCCGTTGTCCGTGACGGTGCCCGGCTGCGGCCCGCCGTTGTCGCTGCTGAACAGGAACAGCGTGTTCCCCCTCACGCCAGCTTTCTCTACCGCCGCCACGATCTTGCCCACCGCCTCGTCCATCGCGGCCAGCATGCCGGCGTACTTCCGCCGCTCGCCCTTCAGGTGCGCGTACGGCTTCAGGTACTCGTCCGGCACCTGGTGCGGGGCGTGGACGGCGTTGAACGGCACGTACAGGAAGAACGGCTTCCGGCCGGCGGTGTCGGCCACGAACTTCACCGCCGCGTCGGCCAGCAGGTGCGTGCTGTACCCCTGGTCCCGGCACGCCTGGTCGTCCTTGTGCCAGTCGAACCCGCCGTCGCGGTCGTGCTTGAAGTAGTCGAGCGCGCCGTTGTAGTGCCCGTACTGGTGGGCGAACCCCCGCTTCGTCGGCAGGTACTCGGGGGCGAAGTGGCCGAGGTGCCACTTGCCGACGATCGCCGTGGCGTACCCGGCGTCGGCCAGCGCCTGCGGCAGCGTCCGCTCGTCCAGCGGCAGGCCGTACTGTGCCCACGGCCGCACCACGCCCACCTGCAACCCGTGCCGCATCGGGTACCGGCCGGTCATGAGCGCCGCACGGGTGGGGCTGCACACCGGCTGGACGTAAAAGGCGTCCAGGATGGTGCCGGCCTTCGCCAGCTTGTCGAGATTCGGGGTCTTGATGTCGGTGCCGCCCATGAACCCGCAGTCGTGCCGGCCCAGGTCGTCGGCCAGGATGAGGACGACGTTGGGTTTCTCAGCAGCAACGGCAAGCGGAGCAAGCAGAGCGAGCAGGAACAGGACGAGGGAGAGGCGGGCCATCGGGGGTACTCCGGGTGTTGTGGGTCGCGACGCTACTCCGGTTTCCACCAGCCGTCGATCGCCTTCGTCAGTTCGGCCACCCGATCCGGGTGCTTGGCCGCCAGGTTCGTCGCCTCGTGCGGGTCGGCCGTCAGGTCGTACAGCTCGGCCGACTGGCCGGGGCTGTTCGCCGCCTCCGGCAGGATCAGCTTCCACCCCCCGCGGACCACCCAGCGGTACCGCAGGTTCGGCTTCGCTTTGTTCAGATCGACGGCGGTGTGCAGGAAGATCTCGCCGAACACCGCGCCCCGCTTGGCCACCGCCGCCGGGTCGAGCAGGTTCACCCCGGGCATGTCCTTGGTGGGCGACACCCCGGCGGCGGTCAGGATCGTCGGAGCCAGATCGATGGACGACGCCAGCGCGTCCGACCCGGCCGGCTTCACCTTCTTCGGCCAGCGGACCAGGATCGGTGTGCGGACCCCGCCGTCGTACGGCGACTGCTTCGACTTCGGGGCGTAGTTGGCCGAGTTCGGGTCCTGAATCCACCCGTTGTCGTGCAGGTACACTACGACGGTGTTGTCCGCCTGCCCGAGGGCGTCCAGCTTGGCCAGCAGCTCGCCCACCGTCTCGTCGAACCACTCGCACATGGCCCGGTATCTGGCGACGTGCGGGGACGGGGTCTGGTCGGTGTACTTCTTCAGCAGCCGCTCCGGCGGGGTGTGCGGGGAGTGCGGCATGATCGGCGCGTACCACACGAAGAACGGCTTGCCGTCCGCCTTCGCCCGGTCGAGGAAGTCGAACACCGGGGTCAGCCCCTCCCGGCCGATCTTCAGCCCGTCGTCCCCGTGCCGCCCGCCCTTCGCCGGGTCGCCGTGCGTCATCCCCTCGGTGAACCCGCCGCACCGGCAGGCGTTCCCCTCCCACCACTTGCCGGACTGGTGGCTGACGTACCCCTTCTCGCCGAGCAGCTTCGCCAGGTTCGGCGACCGCTCGAACCGGGCCACCATCGCCGCCCGGTCCTTCAGGTACTGCTCGTTCTTCATCCGCTGGGCCGGGGGCACGTTCGGCGGGTACGGCGGGTCGTTCGAGGTGATGCCGTGCTGGTGCGGGAACAGGCCGGTGACCATGGTGGCCAGGCTCGGCCGGCACAGGCTGCTGGGCACGTACCCGCGGCGGAACGCCAGGCTCTGGGCGGCCAGCTTGTCCAGGTGCGGGGTGCGGACGTCCTTGCTCCCCATGAACCCGTAGTCGGGCCACCCCTGGTCGTCGCCGACGATCAGGAGGACGTTCGGCGGCGGGTCGGCGGCGACGCCGACGGAGGGGAGGAAGAGCAGAAGGAACCACGAATAGCACGAACACCACGAATGGGAGAAGAACCGGCGGCGGGGGGTGAAGGCGCTCACGGCTGGTCTCCTGACTTCATTCGTTCGATTCGTGTGATTCGTGGTCCCACTTCTCCGTTTGTATGGCCTGTAGCGGTTGGCGGGGGCACTTCTTTTTCCGACAACTGACTGGGAGTGATTTTGCGGGTTGGGGCGATTGTTCTCCTGTCGCCGGAAGTCGGCTTCACCCCGCCGGCTGAAAACATCACTGCCACCTGAGCCAACTCCCTCGACTTCCCCAGCGTTCGCCCCGCCGCGTCCGGTTCACTGACACCCGACTGTCACCGCTGCCCGAAACTTCGGCGGGTGGAATCAGCGGTCGATTCCGGCCGACCTCGCAATTCGTGTGCTACGTCCTCAGCAAGCCTCAGATTCTACCCCCGCGGCGCAGGTTGCCCTGCCGCCAAACTCCCGTTTCAGGACCGCCATGAGCATTCGTCGCCTGGTCCGCAGCCGGTTCCTCGCCCCGTTCCGCAAGCCCGCCCGCTCGCCGCTCGTCCGCGGCACCCGGCTGATCGCCGAGCGGCTGGAAGACCGGACGAACCCGGCGCCGGTTCCGGCGATCACCGGCCTCAGCCCGGCGCCCGCCAGCACCCTGCTCGGCGAGACCACCACGTTCAGCTTCAACGTGGCGAACACCGGCGACGCGACCGGGTACTCGCCGTTCTACATGGTGGCAATGGACACCACCGGGCCGGACGGGGCGAACGCCTCGTACCCGAACGGCGACGGCCTCCAGACACCCACGTTCACCGTCACCGGGTCGGTGCAACCGCTGCTCGGCACGGTGGTCATCGCCGGCTCGACGTACACCAACCCGTTCACCGGCGTGGTCGGCAACGTGCCCGGGTTCGGCACCAACGGCATCGGCGTCGGCGACCGCATCTACATCTACCGCCTGCCGTTCGGCAGCTTCACCCCCGGCCAGACGACCGCCGCCAGCCTGACCGTGCCGATGAGCAACGGGGCGGACGTGGGCACCGCCCTCGGGGTGGGCATGGACGCGCACTTCCGCGACGGCATCCTGCCGGTCGGCGGCACCCCGATCGACGGGCCGGACGCCGCCGCCAGCATCACCCCGGAGCTGTGGCGGCTGAACAAGGTGTACCTCGGGCCGGAGGACGAGACGGCCACCGGGGCGAACTACAAGCGGCGGTACCGGCTGGACGTGGACATCGCCACCGGGCAGACGATCAACACCCTCCGCATCCGCGACCTGCTGGCGAACAGCATGCAGTGGACCGGGGCCGGGCAGACGACCATGCGGGTGTACACGGTGCCGAACAGCACGCCGGGCAGCGGCGGCACCATCCTGCCGAACGACCTGACCGGCACCACCGCCGTCACCACCACGCCGGGCGGGCAGATCGTCGGCAACTTCGGCCCCCGCGCCGGCATCCTGGGGGTGGACGCCTCTTTGGAGTTCGAGTTCTATGTGCCGCGGGACCGGGCCGGGGCCGCCGGCGCCGTGCTGCCCCAGCCGCCCGGCACGGACAGCACCACCGACCAGAACACCGGCTCGGCCACCGGCAGTTGGCAGCCGGTGGACACCCGCGACCCGCTGGTCAACCCGGTGACGAAGGCCGCCCCGGACAACGGCCCGCACACCCTGCAAGAACACTCGGTGGCGACGCAGAAGAGCGTCACCGCCCTGGACCTGGGCGGCAGCCCGGTGTCCGGCGTCCGCCCCGGGTTCACCCTGCTGCGGTACGACATCGACTTCCAGGTGTCCGACTACTACGCGGTGGACGACCTGTTCCTGGAAGACCTGCTCGGCGACGGCCAGCGGCTGTACCTGGCCGGCGGGTTCGCCCCGACACTGTCGGTGAACAACCCGTGGCAGGCCGGCGGCACGCGGGCGGGCACCAGCACCGGCGGGTTCGTCGGCGGGAACACCATCGACTACTCGCGGCAGTACACGCTCAGCGGGATCACCGACCGCACCCCGAGCAACGGCATCGAGGGGTACGCCGAAGCCGGGCCGAGCGGCGGGGCGTACAACCTGCTCGCTCCGGGGGCGATCGACGGGCGGACGTTCCTGCGGTTCAACATCTCCCAGGAGTTGCAGGCCCGCGGGCTGACCGGGCTGCTGGTGGGGGGTGACATCCCGAACGGCGGCGGGGCACCGGCGAACAATAACCCGGCCGCCGCGTTCGGCGCCGCCCAGGGGCGGGTGACGTTCTACGCGGTGGTGAAGCGGGAGTTCGCCGACGACTTCCCGAGCGGCGACCGCTCGGTGGACCAGGGGGACGTGCTGGGCAACCAGGTGCCGCTCATCCGCGGCCGGCACCTGAACACCACCACCCTGGCCCCGACCGGCACGTTCGGCACGGACGACACCGGCACCAGCGTGAGCATCGCCTACGGCGAGCGGGAGAAGCGGGTGTACGCGGTGAACGGTGCGGTCATCCCCGGCGCCCCGACGGACACGCTGAACGTGCAGGCCGGCGACCGGCTGACGTACCTGCTCACGTACACCCTGCCGACCAGCAGCTTCGAGAACCTGCGGTTCATCGACTTCCCGCCGCTGCCGGTCATCCCGGTGGCCGGGGCGTACACGTTCAACCGCGACCCGAACGACCCGAACCGGTTCACCGCCGGCAACGTGACCGTGTTCGTGAGCGGCGGCGACCCGCTGAACGACACCTACTTCAGCACGTTCGACCCGGCCTCGGCCGGCGGCCGCAACCCGTCCGTCACCCCGGACGCGGTGACGAACACGGTGACGATGAACTTCGGCACCCACGAGGACCCGCTCAACCAGTTCTCCCGCATCACCGTCCTCATCACCTTCGAGCTGGGCGACCAGGCGTTCGCCAGCGACCTGTTCCTGACCAACCAGCTGCGGATCAGCGAGGGCAGCACGAACGCCGGCGACACCACCGTCGAGGCCATCCGCCGGGTGGAGTACGTGCGGCCGACGGTGACGGTGAACAAGGGGGTGGTCGGGTTCAACACCACCGGCCGCACCCTCGGCGGGATCGCGTTCACCGACCCGACCCTCACCCCCAGCTTCAGCGGCGGGCCGGTGTTCAGCGCCGCCCAGGCGTCGGCCATCGGCGGGGCGAACGGCACCCTGGCCGACCAGATCGACGCCGACGACACGGTGCGGTTCGCCATCGTCGCCCAGAACACCGGCCAGGGGGACGCGTTCGACGTCGAAATCCGGGACACCATCCAGCCGGCGTTCGACCGCACCACGTTCGCCAACCTGCGGGTGTACCGCGGGGACGGCACCCTGCTGACGGCCGGGTTGGACTACCTGTTCGTGTACAACCCCGGCACCGGCGCCCTGATCATCACCCTGACCGACAACTACACCGCCGGGAACGTCGGCGGGGCGGCCGAGGACGCCCGCAGCGGCGCGCTCAGCCGCGGGGCCGGCGATTCCGGGGCGATCACCAACGGGTCGAACACGGTGGTGGTGCTGTACGACGTGACGCTGGCGAACACCGTCGCCCCCAACCAGTCGATCATCAACACCGCGTCCGTCGCCACCTACGCCACCAGCGACGGCGGATCCGACCTGACCGACCCGGCGGTGGTGCCGGGGGCGACCGACCCGACGGACACGGCCAGCGTGATCGTGCAACTGGTGCGGCAGGCGAAAACCCTGGTCGGCACCGAGGTGAGCGTGCCGGGGAACAACCCCGGCAACCAGGCGGTGATCGGCGAACTGGCGACCTACGAGGTGCTGTTCACCCTGCCCGAAGGGGTGACGCCGGCGGCGGTCGTCCGCGACCTGCTGGCCGAGGGGCTGGCGCTCACCGACATCCTGGAGGTGGAGTTCACCTCCGGGCTGGCCGCCACCGGGTACACCGCCGGCGGCACGCTGACCGACTGGCAGAACAACGCCGCGTTCCTGACCGCCAACGGGCTGAGCGTGAGCGGCAGCAACAACCGGCAGATCAACTTCAGCTTCGGCGACATCGCCAACAACACCAACCCGAACAACGCCGGGAACGAGACCGTCCGCATCCGCTACCGGGTGGTGGTGCTGAACACCAACGCCGCCCCGCGGGACAACCAGGCCGGGGCCACCCGCAACAACTCGGTGCGGTTCGAGTGGACCGGCTCCCCGGCCGGCATGGCCCGCGTGGCCGCCGGGCAGACGAGCAACTCGGCCGGCACCGTCACCGGCACCGCCACCCCGATCACCCTCGTCGAGCCGACGGTGACGCCGGACAAGCGGGTGACGAACGTGACCACCGGGGTCGGCCCGCTCGACCGGGTGCGGGCGGATGCCGGCGACACCGTGCGGTATCGCATCGTGCTCACCGCCTCCGGCACCACCGCGTTCGACGTCACCCTGAGCGACGTGCTGCCGACCCAACTCACCGGCGCGTCCGTGTTCAGTGGCACCTCCACCGGCACGGTGTACATCAACGGGGTGAGCGGCACCGTCGCCGCCGGCAACTTCGAGATCGCCGCCGGCACCCTGCGGTTCGTCCCCACCGACAACATCGACATGGAGTCCGGCGCCACCATCACCGTGGTGGTGACCGGCACCTGGACCGGGTCGGCCGGGAACATCGTGCCGAACACCGCCCAGGCCCGCTGGACCAGCCTGGACGGCGCACCCGTCAACCGCGCCGCCGGCATCACCGGGCAGAGCGGCGTCGAGCGGACCGGGGACGACGGGCTGCTCGGCGGCGGGACGCTGAACGACTACCGCACCCAGGACGGGGCGGAGATCGAGTCGCCGACGCTGGTGCGGAAGACCATTGTTTCCACCTCCGAAATCACCACCACCCCGCTGGTGTCGCACCCGACCGCCGGCGGGGTGGCCGACCGCACGGCCGTCGGCGAGCTGGTGCGGTACCGGCTGTACGCCAGCGTGGCCGAAGGGCTGAGCCGCAACTTCCAGCTCCGCGACAACCTGCCGGCCGGCCTGCGGTTCGTGAACGACGGGTCCGCCCGGTACGTGTTCGTCACCACCGACGCCGGCGCCCTCACGTCGGCGGCGAACGGCGGCATCGCCGGGCTGGGCGGCACCACCTTCCTGGGCGACGGCAGCTCGCTCGCCACGCTCGGCTCGGGCAGCATCAGCGGCACGTTCGCGGTGAGCAACGTGGCCGACTCGACCGGCGGGGCCGGCACCCCGACCACGCCGGGCAACCTGTACACCAGCGGGCAGGACGTGTTCTTCCGCCTCGGCGACCTGACCAACACCGACAGCGACGTGGACGCCGAGTTCGTGGTGATCGAGTTCAACGTGCTGGTGGAGAACATCGCCGGCAACCAGGCCGGCGTCACCCGCGTCAACAACTTCAACACCCTGATCGACACCGACAACAACGGCACCCCGGACGTGATCGACGTGGTGGTGGACGCGGACGGGGACGGCACCGGCACCGGCGAACCGACGGTGGTCGGCGGCACCTCGAACGACGCCGTCGTCACCATCGTCGAGCCGAACGTGGGCATCGACAAGCGGGCCATCGCCACCACCGGCAGCGTGGTGACGTACCGGGTGACGCTCACCAACACCGGGGCGAACGCCTCGGCGGCGAACGACATGGTGTTCACCGACCTGCTGCCGGCGGCCGACCTGGACCTGATCCTCGGGTCCATCACCATCGTCGGGGCGGGAGGGGCTACCACCGGCACGGCCGACCACGACGACCCGCTCAACCGGGTGCGGTTCAACGGCCTGTTCCTGCCGGTCGGCGGCACACTCACCATCGAGTACCAGGCGAACGTGCTGTCCACCCCCACCGGCAGCGGCCGCATCACCAACACCGCCGGGGCGACGTTCACCAGCCTGACCGGGGCGAACGGGTTCACCACCGACTTCTTCGGCACCGACCCGGACCTGCTCGACGGACCGGGCGGGCCCACCGGCGAGCGGACCGGAGCCGACGGCGTCGGCGGGGCGCTGAACGACTACGCCGCCCAGGACCCCGAGTCGCTCGGCTCGCTCGGCGACCGGGTGTACTACGACCGCGACGGCGACGGGGTGCAGGACGCCGGCGAGCCGGGGCTGGCCGGGGTGCCGGTGACGGTCCGCTGGGCCGGGCCGAACGGCACGTTCGGCGACGGCGACGACAGCGTCATCAGCGTGAACACCGACGCCACCGGGGCGTGGGCGGTCAGCGGCCTGCCGGTCGGGGCGGGGCAGAACTACCGCGTCAGCGTGCCGACCGCGTTCCTCGGCATGGCCCTGACCGACGTGCGGGACAACGGCGGGGCGGCGAACACCGACCCGGACGGGTTGGGCGGCGGCGTGTCCGCCATCACCCTGGACGGCACCACCGCCGCCACCACCAACAGCATCATCCAGGACTTCGGCTTCCGGGACGTGGGCAGCATCGGCGACCGGGTGTGGCACGACATGGATTCGGACGGGGTGCAGGATGCGAACGAACCGGGCATCCCCGGCGTGCGGGTGACGGTGGTGTGGCACGGCACCGACGGCGCGCTCGGCGGCGGGGACGACCTGGCGGTGACGGCCACCACCGACGCGGCCGGCAACTATTCCGTCGGCAACCTGCCGGCCGGCAACTACACGGTGACGGTGAACACCGCCGACCTGCCGGCCGATTTCGTGCAGACGTTCGACCTGACCGGCCCGCTCGACCACACCGCCAACCCCAGCCTCACCAGCGGCCAGACCCGCACCGACGTGGACTTCGGGTACAAGGGCACCGCCACCCTGGGCGATCGGGTGTGGTACGACGTGGACGGCGACGGGGTGCAGGACGGCGTGGCGACCGACGGGTTCGAGCCGGGCATCGCCGGGGCGACCGTCACCCTGGTGTTCGGCGGGGCGGACGGCGACCTGACCACCGCCGCCGACAACGTCACCTACACCACCACCACCGACGCCAGCGGCAACTACCTGTTCACCGGGCTGTTCGGCGGGGCCGGGGCCGGGAACAACTACCGCGTCACCGTCACCCCGCCGGCCGCGTACCCGACCAACACCGGCGACCCGGACACCACCCTCGACAGCACCACCGTCACCCGGCTGGAGGCGAACGAGGACGACCGCACCCAGGACTTCGGGTACCGCGGGCCGAACACCCAGGGCCTGGGCAACTTCGTGTGGGAAGACCTGAACGGGAACGGCCGGCAGGACGGCGGCGAGCCGGGCATCGTCGGCGTGCGGGTGGAACTGCTCGACGCGGCGGGCAACGTGCTGGACGTGACCACCACCGCCGCCGGCGGGGCGTACAGCTTCCCGAACCTGGCCGCCAGCGCCGCGTTCGGCGACTACCGGGTGCGGTTCACCGCCCCCACCGGGTACGTGTTCACCACCCGCAACGCCACCGGCACCACCGCCGCCGACGACAGCAGCGCGGACACCGCCACCGGCACCACCGGCCTCATCACCCTGGCGGCGGCCACCATCGACGACAGCATCGACGCCGGCCTGTACCGCCCGGTGTCGATCGGCAACCGGGTGTTCTTCGACCACGACGGCGACGGCATCCAGGACGCGGGCGAACCCGGCATCAGCGGGGTGCCGGTCACGGTCGTGTGGCTGGGCACGGACGGGGTGGCCGGCGGCGTCGGGGACGCCGCCGACCAGACGTTCAACACCACCACCGGGGTGAACGGCATCTGGGGCGTGACCAACCTGCCGCCGGGCAACTACACCGTCACCGCCGGCACCCCGCCGAACGGCCTGACGGTGCTGACCGACAGCCTGGACGGCGGCGGCGCCCCGAGCGCCGTCAACCCGGTGAGCGTGAGTACCCCCTCCGGGGTGGACCGCACGGACGTGGACTTCGGCTTCCGCGGCACCGGCAGCATCGGCGACCGGGTGTGGTACGACCGCGACCGCGACGGGGTGCAGGACGCCGGCGAGGAGGGGTTCGAGAACGTGCGGGTGACGGTGGTGTGGCACGGGCAGGACGGCGTCCTCGGCGGCGGGGACGACTTCACCACCACCGCCACCACCGGGGTGAACGGCATCTACACCGTCGGCAACCTGCCGCTCGGCGAGTACACGGTGACGGTCAACCCGGCCGACCTGCCGGGCAACTTCGCCCAGTCTTACGACCTGGACGGCCTGGGCACCCCGCACACCGCCCGCGCCACCCTGGACAACGACTTCCCGTCCCGCGCCGACGTGGACTTCGGGTACACCGGCACCGCCAGCATCGGCGACCGGGTGTGGCTGGACCAGAACCGCAACGGGGTGCAAGACCCCGGCGAGTACGGCCTGCCGGGGGCGGTGGTGCGGCTGGAGCTGGCCGGGGCGGACGGCGCCCTCGGCACCGGCGACGACCTGCTGTACACGGCCACCACCGGGGCGAACGGCCTCTACACGTTCACCGACCTGCCGGTGTACGGGCCGGACGACCCGTTCCGCGTCACCGTCCTGTCCGTGCCGGGGCCGGCGGGGGCCATCGCCGCGGTGTCCGACCTGGACAGTGCGGTCGGCAGCGGGGACCAGACGGCGAACGGCTTGCTGGCGGCGAACGCCCAGCGGACGGACGTGGACTTCGGGTACGCCGGGCTGGGGCGGATCAGCGGCACCGTGTTCGACGACCCGAACAACGACGGCATCCAGCAGCCTGGGGAGCGGGGCATCCCCGGCACGGTGCTGGTGCTGGAAGGGACGGACGTGTTCGGCAACGCCATCCGCGACCCGCTCACCGGCGGGCCGCTGACCGTCACCACCGACGCGAACGGCAACTACCAGTTCGACAACCTGCCGCCGGGCACGTACACGGTGGTGGAGGTGCAGCCGACCGGGTTCCTGGACGGCATCGACTCGGCCGGCACCCTCGGCGGCACCGCCGCCCAAGGGAACTCGGACGACGACCGCGTTCGCACCATCGTGCTGCCGGCCACCGGGGTGTCGGCGAACAACAACTTCGCCGAGATCCGCCCGGCGGCGGTGAGCGGGTCGGTGTACGAGGACCGCAACCGGAACAACACCCGCGACCCGTTCGAGCCGGGCATCCGCAACGTGCGGGTAGTGCTCACCGGCACCGACGACCGCGGCAACCCGGTGACCCTCACCACCACCACCGACGCCACCGGCAACTACAGGTTCGACACCCTGCGGCCGGGAACGTACACGCTCACCGAGACGCAGCCGGTCGGGTTCGCCCAGTCCGGGAACGCGGTCGGGTCGGCCGGCGGGGCGCTCGCCCCGCGGGACATCATCCGCACCATCACCCTGACGCCGGGGATGAACGCGGCAGGCTACCTGTTCGGCGAGGTTCGGCAGCCGGACCCGGTGCCGGCCCTGCCGGTGCCGCCGCTCGACCCGACCAAGCGGGAGTTCCTGGGCAGCTCGAACGGCAACGTGCTCACCGTGCCGACGTACACCCGGCTGAACAGCCTGAGCCAGATCAACCCGGTGCAGTTCGTGGCGACGGCCGACGGCCCCGGCGGGCGGTACGTGCGGGTGTTCGACGTGGTGAACGGGCAGGAGCGGTTCCGGTTCGAGCCGTTCCCCGGGTTCACCGGCGGGATGACGGCGGCGGTCGGCGACGTGACCGGGGACGGCATCCCGGACATCGTGGTCGGGGCCGGCGCCGGCGGCGGGCCGGCGGTGGTCATCTACGACGGGAACACCGGCCAGCGGGTGCGGACGTTCTTCGCGTTCGAGTCCATCTTCCGCGGCGGGGTGTTCGTCACCACCGGGGACTTCAACAACGACGGGGTGGAGGACGTGGCGGTGGCGGCCGGGGCGGGCGGCGGGCCGCGGGTGCGGGTGCTGAGTGCCGGCGACCCGACCGCGGTGCTGGCCGACTTCTGGGGGATCAACGACCCGGCGTTCCGCGGCGGCGCCCGCGTGGCCGCCGGGGACGTGAACGCCGACGGGGTGGCCGACCTGGTGGTGGCCGCCGGGTTCGGCGGCGGGCCGCGGGTGTCCACCTACGACGGCACCCAGATCGCCGTCGGCAACCCGGCCACCCTGTTCGGCGACTTCTTCGCGTTCGAGCCGACCCTGACGAACGGGTCGTATGTGACCGTCGGGGACATCGACGGGGACGGGTTCGGAGACGTGATCGCCGGGTCCGGCGAAGGCGGCGCCCCGCGGGTGACCGGGTTCAGCGGCAAGGCCCTGCTCGCCGGCCGGCGGGAGATGGTGAGCAACTTCTTCGCGTTCGACATCGCGTCCACCGGCGGGGCGCGGGTGGCGGCCATCGACCTCGATCAGGACTGGCGGACGGAGTTGCTGGTCGGGTCCGGGCCGAAGCACCTGCCGCGGGCGCGGTTCTTCGACCCCCGCACCCCGACGCTGTTGGACGAGTTCGCGTCCGACTGGACGGCCGCCGCCGACGGGGTGTTCGTGGGGTGATGCTGGTGGTCGGTGCCGCGAGCCAGGCGGCGAGGGGGGCGTAGACCTGCCGTAGCTCGACCCCCCACTCATCCGCGAGCGGTTCACCCTACCGGGCCGCCCCGCAGTGATGCGGGGCGGTTTCGTTTTCCAGGAATGGTTTTCGGCGAACGGCGCGACGTGAGTCCGCCGGTGGTTTCAGTTCTTCCGCCTTCGCTTGAACTGCTTGAACTGGAAGGTGTCGGGGCGGCTTGAATCGGGGAAATCGCTGGGCCAGAACCGACACTTGACCCGCTGCGTGAACGCATCGACCAGAAAGGCGGTCATCGACGACCGCACTTCTTGCCAGCGGGGGCTTCGGCTAGCCTGCACGACCACCGTCCAGTGGTCCGGGTCGCCCCCGGTCTGCCAGTAGTAGACGTTCCCGTTGTCGTCACTCGCCCAGGGGACGATCCCCGCTGGCTCCGGATAGATCGGGTAGGGGAAGTGATAGCCGTCCAACTGCTTGAGCTGACTGTTCACCTCGTAGAAGCGTAAGATCGCGCGCATCAGGTCCGCGTACTCATCGTGTGCGAACGGGTTGTACACGCGGACGAACCCGCCGAGCGAACCGGTGCCGTACAGCGTGATGTAATCCTTGTAGTCCTGCGGCACCGGGCCGATCTGCTTTTCGAGGTGCGCCCACAGCTTCGGATTACCCGTCTCGACTGGCTTGGCCGGCGGCGGGACGATCGCCGTCAGGTCGGTGATGGGCCGGCAGCGGACTTTGCCGGTGCGAGGCGGCGTGCTTTCTACGGTGAGCAACTTAGCCACCTGCCTTGCCGGACTCACCTCCTGTCCGTCCTGGTAGTCGGCGGCCGTGGCGATCGAGCCGGCCAGATCACGGAGTTCGTCGCAGGAGACCCGGAACCGGACGAGTTCCCCACCGTCCACCGACCCCTGGAAAAATAAGACACCATTCACTACCCCGGCCTGGTCGATTCGCAACTCCGCCGTCTTGGGTTTGGTGGCTTGCTTCTTCTTGATCGGCTTCTTCTTTGCCACAGTGCTCCTCTTGCGGGAAGAGTGTGTCGCCGGCCCTCAGTCCACATCGCCTTATCCGCCACCGATCGGTTGACTGGTTGTGTCGGCGAACCCGTTCCACCGGCCAGGGTAACGATCCCGCGAGCGTCCCGCAACGGACAGCGTATGCGGGTAGTGGTACAGTTTGCCGGATTCCGCTCGGACCGGCCTTCCGGCGGGTGAACCGATCAGTCGGCGGTGGTGTCGGGATCGTCCATGACGAACTCGATATGAGCGGCAGCGGGGGAAGTCTGAAGAGCCTGAATCGCTTTCGCCAGTTCTTGCAGTAAGTGCCGCTCGTTCGGGCCGACCAGCCCCGGCCAGTCCGCCCGACACACGGGGCACTGACGATCCCCGAGCCGGTGGGTCAGTTGATCGACCGGCAGTTCGGTCGCGGACTTGCACTTCGGGCACGTCAGCCGGGCAGTGATAAGTTCGGACAGACGGAGCGCGAACAGGGTGCGGGACACGTTGGGCACCTCAAGAGAGATGCCCAAGTATACACGATTACTCCATCCCGGCTTGCGTCAGCAACTCACGGAGTGATACCGGATCACATTGATTCGTTACCGTTCGAGTCGCTCAGCCCAGTGAAAGCCGACGACCGGTTTCACCACCTCTGGGTGTTCGGCGAGGTAGGCCAGCCGGCGGCGGAGGATGG
>JALHQU010000172.1 GCA_022841795.1 Fimbriiglobus sp.
GCCGGCGGCGCCGGCCCGCCAGGACCCACCGCGGGTGGCGGTGTTCAACGTGGCCAAGCTGATGAAGGACTTCACCAAGTGGCAGTACCACGCGGTGAGCATGAACAACGAGCGGATCACCGCCGCCACCGAGCTGCTCAAGCTGAAGACGCAGATCGACAAGTACCGCGAGCTGATGGAGAAGGAGACGCAGAAGGAGAAGATCGACCAGTGGAAGAAGGCGATCGTGGACACCCAGCGGCAGTTCGAGGACCGGGAGGGGTTCTACAAGCAGGACCTGGACGCGAAGGCGGCGAAGGTGCTGAAAGAGCTGTTCGCGGACGTGAACGCGGCCGTGCAGGGGATCGTCGAGCGGAACGGGTACGACATCGTGTTCGCGTTCCCCGAGGCCACCACGGATGCGGAACGCGACACGCAGATGTACATCGACCTGAAGATGCGACCGCCGGCGGCCATGCCGTTCTACGTGTCCCCGCGGATCGACATCACCGACGTGATGGTGAAGACGCTGAACGAGTACCGCAAGGCGCCCGGCCCGGTGCCGGCCCCGCTCACGATGCCGGGGAATCCGGCCGATATCAAGACGACCGGCGGGACGAGCAGCCCGGCCGCGGGCGGCAACAAGTAAGACGGGTAATTTCGGGAAGATCCGGCCCCCCGGTTGCAGGTTTCGCCCGCCCGGGGGGGCCGTCCGGCCTCCCGACAGACGGTAAACGGGCGAAGATGGTTAAATCTGGCAGGTTGGCCTTCCGACGTATATAACGTCGGTCGGGTAGCCCGCCTCTTCCTCCGAACGGATTCCCGGCCCGATGCGCGGACGCATTTGGTAACCCCTTACGGGAACACGGCTTTCCGGCCGTAAAGGCGGACGACGTGAGGTTCATCGGCCACCGACTCCAGCGGACCCTGCGCCGCACAGTTGAGCTTTCCGGCCCCGGGTTTATTACCGGGGCGAAAGTGACGGTCCGTTTGCACCCCGCCCCGGCCAACTCCGGGGTGCTGTTCGTTCGCCCGGACGTGACCGGCCACCCGGTCGTGCCGGCGCGGGTGGACTTCGTCACCAGCACACAGCGGCGGACCACCCTCGGCGGGGGGGAAGTGGCCATCACGCTGGTCGAACACCTGTTGGCCACGCTCGCCGGCCTCCGCGTCGATAACTGCGTGATCGAACTGAACGGCCCGGAACCGCCCGGCCTGGACGGGTCCGCTCGCGGGTTCGTTGATGTGGTCAACGGTGCGGGGTTCGAGGTGCAGCACGCCCGGCGATCCATCTGGACGGTGGATGATACGGTGACGGTCAATAAGGCCGGCGCTACGGTGTCCATCCACCCGCTGTCCGACGGCCACGACCAGCAACTTCTGGCCACGTACATCCTCGACTACGGGAACGGCTCGCCCATCCCGAAGCAGTCGCACACCATGCCGGTGTCGCCGACCACGTTCGCCAACGACGTGGCCGACTGCCGCACGTTCGTCACCGAACGCGAAGCCCTGACGCTGGTTGAGCACGGCGTCGGCAAGCACCTGACGGCCCGCGACTTGCTCGTGTTCGGCACGAACGGGCTGATCGACAACGAGCAGCGGCACGCCAACGAGCCGGCCCGGCACAAGGTGCTCGACCTGATCGGCGACCTGTTCCTGTGCGGCATCGACCTGGTCGGGCACGTGGTGGCGTACCGCTCCGGGCACAGCCTGAACGTGGCCCTGGCGAAGGAACTGGCCGTCCGCGCCCGCAAGGCCGGGGCGGACCTGCCGCCGCTGCTCGACCTGCCGCCGGCCATGAAGCGGCCGAGCTTCCCCGGCCGCCGGCGGTACGTGGCGTAACTCTGGTGAACCCGGCCCGCCAGGGCCGTGGGTGCCGAACACACCCCTCCCTGGCGGTCGGGGTTCACCGAAAGATCGGCCGGCAAACTGCGATCGACGCCCCCGGAATTCGCAACTATGATGTGCCCCTTGAATGAGATTCCCACCGGCGGGCGGTCACGGACGATCGGCCCGTCGCGCAGCGTAAAGGCCAGGACGGCATGACCCGGTTGAAAGTCGCGGTGGTCGGCGTCGGGCACCTGGGCCAGCACCACGCCCGCATCCTGGCCGCCTTCCCGGACGTGGACCTGATCGGGGTGGTGGACGCCAACCCGGACCAGGCGGCGAAGGTCGCCAAGACCTGTCGCACCCGCCCGTTCACCTCGTTCGAGTCGCTCGTCTCCCTGGCCGACGCCGTCTCCATCGCCGCCCCGACCATCCACCACCACCCCGTCGCCGCCGCGTTCCTCAAGGCCGGCGTGCCGGTCCTTGTTGAAAAGCCGATCTGCCAGACGCTCGCCCAGGCGGACGACCTGATCCGCCTGGCCGCCGAGGCCGGGGTGCCGTTCCAGGTGGGGCACATCGAGCGGTTCAACCCGGCGTTCGAGGAGCTGCTGAAGCGGCCGATCACGTCCAAGTTCGTCGAGGCCGAGCGGCACGGGCCGTACACCGGCCGGAGCGTGGACATCGGGTGCGTGCTGGATCTCATGATCCACGACATCGACCTGCTCATCGCCCTGGTCCGCAGCCCGGTGACGGACGTGCAGGCGGTCGGGGCGGCGGTGTTCGGCGGGCACGAGGACATGGTGAACGCCCGGCTGACGTTCGCCTCCGGGTGCGTCGCCCACCTGACCGCCAGCCGCATCGCCGCCCGGCCGAAGCGGCGGATGCGGATCTGGGCGCCGGAGGGGTACGCCGGCATCGACTTCGTCACCCGCCGCCTGCACATGGTGCAACAGAGCGACGAGCTGCGGCGGAACGGCCTGCACCCGGAGCGGATGGACGCCGCCGCCCGCGCCCGACTGAAGGACGACGTGTGGGGCCACCACCTGGAGGTGATGGCGGTGGACGGCAACCGCAAGTGGGACCAGTTGACGAACGAGCTGCGGCACTTCCTGGACTGCGTGAAGGCCGGCGTCACCCCGCGGGTGACGGGCGAGGACGGCCGCGACGCGCTGGCCATCGCCGAGCGAATTCTGACCGCCGTGCGGACCCACTCGTGGACGGGCAACCCGGCCGACCCGACCGGCCCGACGGCCATGCCCACCCCGGCCGGCAAGCTGTTCGAGAGCGGCAAGGACGCCGCCACCGGCGCGGCGTGATGCGAGAGCCGCTCGCGGTTTCCTGTGAGCCGCTTGCGGCTTCGCCACTGGTGGCGAAGCCGCAAGCGGCTCATACATTTCGGCCACCCGCATTCCGTTCGAGGTTGACCCCGGCCGACGAAACGCCGGAACGTGTTTGACCGCGGGCACCTCGGCCGTTACCGTGGGCGTTCGGCCATCGGAGGGAAGCGGCTATGGCGCGGACGGCCCAGGTCACGCCGGACGGGTGGATCGTCACCGAAATGCGTGTCTTTCGCATGTTGACCGAGTACACGCCACCCCGGCCGTGGGGGTGGTGGGATCAGATCTGCTGCGACATCCACGAGCCGTTGATCACCGTCCGGTTGTGGCTGCAAGGGCTGGCCTTCGTCGGCGTCGGGACGGCCTTCGTCGCATATGCCGTGGTCACCGGCGAATGGATTCTGGCCGCCTGTGGCCTCCTGATCCCTTACGGCCTGTGGCTATTATTCTTCTGGGCCTATTTGGCCCGTGGCGCCATCCGCTCGATTCGCGCTCACCCGCTCGCCACCGGCGAGATCGACGCGCTCGCCCCCCACCCGATCATCCCGACGATCCTGGCGGTCGGCCGGGGGGTGCGACCCTCCGGCGAGCCGGTGGACGTGGCGTTCGGGTGGCCGCTGGCGCGGGCGTTCGAGCAGGTCGTGTCCCCGGTCGAGGTGTGGTTCACGGACGACCCGACCTCCCCGCACCAGGGCGTCTTCGCGTTCCGGTCCGTCGGCACACGCCCGAGGGTGGGTGCCGCCGCCGACCACGCCGCGACTGGCGAGCCGGGAGCGTGAGCGACCGGAGGTTCGGAGCCGCGGAGTGGGAAAGTAGCAGGCACACGCCGCGTGCCGGAAGAGGAGATCGTGTCTTGTTAGCCCGACGCGCGAGCGAGGGGTGCGTGGTTCCCCTCGCTCGCGCGTCGGGCTAACAAAACCTGCGAGCCACGGCCCTCGCTGGCGCGTCGGGCTAACGGAACCGGCACCTACTTCTTCTCCACCCCGCTCGGCTTGGTCGGGTCGTTCGGCTTGCCGTCCGGCTTGGCCGGCGGTGGGGTGGGCTTCGGGTCCGCCTTCGGCGGGCCGCCGACCACCGCCGTGCCGCCGCTCTTCGCCGCCTTCCACGCCACCACGTCCGTGGTCAGCACCTCCACCGCCTTCGCCAGCTGCGGGTCGGTGCCCTTCGCCCAGTCGTCGGCGGTCAGGTCCACCGCCACGTCCGGCGGCACCCCCTGCTTGTCCATGTTGATCGACCCGTCGCGATACACGCCGATCCGCGGGGTGCGGAACTGAGACCCGTCGATCAGCCGGATGCCGTTGGTGAAGATCACCTGCCCGCCGGTCGGCTCGCCCACCAGCTTACCCAGCCCGGCGGTGCGGAAGGCGTGCGGGAACACCTCGGCGTCGGAGAAGCTGCGGTTGTTGATGAGCAGCGTCAGCGGCTTGGCCCACTTGCGGTCGTAGTTGCGGGCGACGTACCCGATGCCGCCGTCCCGCTGCTCGAACCGGGTGTGCTCGCGGCCGGTCAGGTAGTTCAGCACTTGGTCGTGGGTGAACCCGCCGCCGTTGTACCGCACGTCCAGCACGATCCCCTCCTTGTCGAAGTTGTCCGAGTACAAGGACCGCACGAACGCCTCCAAGCCGCCCTCATCCATGCCGGGGATGTGCGTGTACCCGAGCTTGCCGCCGCTCAGCTTATCCACCCGCTCGGCGTTCTTCGCCACCCAGCGGTCGTACATGAGCGCCGACACCTTGTCCCGCGGGGCGGCCACCACCTCCACCTTGCGGACGTCGGACGCGCTCGGCCCGGTCTGCACGGTCAGTTGCACGCCCTCACCGGCCTTGTTGTTCAGCAGTTTCGACACGTTCACCGCCGGCGTCAGTTGCACCCGGTCGAGGTGGGTGATGACGTCCCCGGCCTTCAGGTTCAGCCCCCGCTTGTCGGCCGGCCCGCGCTTCAGCACCTCGGCGATCTTCAGCCCCGGCCCGGCGAATTGGTCGTCGAACAGCAGGCCGAGGTCGGCGGTCGGCTCGTCCGGCAGCGGCAGCCGGCCGGAGATGCCCAGGTGGGAGGCGTTCAGCTCGCCGAGCATGAGCGACACCAGGGCGTACAGGTCCTCGCGGGTGGCGCAGTGGCTCACCAGCGGGGCGTACTTGGCCCGCGTCGCCTTCCAGTCCACCCCGTTGAACCTGGCGTCGTAGAAGTGGTCGTTCAGCGCCCGCCAGCACTGGGCGAACATCTCGCCGAACTCCTCGTCCCGGTTCACCGTCAGCTTGCACTGGAACGGCACCCGGCTGGGCTCGCCCACCGGCCCGCTCATGCCGAACCCGCCGAAGCTGGTGCGGGTGAATCGCAGTTCGCCCAGGCCTGTCAGGAAGTACAGGGTGCCGGAACTCCGCTTCGTCCAGGTGATCTGCCGCGGCCGCTGGCTGCCGGAGGTGAGGCGGTTGACCGACTTGCCGTCGGCGCTCACCACCCACAGGTCCACGCCGGTGGAATCGTGGGTGAACGCCACCTGGGTGCCGTCCGGGGCGATCACCGCCTCCCCGTCCACCGCCAGCTGCGTCGGCTTCTCCACCCGCAGGTGCAGGTCGTCGAAGTCGATCTCGTTCACGTCCACCTTCGTGCCCTCGCTGGCCGGCTTCTGCAGCGGCAGCAGATGCACGGCGGGCGTGCCCCGCCGCTGGCTCTGGAACGCCAGCTTGCCGCCGCCCCAGGTCACGTCCGTGTTGCCGGTGGCGTACCGGGACACGTTCACCGCCGGCTTCGACTTGTCGGCGGGGATCAGGTACAGCTCGCTGGCGAACGACCCGTCCAGCCGGCTGTACGCCACCCACTTGCCGTCCGGGCTCCACTCGTAGTCGATCACCTTCTTGTCCTCGACCAGCACCTTGGCGTCGGTGCCGTCCGGCTTCATCGTCCACAGCTGCCCGCCGCGGACGAACGACACCCGGTCGCCCTTCGGGCTGAACCGCGGCTGGCTCTCCTCCTCCGCGCTCTTCGTCAGTTGCGTGGTCTTGAACTTGTGCGCCTTGGTGAACGACGGGTGGTCCGGGTCGTCGGCCTCGATGGCGTACAGGTCCACGGTGCCGTTGCGGTCGGAGCAGAACAGCACCTTCTGGCCGTCCGGCGCCCAGATCGGGGAGTGGTCGGCGGCGGCGTGCTCGGTCAGGCGGGTGGCCTTCCCGCCGTCCGGCACCTTGGTCAGGAACAGTTGCCCGTGGACCACCAGCACCGCGTACCGCTCCTCCGGGTGCAGGGCGAACTCGGTGGCGTCGCGGGTGTAGGTGGTGGTGCGTTCGGTGTTCGACTTGTCGTCCGCGTGGCACTCGACGGCCAGCTTGCGGGGGGTGCCGGTGCCCTTGGTGCCGACGACGAACAGGTCGGCCCCGCACTCGTACACGATCCACTCGCCGTTCCGGCTGATGCGGGCGCGGCGGATCAGGTCGTCCGTCTGCTTCGTCAGCATCTTCGGCTCGCCGGCCGCGGCCAGCCCGGTCAGCTCCTGCACCGCGATGTTGGAACACCGCTCGGCCCCGCCGCCCTCGGTGACGTAGTACACCTTGCTCCCGTCCGGCGCCCACATGGGCGAGGCGTCCTGGCCGTTGAACGTGGTCAGCCGGCGGGTGCCGGTGCCGTCGGCGTTCGCCAGGTACAGGTCGTCGTTGCTCGACCCGCGGTACCCCCGCCGCGCCCAGTTGCCCGGCCCGCGGACGAACGCCGCCTTGCTCCCGGCCGGGCTGAGGTGCAGCTCCTTCGCCTCGAAGAACCCGGTCAGCTTTTTCTCCGCCCCGCCGTCCGCCGGCACGGTGTAGATGTCCATCCCGCCGGGGTAGTCGGTGGACCGGGACGAGGCGTACACGACGCCCTTGCCGTCCGGCGTCCACCCGTGGACGAGGTCGGCCCCGCTGTCGAACGTCAGCCGCTTCGGCTTGCCGCCGACGGCCGGCACCACGAACACGTCGTAGCTGCCGTGCCGGTTCGAGCTGAACGCGATCTGCCGCCCGTCCGGGCTGAACACCGGCATGTAGTCGTGCGCCTCGTGCATGGTCACCGGCCGGGCCACCCCGCCGATGGCCTCGACGGTCCAGATGTCGCCCAGGTAGCTGAACGCCACCTGCTTGCCGTCCGGGGAGATGTCCGGGGTGCGGGCGAAGCGGATGGGTTCCTGGGCGGACGCGGCGGCGGCGACGAGCAAGACCGGCAGGAGGAAGCGGGGCATTGGCTGGTAATCCGGAGGTGAGCGCGGGGCGTGGGTTCACGGAATCGTCACGATCCGTTCACACTACCCAGTTTAACGGACGAATCGGCCGGAGCAAACCGGGTCGGGGCGAACGGGGGTGGCTGAAGATGTGACGACCGGGCGGACCGGAATAAACGGCGGGAACGTCTGTCACCCTCTCCCCGTGACATGCTCAGAAGATCCGACCGCCCAAGGCGGTCGGCGGGCCGCCACAGAGGGCGGCCCCTACAAGAGTGGGTTTGTAGGGGCCGCCCTCTGTGGCGGCCCGCTGGTCTGGCGTTGCCAGACCAGTATTTCTACACGCACACTTCGAGCGTCAGGAACAGGTCCGGCTCGGTGCGGAACAGTTCGGCCGCCCGCCGCAGCGTCTTGATCCGGTCCTCGTGCCACGGGTTTTCGAGCTGCGGCAGGGTGTCCGGGTACGGGAAGTTTTCGAGCAGGTCGCGGCGGAGGAGCATCGCCCGGATTTTCCGAATCCGCTCGTCGCCCACCACCTCGCACGTCAGGAACAGGGCGTACTTCACCGCCGACACCTTCTCCCCGGCGTCCAGTTTGATCTGCCCCGGCACGAACAGTTCGGCCACCGCGTTCAGCACGAAGTTGAGGACGAACCAGCGGTCCTCTTTGGGGATGCGGAGGAGTGGGTCGGCCTCGGTACACGCCCGCGCCGCCGCCTGCACCTTCTCGATCGCCACCGGGTTGAGGAACACCTCCTCGATGGAGCGTTCCAGCACGGTGCGGATTTTCAGGACCCCGCCGGCGAAGATGTTCAGGCTGACGATGACGCGGTTGAAGAACTCCTTGCTCATCCACTCGCGGCGGGCCTTGTACCGGCCGTAGTACCGGCCGAACAGGAACGCCGCCAGCGACGTGACCGCCGACACGATGACGGTGACGACGATCTTCTTGCCGGAGTCGTTGACCACGTCGTCGGTGATGTCGGCGAACGGCGGGAACATGGGGGCTTCCTACTTCTTCGCGTCGATCAGCTCGATGACGAACACCAGGGTGGCGTCCGGCGGAATCTGCCCGCCGGCCCCTTTCGCCCCGTAACCCAGCTCCGCGGGGACGTACAGCCGGCGGATGCCGCCCGGCTTCATCCCCGGCACCCCCTCCTGCCACCCCTTGACCAACAGGGCGAGCGGGAATTCGACCGGGTTCCGGCCCGACTTCTTGCTGCTGTCGAACTCGGTGCCGTCGGTCAGCCAGCCGGTGTAGTGGACCTTCACCGTCGCTCCGATCGGACACGAGTCGCCCTCGCCCTCCTTCACGTCCCACACCTTCAGCCCGCTCTTCTGCTCCACCCACCCCTCGGACTTCAGGTCCGGGAACTTCCACGGCTCGCCCGGATCGACCTTCCCCTTCGCCTTCGGCACCGGGGCGGCGATTGCGGAGGCGGCTGAGGCGAGAATCGCTTGACCGAGGAACAGGCGGCGGTCCATTGCGAACTCCGGATCGGATATCTTCGCAGCCACCAGCGGGTGGCCTGTGTTGGTGTCCCGCCTTCAGGCGGTCTTCAGGCATGAGGAAGACCGGCTGAAGCCGGGACACCAACGGAGCGGTCGTCACTTCCCCTCTCCCAGATACTCGACGACGAACACCAGGGTGGCGTTGCCGGGGATTTCTTCCCGCCCGTCCTTCCCGTAGGCCAACTCCGGCGGGATGACCAGCCGGCGGATGCCGCCCGGCTTCATCCCCGCCACCCCTTCCACCCACCCCTTGATCACCCCGCCCCGCCCCGTTTTCAGGGTGAACTCGATCGGCTCCTTGTGCCCGAACTTGGCGTCCAGGCTGCTGTCGAACGCCTTCCCGTCGGTGAACCAGCCGGTGTAGTTCACCTTCACCTTCGCCCCGGCTTTCGCCTCGTCCCCTTTGCCCTCCTTCACGTCCCACACCTTCATCCCGTTGTCCAGCTTCTTCCACTCCTTCGCTTCCAGGCTCGGGAACTCGAACGTCTTGTCGTCCTTCTTGTCGTCGGCAACGACAGCGACCGCGACCGCGACGACGGCGGCCAGGGCGAACAGACTGCGGGTCATGGGAACTCCGGTTGAGGAGTCTTCGCCGCGACCAGCGGGAGCGCGAACCGCTCCCGCTGGTCGCGGCGAAGACGGAATGGGATTCACTTCTTGAACGACATCAGCTCGATCTCGAACACCAGGGTGGCGTCCGGCGGGATGGCTCCCGGCGCCCCCCGCTTGCCGTACGCCATGTCCGGCGGGATGTGCAGCAGCCGCCGGCCGCCCGGCTTCATCCCCGGCACGCCCACCGTCCACCCCTTGATCACCTGGTGCAGGCCGAACGAGATGGTCTGCCCCCGCTTCTTGCTGCTGTCGAACACCGTGCCGTCGAGCAGCCAGCCGGTGTAATGCACGGTGACGGTCGCCCCGGCGGGGACGGCGTCGCCGCTGCCCTCCACCACGTCCCACACCTTCATCCCGTCCGGGCGGGCGGTCCAGGCGGGGTTGGTCAGGTCGGGCAGGTCGAAATCGGCCATGTCGAGTCCTTGTGAGAGAGGGCGTAGGGCTATTTGAGGCCGGTCAGTTCTACTTCGAACACGAGGTCGGCGTTCGGCGGAATCTGGGCCTGCGGATCGCCGCCCGGGTACCCCATGGCGGACGGGATGTACAGCCGGCGGACGCCGCCCACCTTCATCCCCGGAAGCCCCTGCTTCCACCCGGCCACCACCCCGTTGAGCGAAAACGCGGCCGGGTCGGAACCGTGCTTGCGGCTGTAGTCGAACCGGAAGCCGTTCACCAGCCAACCGCTGTAGTGTGCCTGCACGCCCGCCCCCGGCGGGCAGAGCGGGCCGGTGCCCTCGGTCACGTCCCAGATCTTCAGCCCGCCGCCGATGTCTTTCCACTCCGGGCCGTCCAGGGCGAAGGTGAACTTCTCCCTCTCATCCCGTGGCGGGGGCAGCGGGGCGGGCTGGCGGGGCAGGGTCCGGCCGGTCGGGTCCGGCGGGCCGGCTGCCGACCCGGTGTCGGCGGTGCCGTCCATGTTCGCCACCGCGATCACCACCCCGACGATCAGCACCAGCAGTGCCAACCCGCCCACCGGCACCAGCACTTTCAACATCATCTGGCGGTCCATCCCGACACCCCTGGGCACGGAACGAGGGAGGTACGACGACTGCGGGCAGTATATGGACGACCCCCGCCCCCGGTCCCCTCTTCGCCGCGACCTCCGGGAGCGGCATTGCTGGCTCCGCTCCCGAAGGTCGCGGCGAAGACCGCTGGCTGGTATGATCACCCCATACCCCTCCCGGAGCCGGCCATGCGTTCCCCTGCCCTGCTCGTGGTGTGTACCCTGTTCGCCCTGCCGGCGCTGGCCGACGACCGAACCGACAAGCTGAAGGCCGAGTTGGAGAAGGCCGAGAAGGCCGTGGTGGAAAAGCCGGACAGCGTGGCCGCCCGGCTCCGGCTCGGCGAGGTGCTGTTGGCGCTGCGGGAGAACAAGAAGGCGGTGAGGGTGTATGACTCCGTGCTGAAGCTCGATCCGAAACAGCCGGCCGCCCTCGACCGCCGCGGGGACGCGCACCTGAAGCTCGGCAAGTTCGCCGAGGCGGTGGCCGACTACGACGCCTTCCTGAAGATCGACCCGAAGTTCGCCCCGCAGCACTGGCGCCGCGGCATCGCCCTGTACTACGCCGGCAAGTTCGAAGACGGGGTGAAGCAGTTCGACACGCACAAGACGGTCAACCCGCAGGACGTGGAGAACGCCGCCTGGCACTACCTGTGCCACGTGAAGGTGGCCGGCAAGGAGAAGGCGCAGAAGGCGCTCATCGACGTGACCGACGACACCCGCGTGCCGATGGCCGAGATCCAGAAGCTGTACGCCGGCAAGCTGAAGCCGGAGGACGTGCTGGCGGCGGCCGAGAAGACGAAGGACGGCACGGCCGCGGGCACCTCCGCCCGGTTCTACGCCCACCTGTACGTCGGCCTGTGGTACGACGCCGAGGGGGACGAGAAGAAGGTGCGGGAACACCTGACCGCGGCGGTCGAGAAGTACGTGGTGCCGGACTACATGTGGGACGTGGGGAACGCCCACCTGGGGATGCTGAAGGCGAAGAAGTAGGTCCGGCACAGCCGGACGGTTCGGCGTCCGGCTGTGCCGGACCTACCAACCACACTCCGGCCGCAACCCGAACTGTAGACTACAGTTAACAGGAGCCGCTGCCGCCGAAATCTGCCCCCGGAGTGACCCGTGGCCGCCACCGCGCCCGCCGACACCCCCGCCCTGCTCGACCTGATCCGGCAGAGCGGGGTGTTGCCCGACGCCACCGCCGCCGACACCCTGTCGGCCGCCGCCAGCCTGCCGCCCGACCCCGTCCACGCGGCCACCGCCCTGATCCGCAAGGGGGTGCTCACCCAGTTCCAGGCCCGCATGCTGCTGGCCGGCAAGACCCGCGGGTTCCGCCTGGGCGACTACCTCATCCAGGACCAGATCGGTAAGGGCGGGATGGGGGCGGTGTTCCTGGCTGTCCACCAGACGCTCGGCCGCAAGGTGGCCATCAAGGTGCTGCCGCCGGTGGCCGCCGGCGACCGGGTGGCCCAGGAGCGGTTCCTCCGCGAGGCCCGCACCGCCGCGGCGCTGGACCACCCGAACATCGTCAAGCTGTTCGACGTGTGCAAGAGCGGGGACGTCCGCTACCTGGTGCTGGAGTTCGTGGACGGGCAGACGCTGGAGCAGGCGATCCAGGCCGGCGGCATCTCGCCCAGCCGGGCGGTCGGGTACGTGGCGCAGGCCGCCGCCGGCCTGCAGCACGCGCACGAGAAGGGGTTCATCCACCGCGACATCAAGCCGGCCAACCTGATCCTGACCGCCGACGGGACGGTGAAGATCCTGGACATGGGGCTGGCCCGGCCGGCCGGCAACTCGGCCGGGCTGACCGAGCAACTCGACCAGGGGGCGGTGGTCGGCACCGCCGACTACGTCGCCCCGGAGCAGGCGATGAACATGCCCGGGCTGGACATCCGGGCGGACATCTACAGCCTGGGGGTGACGTTCTACGCGCTCATCACCGGCCGCCCGCCGTTCTCCGGCAGCACCGCCAGCAAGCTGGTGCAGCACCAGTTGAAGGACGCCCCGTCCCTGTCCCGGCTGGACAAGACGTTCCCGCCAAAGCTGGCCACGGTGGCCGCCCGCATGATGGCGAAGAGGCCGGACGACCGCTACCCGACGCCGGCGGACGTGATCCTCGCCCTCCAGCCGTGGCTGACCGAGTCGCCGAACCTGACCGCCGGGGTGAACCAGACGGAGGCGGCGCGGACCCGTCTGAGCACCCGCAACCTGCGGGCGAGCGCGGCGGACGAGCCGGTGCGGAAGAAGGGGGTGCCGGGGTGGGTGTGGGCGGCGGTCGGCGGCGGGGCGCTAGCGGTGGTCCTCGGCGGGGTGACCCTGTTCATGCTGATGAAAAAGGACACGAACCCGACCGGCGTGGTGTCCCGCCCCACCACCCCGGCCGCATCGCCGACCGACCCGGACACCCCGCCGACCAAGCCGGACGGCACCGCCCCGAGCAAACCCGCCCCGCCGCCCCCGCCGCCGGTGTCGTGGGCCGACGGCCAGGTGCTGTACGCCCTCGACCTGAGCAAGCAGCAGCCGTTCGAGGTGGACGGCACCAACATGGGGATGAGCGGCAAGACCGGGGCGGGCGACTTCCCGGACGGGTGGAGCGTGAAGACGTGGAAGGCCGAGGACCGGGCGAAGGGGTTCGCCGACACCACCGCCGGCGGGCCGGCCCTCGGCGCCAAATCGGTGGCCGGGAACGCCATCCTGTTCAGCCCGGAGATCGACTTCAAGACGGCCCAGTTCGTGAAGCTGAAGTTCGAGTACCAGTCCGGGGCGTCGGACAAGCTGTGTACCGTGCGGGTGCGGGAGATGGGGGCGACGAAGACGGACAACGAGAACCTGCGGCCGGCCGCCGAGTGGACGAAGTTCGAGAAGGTGTACGACGTGGCGGTGTTCAAGAACGCCGTGCGGGTGGAGTTCCACAACTCGGACAAGGGGACCGACCTCCGCGTCCGCAACTTCCGCCTGCTGGCCACCGAGAAGCGGTGAGCCGGTTGAGTGGGGCAAGTTTCCAACTTGCCAGATGAGGACGGCAAGATGCAATCTTGCCCCACAACAGCCGGCGGCCACTTCCGAACCCATCTTCCATCCCCGCCGGCACGCCGATTGCCCCCTGAAAATCTGTGAAGAAATCGTGTCCCGCTCCCTCAGGGCGGGCGGGGCCGGTGCGTGTAGGAGCAGGAGGCCAACGACCGCATGGGGATGGAGCCGGAGACGATCGCTCAGGTGCTCCTCCGCGAGCGCGCCCGCCTGGTCTCGCTGGCCGAGGCCGTGGTGCGGGACCCGCACGCCGCCGACGACGTGTTCCAGCAGGTGGTGGTGGCCGCGCTGGAGGCGCGGCACCAGTTCCGCGAGGCCGGCCACCTGCTCGGGTGGGCGGTGACCGCCGCCCGCCACCGGGCGGTGGACGTGGCCCGCCGGCGGTGGGTCCGCCTACTATCCGATCGGGTACTCGACCTGCTGGAGGCCGAGTGGGCGGACGCCGCCGACCGCCCGTCCGACCGGGCGGAGGCGCTGCACGGCTGCCTCGACCAGTTGTCCCCGACCGCCCGCGACCTGCTCCGCCTGCGGTACGAGGAGGGGCTGGCCGCCCCGGCCATCGCCCGCCGCCAGGGGCGGTCGGCCGACGCCGTGTACCACAGCCTGTCGTGGGTGTACGGGGTGCTGCGGCGGTGCGTGGAGCGGAAACTGGCCCCGGCCGAGGTGTCCCCGTCATGACCCCCCAACCCGACGACCGGCTGGACGAGCTGTTCGCCCGGTACTGGGATGACGCCCTGACCGACGCCCAGGCGGACGAGTTGAACGCCCGGCTGGCCGCCGACCCGGACGCCCGGCGGCGGTTCCGGCTGGCCAGCCTGCTGCCGGGGCAGCCGGGCGCGGCACTGGCGCGGCGGCTGCAGCGCCTGGTGCAGCCGCAGCCGGCGCAGGTCTACCGGCTGCCGCCGGG
>JALHQU010000173.1 GCA_022841795.1 Fimbriiglobus sp.
GCTGGACCGCGTCGAACCGATCGGTGAATCAGGCGCTTCCCCCGAGAATGCAGCCGGGTTGGAGTTCACGCTTCAGCGTGAGGAGCGCACACTCACGCTGAAGCGTGAACTCCAACCCCGCACCCTTCGCGTTCCCACCCGCCGAGTTCCACATGCGCTCCCACCTCACGCTAGCGCTCATAGCCTACTTCACCCTGCCGGCCGTCGCCGACGACCCCAAGCCGGCGTCCACCAATGTGCCGCGGGCCGAGTACCCGAAGGTCCACGCGGACGGGCGGGTGAGTTTCCGGCTGAAAGCCTCTGACGCGAAGAAGGTGCAACTCCAGCCGGGCGGGGCGGACAACGGGCTGGGCAAGGGGCCGATCGACATGGAGCGGGGCGGCGACGGCACCTGGGCCGTCACCACCCCGCCGGCCGTGCCGGGGTTCCACTACTACTGGTTCGCGGTGGACGGGGTGGCGGTGAACGACCCCGGCAGCGAGACATTCTTCGGCTGGGGCCGGCAGTGCGGCGGCATCGACATCCCGGAGAAGGGGGTGGACTTCTACGACACGAAGGACGTGCCGCACGGCGAGGTGCGGGCGGTGTGGTACCACTCGAAGGTGACGGGCAAGCCGCGGCGGGCGATGGTGTACACCCCGCCGGGGTACGACAAGGGCACGGACAAGTACCCGGTGCTGTACCTGCAGCACGGGGCCGGGGAGGACGAGCGGGGGTGGACCACCCAGGGGCGGGCCAACTTCATCCTGGACAACCTGATCGCGGCGAAGAAGGCGGCGCCGATGATCGTGGTGATGGACAACGGGTACGCCGACAAGGTGGGCCAACCGGCCCCCCGCGTGTTCGACTTCGCCGGGTTCGAGGCGGTGCTGATCGGCGAACTGGTGCCGAAGATCGACGGCACGTTCCGCACACTGGCCGACCGCGACCACCGGGCGCTGGCCGGGTTGAGCATGGGCGGGATGCAAGCCCTCCAGGTCGGGTTGAAGCACCTGGACACGTTCGCCACCATCGGGTCGTTCAGCGCCCCGCCCGGTGCCGAGTTCGACGTGGAGAAGAGCTACGGCGGGGCGTTCGCCGACGCCGCGGCGTTCAACCAGAAGGTGAAGCTGCTGTGGCTGGGCGCCGGCACCGGCGAGGAGCGGTTCCTCGCCGGCATGAAAGCGATGCACGCGGCGCTGGACAAGGCCGGGGTGAAGCACGTCGCGTTCGAGTCCGCCGGCACGTCGCACGAGTGGCAGACGTGGCGGCGGTCGCTGCACGACTTCGCCCCGCGGCTGTTCCGGGACTAGCCGACCACACAACACATTCCAACGGGCGAAGATTCCTGATTTCGCCGCGGAGCGGCCGTCGGGTGTAGCCCAGGGCGGAAGCCCTGAGGGAAATCGCCACCGCAAGCGTTTGCCCCGGAGGGGCCGGTGTGATCAGCTCACCGATTCTGGCTCGCCAGAACACAAACAACTCACATTGTGTCGCTCAAGCTGCGGCGATAAGTTTGGTTTTATGTCCATCACTCTCGCCGTGAGGAACTCGTCCGATGCCTGATGAGCCGACTCCGTCCACCGTCAAGCGGTTGTTCGCCGCCTGTGGCAACCGATGCGCATTTCCGAAGTGCAAGACGTTGATACGCGATCCGGCCAACAACGCCTTCGTTGGCAAGATGTGCCACATCCACGGGGAAAAGCCATCTGCCGCCCGCTATCTCGCGTCCCAGACTGAAGACGAGCGCCGGGGCTACGACAACTTGATCGTCATGTGTTCTACCTGCCACGACATCATCGACGACAAGGAGAACGAAGAGCTGTATCCGGCCGAGACGCTGAGGGTCTGGAAGATGAAGCAGGAGAAAGCGGCAACTGGGAAGGGCGTGGCGTTGAGCGATACGGAGGTGTCTCACGTCATCGCTTCTATGACCCGCAACACAGCTATCAACGGATCAAACATTTTCACTGTGAACCAGATGGGCGGACAGGTAGCCCACACGATCACGAACGTTGGTCCTCAGCCGAGGCGTGTCACCCAGGCTGCTGCCAACCAACTGATCACAACCCTACGCCATCATCCGCCGGTCGATTCTTTCACCACAGAGTGCCTGATGGGCGATGTCGAGTCGGACAACTTGGCGAGCACCCTGGTAAGCATTTTGGCGAGTTCCGGCTGGACCTGGACAGGGACGCGCCAAAGTATGTTCGCAGTAGGCGCACCCAGAGGGATCGTAGTGTACACACCAAATCCCACGAGAACCCTTGAGGTATTTATCGGCTGGTTGAGAGCGGTCGGTTTTCAAGCTAATGGCGCGGTCGATCCATCCCTCAAAGAGGTGAGAGTGTTTATAGGCGCCAACTTGTAGCGGTGGGCGCAGCGCACAGGTCGAATTGTGTGACGGAAGGCCCACGAACGAGCATGGGCCTGACTCTATTCCTACCCCTCGAACTTGGCGGCCCCGCCGGTCAGGTCAGTGGCGGGTCGGCTTCCGCGTTCGCCATCGGCGAGTTGGGGGTCAGCACGACCCGTTGCACGAGGACGACCGGCCGCTCTTCGTGGACTGCGTAGTAGACCATCAGCACCGGACCGTACCGCCGGTACAGGTTGACCTTCATCCCGTGCAACATTCTCAGCGGATCGCCCCAGGTCTTCGGGGCGTGTTCCAGTCGCTCGCTCATCTCCCGGACCGCAGCCAGATAGTCCGACAGGCGGTTCAGCCGTGCCGCCAACTCGCCCCACGCTCTCAACTGTTCGCGAATTGCGGCCGAGATGCCGACCGTGTACCGCGGGGAACCGTTGGTGGACGACATCGGTTCCTCACTTCGCTTCGAGTTCGGCGATCAGGGCCGACAGCGCTTCCGAACTCGCCTCGGCGTTGCGGAAGTCGTCCTCCGTCGGCGGCTCCGGGGCGAACTCAAGCATTAGCTGCTTCAGCCGTTCGGCGTAATGGTCCCGCTGGCGGGTCAGAGTCCCGATCTGCTTCCGCAAGGTGTCCATTTCGGCCCGCAGTTGGTCGAACCGATCGGCCGGGACGAAATACGCGAACACCTTGCCGTCGGTGTCGTGCAGCGGTTGGGACGGGATATCGGTCGCGGCCGTCATGGTGGGCCTCCGGGAGTTGCCTCATCTTACCACGGCGAGCGGGCGGCTGGGAATCCGCCCGCTCGCCGAACCCTACCCTTCTACCCCTCGAACTTGGCCGCCCCGCCGGTCAGGTCGGCGGTGGCGGTGGACACGTTCCGCACCCGCTTGTCGGCGATCTCCTGGCGGAACAGGGCGATCACCTCGGCCAGCGGCTTCGCCCCCTGGTCCCGCTTCTTCTGGTCTTCGATGCTCTCGTCCCGCACGCTCACGGTGCCGTTCGCCAGGTCCTTCTCGCCCACCACCAGCAGGTAGGGCACCTTCTCCTGGCTGCCCACCGCCACCTTCGCCCCGACCTTCTCGGCGCGGTAGTCGCCGGTGACGCGGAAGCCCGCCGCCTTCAACTCCGCCTCCACCTTCCGGCCGTACTCGGCGCTCTTCTCCGAGATGGTGAGGACGCGGGCCTGCTCCGGGGCCAGCCACAGCGGGAACGCGCCGGCGAAGTGCTCGATCAGGATGCCGCAGAACCGCTCCAGGCTGCCGAACGGCGCGCGGTGCAGCATCACCGGCCGGTGGGTGTGGTTGTCCGACCCGGTGTACTCCAGGTCGAACCGTTTCGGCAGGTTGTAGTCCAGCTGTACGGTGCCGAGCTGCCACTCGCGGCCGATGCAGTCTTTCACGATGAAGTCGATCTTCGGCCCGTAGAACGCCGCCTCGCCCACCCCGAGCGACCAGTTCAAGCCGGGGGTAGTCTCGACGATGCTCTTCAGGGTGGCCTCGGCCTTGTCCCAGTCGGCCGGGTCGCCGACGTACTTGCTGCTCTCCGGGTCGCGGACACTCACCCGCACCCGGTACTCGGTCAGGTTGAGCAGCCGCAGGATGTACAGCACCAGGTCGATCTCGCTCCGCAGTTCCGCCTCCACCTGATCGGGGGTGACGAACAGGTGCGCGTCGTCCTGGGTGAACCCGCGCACGCGGGTCATGCCGCCGAGTTCGCCGGACTGCTCGTAGCGGTACACCGTGCCGAACTCGGCGAGTTTCAGTGGTAGGTCGCGGTAGCTCTTCGGGGTGGCCTTGTAGATCTGGATGTGGTGCGGGCAGTTCATCGGCTTGAGCAGGTAGCCCTCCTGCCCGGCCATCCAGTCCTTCAGGCACTTCAGCTTCGCCGCGTCGTCCGCCGCCTCCTTGTACTCGTTCAGCAGCGCACGGGCGTCCAGCTTGATCTGCCCCCAGGTGTACCGCGGGTACTCGTCCTCCCCGCTCGGGAAGTTGCCGTCGCTCACGCTCTCGATGACGGCCAGGAACGCCTTCTCCCGCTCGGCGGTCAGGTGCTTCTTTTCGAGCAGGGTGTACCAGGTGTCCACGGTGGCGACCACCGGGTTGAAGTACATCGGCGGGAACTGGGCGTCGGCGTAGTACGGGAAGTGCCCGCTGGTGCGGTACAGGTTCAGGTTGCCGATGTGCGGGGTGTACACCGGACTGTACCCGCGCTTCACCAGCTCGGCCCGAATGAACTGCTCCAGTTCGTGCCGCAGGGTCGCCCCCTTCGGCATCCACAGGATCATCCCCTGCCCCGCCACCTGACTGATGGTGAACAGCTTGAGCTGCTTGCCGAGCACGCGGTGGTCCCGCTTCTTGGCTTCCTCCACCTGCTTCAAGTACTCGTCGAGTTGCTTCTGCTCGAAGAAGGCGGTGCCGTACAGCCGCTGGAGTTGCTCCCGCTTGGCGTCGTTCTTCCAGTACGCGCCGGCGATGCTGAGCAGCTTGAACGCCCCCACCTTGCCGGCGTGCGGGATGTGCGGCCCGCGGCACAGGTCGATGAACTCGCCCTGGCGGTAGAAGCTGACGCTGGCGTAGTCCCTCAGCCCCTCGTCAATGTGCTCGCCCTTCAGCTTCTGCTGCATGTCCAGCACGAGCGCCTTCCCCTCGGCGGTCGGCCGCTCGAACCGCTCGAACGGCTCGGCCAGCTTGACGATCTTCCGCATCTCCTCCTCGATCTTCGGGAAGTCGGCCTCGGTGATCGGGGTGGGGCTGTCGATGTCGTAGTAGTAGCCGGTCTCGGTGGTCGGGCCGAACGCCAGTTGGGTGCCGGGGAACAGCCGCATGACCGCCCGCGCCATGATGTGCGCGGTGCTGTGCCGGAGTACGTCGAGGGCTTCGGGGGCCCGGTCGGTGAGCAACTCGAAGGCGTGTTCACCCTCGGGCAGTTCGCGCTCCAGATCGACGATCTGGCCGTCCACCTTGGCGGCGACGGCGGCGGCGGCGAGTCGCTTGCCGATGCCCTCGGCCACCTCCCGTGGGCGGGTGCCGGCGGGCACCTGGCGAATCGAACCGTCGGGCAGCTTCAGCGAGACTTGAGCAGACATGACAGACCTCGGCGTGAGCCGCCGCGGGTTCCCGCCCCTACCACGGGCGGCCCGACGGCGACGGGTGTTGGCGACGGTAACTTAGGACCGCCGCCGAAAAGAAAGAACCCCGGCACCGGGCCGGGGTTCGGGCGGGACGTGGTCGGCTTCATTCCAGGTAGCAGTTCTCGGCGGCACGGGAGTACGTCCCTTCCAGATCGACGGGCACACTCAGATGCACGGTGAGCGGCAACGACACCGCCGGCAGCGGGTGGCCGACGGCGAGCGGTTCCGCCCACACCGCCAGCAGCCGGCCGTCCGGCGGCCTCGCCTCCCCGACCCGGTAGACGACCGCACACGGCGCGGGCGGAGCGGGCAGCTGCGTCTCCAGGTCGGCGGCAAACCGCTGCGGGAAGGAGAAGCCGGCGGGCCGGCGGTGAACGTCCACCAGCAGCAGGTGAACGCCGTGGTGCAGGTAGCCGAGATAGCGTGTCGCGTAGTAGTCCCGCGCGTCCGGGCGGTCCTTGTTGCGGGGAGAGATGAGTTCGATGGCGGCCACCAGCCGCCCGTCGCGTTCCACCTGCACCGTCAGGTCTTCTTCGAGCGGAGCGACCATCACCTCCGCGTCCGGTTCGCGGTACGCGGCGGTCGGGGAACTCCCATTCGAGTGTTGGCCGTTCGACACCCCCACGTCCGGCCGGTGCCGGCTGCCGCCGACGGCCATTCGCGGGCTGGAGCCGAGCAGCACTTGGTACGGGAGCGGGAGCGTGCGGCGGAGCAGCCCGACCAACTCCGCGATCCAGAGGTGGTGGAGTGCGTCGAAGTTGTCGCGGTCGGTCCAGTCGTGCAGCGGCATGGCACCCCCTCCGGTGCGGGTCATTCTACCACGCCGGGAATGAAAGAACCCCGGCACCGGGCCGGGGTTCGCGGGAAGAGTGGGAACCACGAATCGAACGAATCGAACGAATGAAGACAGGGCAAGAAAGTCGGAGCGGAACATCACCCGTCGCCGGCCATCACTCCTGGCCCTCATCTGTCTTCATTCGTGTGATTCGTGAGATTCGTGGTCACCCCGTCTTCACTTCGGCAGATCCAGATCGAACTTCTCCACCTCCATCGTCTTCTTGTCGCCCTTCACCTCGATCGGGAACCCGAGGGCGCCGTCGCGGCCCTTGTGGAACCCGCCCTCGTGCCAGTACACGATCCGCCACTTGCCGGCCGGCGCGTCCTTGATCTCGAAGTTGCCGTCCTTGTCCGTCACCGCGAAGTACGGGTGGTCGAACACCCGCACCCGGCCCTCCATCCACGGGTGGATGTCGCACTTGAAGATGGCCGGGCGGCGGTCGGCGGCGAACGCCCCGGACACGGCCAGTTCCTTGCCGGCCGGGATGGTGTTGTTGAACTCCAGCCCGCACCCGCTGAAGTTGGTGTTGTGCGCGATGGTGGCGGAGTTCTTCACCAGCAGGGTGTCGCCCTCGCGGGCGGCGATCACCCGCGGCTCGAACTGGCACTTCGGCTGGTCGATGACGTGCTGCTTCGCCTTCGGCTTGGCCAGGTCCGGGTGGATCTTGTCCGCCGGGAACTTGGCGTCCCGGTCGTCCGAGTCCGGCCGCAGGAACACCACCACGTTCTTGACCCCTTTCGACTTCGCGTCCACCTCGAACTTGGACGAGGTCAGGTCGCCGTCCTTGCAGCACACCGCCTTGTCGGTGGTGACATTCAGCACCTCCGCCTTGGGCACGCTGCCGCCGGTGATCTGGCCCTTGATGGCGACGAACTTCTCGTCCGCGGTGGCGGCGGTGCCGGCCAGCAGCACGGCGGACAGGGTGAGCAAACGGGGGAACCGCATCGGGAGGAACTCCTGGGGTGGGTGGTGGACCTCACCCCCCGGCCCCCTCTCCGAGCCGGAGAGGGGGTGTTCAACGGCCGAACGTGGTCGGATGCCAGTTCTGCCAACCGGAAAGCTGGGCCGTTTGACGGATACCCAACTCGCTTGAACACCCCCTCTCCGGCTCGGAGAGGGGGCCGGGGGGTGAGGTCTTGTGCTATTGTCCGTTCGCCAACGGCCGACGACAACGGGCACGCGAATAAGTGCCCGCCCGCCGGCTCAGGTGCGCAAAATTCCGAGCGTTTCCGCGTGCAGGTTGCCGTTCGTCGCCAGCACGTCCGGGCGGTGGATGGTGTCCGTGCCGTCCCAGTCGGTGAACATCCCGCCGGCCTCCTCGACGATGGCCTTCGTCGCCGCCACGTCCCACGGGTTCACCCCGTGTTCCACCATCAGGTCCACCGACCCCTGGGCCACCAGCACGAACCCGTAGAAGTCGCCGTACCCCCGCTGCCGCCCGGTCTTCTCGTACAGGTCGAGGAACGTGTCCCGCCGGCCGTTGCGGGTGAACCAGTTGATGCTCGAATAGCACAGGATGGCGTCGGACAGTTCGGTCACGTCGGACACGCGGATGCGGCAGTCGTCCAGGTACGCCCCGTCGCCGCGGAGCGCCCGGTACATCTGGCGGAACACCGGGATGTACACCGCCCCGCCGATCTGCTCGCCGTTGAACTCCAGCCCGACCAGGGTGGCCCAGATGGGTACGTGGCGGACGAACGACTTGGTGCCGTCGATCGGATCAATGATCCAGCGGAACCCGGACGTGCCCGGCTGGTCGCCGAACTCCTCGCCGAGGAACCCGTCGGCCGGGAAGTGCTTCGCCACCAGCCCGCGGATGAGCTGTTCGGCCCCGCGGTCGGCGGCCGTCACCGGACTGTTGTCCGCCTTGGCGATCACGTCCATGTTCCGGTCGTGGAAGGTGGCGTCGTAGATCTGGCGGGCGAACTCCCCGCCCTTCCGCGCCGCCTCCACCGCCAGGTTGTACCGCGACCGCCAGTCCGGGCTCATGGAAATCTCCGTTGTGGGTGAACCGGCGGCGTGAGCCGCCTGGGTGGGATCACACCCGACGGGCTGACGCCCGCGGTTCACCTGGCTACCTCGCCTTCGCCTTGGCGAACGCCGCCGCCCCGGTCACGCCCGAGTCGTCGCCGAGCGCCGCCGGCACGCACCTCATGCCGTCGGCCGCGCCGGGCAGGATGTACCGCTGGGCGATGTCCCAGATGCGTTCGATGAAGCTGTCGCCCAGCGCCTGCGTCACCCCGCCGCCGATCACCACCACCTCCGGGCTGAGCAGGTTGACCACGCTGGCGACGCCGGCGGCCACCGCCCGCGCCGCGTCGTCCACCACCCCCACCGCCACCGGGTCGTCCTTCTCGTAGAACTCGGCCAGCTGCGAGCTTTTCACCCGCTCCAGGTCCACCCCCTTCCACTCCTTCCGCACCAGCTTCGGGGCGTCATCCAGGATTTCCTTCGCCCGCTTCATCTGGTACTTGCGGCCGGCCACCGATTCGAGGGTGGTGCCCTTCCGCCAGTTGACGACGATGTGCCCGATCTCCCCGGCGTGCCCGTTGAACCCGTTGAACAGCTCGCCGTTCAGGATGAACCCGCCGCCCACGCCGGTGCCGACGAAGATGCCGAACACATGCCGCGCCCCGACCGCCGCCCCGCGGGTGAACTCCCCGTAGGTGCCCATCCGCACGTCGTTCTCCAGCACCACCGGCCATGTCCACGCCGGCGGGGAGAGTGCGGCCACGTCCACGTCCCGCCAATCCAGGTTCGGGGCGAACCGCACCACCGGCTGGCCGGGCACGATCTGCCCTGGGATAGCGAACCCCATTCCGCCGATGGTCGCCGGGTCGATCTTCGCCTCCCGCACCACCGCATCGACCGCCTGTGCTACCCGACCGATGACCCCGGCCGGCCCGCCCTCGGCCCCGGTCGGCTGCTTGTTCCGGGCGATCACGTTCAGCGCGTCGTCGAACAGGGCGGCCAGGATCTTCGTCCCGCCGAGATCGACGCCGAGCCAGTACCGGCAGGACATACGACGGCTCCGCCGCTGGGGGTGGGGGGAGGGGTATTGTAATGGAACCCAGGGCTGACGCCCTGGGCTACGGCCGGCGGTCCCTCCGGGACGCAAGATAATACAGTTCTTCTCGCCGCGGAGCGGCCGGCGGACGTAGCCCAGGGCGTCAGCCCTGGGTCGCTTTTACCGCCTGCACGAACGCCCGCAGCTTGCCGTGGTCCTTCACGCCGGGGGCCGACTCCACCCCGCTCGCCACGTCCACGACCCACGGCCGCACCAGGCGGATCGCGTCGGCCACGTTGTCCGGGGTCAGCCCGCCGGCCAGGATGAGCGGCACGCCGGGGTCGAACCCGACGAGCAGTTCCCACGGCGCGCGGTGCCCGGTGCCGCCCATCTCGCCGGCGACGAACGAATCGACCAGTACCGCTGACGGCCGGCACGCGGCAACGAACTGCTTGATGTGATCGAGGTCGGCGGCGTCTTTCACCCGGAACGCCGGGATGTGGGCGGGCGGTGCGAAATCGAGACCGGGTGGTTGGTCGGAGTACGTCTGCACTGCTCGCAACCCGACCTCGGCCGCGGTCGCCGTCACCCACTGCCAGTCCGTTGTCACGAACACCCCGACCGGGGCGACGAACGGCCCGAGGTGTGGCATCAACATTCGGGCCTGATCGAGCGTCACGCACCGCGGCGATTTCGGGTAGAAGTTCAGCCCGACGGCCTCGACGCCGAGTTCGGCCACGACGGCCGCGTCCGCCGGGGTGGTGACGCCGCAGATTTTGATGGCGGTCGTCATGCCGGCAGCACCTCGCCGAAGAACCGCAGCCAGTTGCCGTGCATGACCGCTTCGACGTCCGCGGTCGAGTACCCCCGCTTCGCCAGCAACTCCGGGATCTTCTGCAAGTCTGCGATGGTGTTCAGGTCGGCCGGCGTCTGCTCGTACCCGTACCCGCCGTCGAGATCACTCCCGATGCCGCTGTGCCGGCAGTTGCCGGCGAGTTGGCACACGTGGTCGATGTTCTCGACCGCCCGCTCGATCGTCACCGCCGGCTTGGTCTCGCCCCGCACCCACCCCGGTTGCAGCATGATGGCGTCGAACGCCACCCCGATCACCCCGTCCCGCTCGATCACGAACTTCAACTGCTCGTCGGAGAACTGCCGCTGCCAGTCGCAGAACTTGCGGGCGTTCTGGTGGCTGGCCAGCACCCGCCCGCCGAAGCGGTCGGCCACCTGCCGGAACGCCACGTCCGACAGGTGCGTCATGTCCAGGGCGATGCCCAGCTTCTCGATGTTCGCCAGCAGCGGCAGGGCGTCTGCTGCCAGCCCGACCTCGCTGCGGGTGCCGCCGCCGTACCTGTTCGCCCCGTAGTGGGTGATGCCGATCGCCCGCAGCCCGTGGTCGTACCACTCGCGGATGTTGTCCGGGTCGAGGACGGCGTCGGCGCACTCCATGCTCAGCACGAACCCGAACGGTGTGGTGCCCGGCGCCTTCCGGTACGCCGCGACGTGCGCGCTCAACTCGCCCCGCGTCCGCAGCAGCTTCACCCACCCGGCTTTCTCCATCGCCCGGTAGTACGCCAGGTGGGCGTGGGCGATCGCGTAGCACGCCTCCGGGGTGGTCCACCCGAACGGGTGGTTGATCGCCTGCTCCTGCCGGGCCAGCAGCGTCGCCACCCCGACGCCCACCTCCGCCTTCCGCAGTTCCGGCAAGCTCACCGTGCCGGTCTGCCGCCCGAGGTCGGTCATGCCGTGCAGCCGCTCCTGAACGCGGATGTCGTGCAGGTCCATCCGCAGGTCGCGGTTCCAGTCCACCGCGTTCAGGGCCAAGTCCAGGTGGGCGTCGAAAATCAGCATGACAGTTCCGGGATGGAGGGCGTGCGGGCGACGGTTGAACCGGGGTGCGGAAATTGTGAACCGGCCGCACACCGCTCCGCACGGTTGGTATAATCGTCCCGGCCCATACGCCCAAGTGTGCGCGCCCCCGCGCGAGGTGATCGCGTGCCTTCCTCTCCCGATTGTCCGGACCCCGACCGTCTGTCCGCGTTCTATGACGGCGGGCTGCCGACGGACGACCACCTGCGGGTGGCCCGACACCTCCGCGACTGCCCGTTCTGCCGCGAGCGGTCGCTGGTGGCCGGCAAGCCGCTGCCCGCCCGCCGCACCTTCCCCGACCCCGGCGAGCACGCCGTGCGGGTGGCCGAGGAGGTGCAAGAGACGGCCACGGCGGTGGACAAGGTCGGCCCGTACCTGATCCGCCGGCTGATCGGCCGCGGCGGCATGGGCGCGGTGTACGAGGCCATCCACGACCGGCTGGGCAAGGCGGTGGCGCTCAAGGTGCTGCCCCGCACCCTGGCCATCGACCCGGAGCAGCTCGCCCGGTTCGAGCGGGAGATCCGGGCGGTGGGCAAGCTGGACCACCCGAACGTGGTGCGGGCGACCGACGCCGGGGACGAGGACGGGGTGCCGTACCTGACGATGGAGCTGGTGGACGGGGTGGACTTCGCCCGCATGGTGCGGGCGGTCGGCCCGATGCCGGTGCCGGCGGCGTGCGAGGTGGTGCGGCAGGCGGCCGACGGGCTGGCCCACGCCCACCACCGCGGGGTGACGCACCGGGACGTGAAGCCGTCCAACCTGATGGTCACCGCCTGCGGGGTGGTGAAGGTGCTCGACCTCGGGCTGGCGGTCATCGTGTCCACCGTCGGCCGACCGGACGAGCGGATCACCACCCAGACCATCCTGGGCACGCACGACTACATGGCCCCGGAGCAGTGGACCGACCCGCGGGCGGTGTCCGAAAAGGTGGACGTGTACGGGCTGGGGTGCGTGCTGTACCAGGCGCTCATCGGCCGCCCGCCGTTCGGCGGGTCGGAGTTCGACACCGCCCACGCCAAGCGGCGGGCGCACCTGACCCTGCTGGTGCCGGACGTCAGCACGATGCGGCCGGACGCCCCGCACCCGCTCGTCGAACTCATCCGCCGGATGACCGCCAAGAAGCCGGACGACCGCCCGGCCGCCGCCGCCGTCGCCGCCCAGCTGAAGACCCTGTTCCCGGTCGCCCCGCCGCTCGGCCGGCTGGTCGAGCGGGCCAAGCTGTCGTCCGGCAGCGAGTTCGCCGACGGCCTGCCCACCGCCCTCGCCCCGGTCATCCCCGAGACGGTGAGCGAGCCGGCCGCCCACCACACCGCCACCGTGCATTCTGACCTGACCAAGTCGCACACCGGGCTGACCGCGGCCGAGGTGGAGCGGACGAAGATCCGCCCGTGGGAGTACACGGTGGCGCTGGTGCTCATCGGGGTGATGGTGGTGATGGTGCTCGGGGCGATCCTGTTCGGGCCGACCAAATGACCGCCCGCGAGGCGCTGGGCGACGGCCGGCTGGCCGACGCCCGCGCCCTCCAGTCCGACGCCGTCGCCGCTTCCCCGGCCGACCCCGCCGCCCGCCTGTTCCTGTTCGAGCTGCTCGTCCTCACCGGCGATCTGGATGCCGCCGCCGACCACCTCGCCCGCATCGCGTCGGACGACCCGGACTGGCCACTCGCCCGGCGGCGGTTCGCCCGCCTGCTGCGGGCCGAGCGGCGGCGGACGCCGCGGCTGATGCGCCCGCACTTCCTGCTGCCCCCGCCCCCCCACACCAAGCGCCGGTGGAACGCCGCCCGCGCCCACCGCGACGCCGACCCGGACCGCGCCGCCCGCTGGCTCGACCGCGCCGACGCCAGCACCCCGGAGGTCCGCGGGTTCGTGGACGGCCGCGAGTTCACCGGCCTGCGGGACACCGACGACCGCTTCGCCGCCCAGTTCGAGCTGTTCCTCGCCGGCCGATATGTGTGGGTGCCGTTCGAGCAGGTGCGGACGCTGCGGCTGCACCCGGCCGGCGGCGCGCTCGACACCGCCTTCCGCCCTGGCGAGTTGCGGCTGACAGACGGCCGCACGCTGGCGGTGGAGGTGCCGCTGGTGTACCCCGGCTCGGCGAGCGAGGACGACGACCACGCGCTCGGGCAGGCGGCCGACTGGACGTCGGCGGACGGCGGGCTGGTGTGCGGCATCGGCGCGAAGGTGCTCACGTTCGGGGACGACGACGCCCCGCTCGCGGAGTGCAGGATGATCGAACTGCGGGGGTGAACGATCAAGCTCAGCAGCGGCGGGGGCTGAGTGAGCTATGACCCTGGAAAACCTACCTGCCCCCGCCGTCTGCTGCAGCGCCTGGTTCGGCGTCTTGCTGCACCCAGCGGCGGTGATCGGCGGAGTTACTTCTGCTTCTCGCCGCGAACCTTCATGACCGGCGTTTCTTTCCCGTCCTTCGCCACTTCGAACATCTCGATGGTCATGGCTTTCTTGCCGTCGTTGGAGATCCGCCAGAGGAATTTCGCGTTGCCGGCGTGTTCGCCGCGGAAGGAGAGGATGCGGCCGGTCTTGTCGGCCTCGCCGGTGTCGCTCTTGGTGGTGTTGGCCATGTTGTCGAACCAGACGCCCGTGTACTGTTTCTTGACGCGGTCGTAACCAAGCACGCCGTGCCAGTCCATCTTGACCCCGCCGAAGGAGAGCTTGACATCCTCGGTGATGAACCGGCCGCCGAGAATCGCCTTGATCTCCGCAGAGCCTTTCTCCTTGACACCCTCGACGGTGAGTTCCCAGGTGCCGACGAAGGCCGAGAGGTTCGCAAGCTCCGGCCCCGGTTCGTTGGCCTTGCCGGGCTCTTTGGGATCCTGCCCGCAGACACTGGCGATGAAGGTGGCGCACGCGATGGCGGTGAGAAGGAGTCGTTGCATGATGCCTCCGGAGGAACGGGGATGGTTCAGTTTTCGCCGCGAGGTGGAGTATCTCAGCGACAACCGTTGGGTCAATCTCAGTAGCCGGAGTTGTCCTTGCCGACGGCTTCGGTACCGTGGAACCGCTCCTCCGCCGCCGAACGATCCAGCTCAGCAGCCGGGGCCGCCGGAGCGACCATGAATCCCGAAAAGCCTACATGCGGCCCCGGTCTGCTGCAGCGCCTGGTTCGGCGTGCCTTTACTGCGGTCGC
>JALHQU010000174.1 GCA_022841795.1 Fimbriiglobus sp.
AGTGCGGGTGGTGGCGTGCGTCGGGCCATCGGACGGCTCCTGCCGGAGGGATTTCGGACTCACCCTCATCCTCCCGTCCAGGCGACCAAAAAGCCACCGACATTCGTGACGCCCACCCGGAGGCGGACACGGGTGACAAATCGGATACCGCTCGCGATCCGTGGAATGGTATCATGTTCGGCTGTGGTTGACGGGGTGTGAGCAAAAGACCCAACACGGGGAACGACATGACCCGCTTCGGTGCCGCGGTGGCGTGTGTCCTGGCGTGCGGGTGGGCGGCGGCCGACGAGCCGACGAACGCGGTGCTGCGGCTCCAGGCGCGGATCGACGCCGGCACGGTGGCGTTCCAGCACACCGAACGGCAGGGGCACCTGAAGTCCCTGCTGGCCGAACTCGGGGTGTCGGACACGTCGCAGGTGCTGGTGTTCTCCAAGACCAGCTTCCAGTCCGAGAAGATCACCCCGAAGACGCCGCGGGCGGTGTACTTCACCGACGACGTGTACGTCGGGTACGTGCCCGGCGGGGAGGTGGTCGAGCTGTCCGTGCCGGACCCGGAGTTGGGCACCGCGTTCTACACGTTCGACCAGAAGGCGGACGGCCCGCAGGCGTTCGCCCGGCACACCGACTCGTGCCTGCGGTGCCACAACTCGTCCCGCACGCAGAACCAGCCGGGGCACATCCTGCGGTCGGTGTTCCCGGACCGCTCCGGCATGCCGGTGTTCTCCGCCGGGTCGGCGAACGTGGACCCGAGCACCCCGTTGGGTGATCGCTGGGGCGGGTGGTACGTGACCGGCACGCACGGCAAGGTGAAGCACCGCGGCAACTGGGCGCTGGCCGGCAAGAACCCGGACGCCGAGGACCGCACCCCGAACCAGAACCTGACCGACCTGAAGGACCGCTTCCCGGTGGCGGAGTACTTGACCCCGCACAGCGACATCGTGGCACTCTTGGTGCTGGAACACCAGACGGACCTGCACAACCGGCTGTCGCGGGCCACGCTCATCGCCACCGAGGCGCTGCGGCACCAGGAACTGCTGAACAAGGAGTTGAAGGAGAAGCCCGACCACCGCTGGGCGAGCACCACCCGGCGGATCGAACTGGCGGCGGAGGAGGTGGTCCGCGGGCTGCTGTTCTCGGGCGAGGCGAAACTGGAGGACGCGGTAAAGGGCACGTCCGGGTTCGCCGAGCAGTTCGCCAAACGCGGCCCGGACGACGGCCGCGGGCGGTCGCTCCGCCAGTTCGACCTGACCACCCGCCTGTTCAAGTACCCGTGCAGCTACCTCGTGTACTCGCGGGCGTTCGACGACCTGCCGGCCGAGGTGCGGGCGGTGGTGTGGAAGCGGATGGACGAGATCCTGACCGGCCGGGACCAGTCCGCGGCGTTCGCCCACCTGTCCGCCGCCGACCGCACGGCCGTCCGCGAAATCCTGGTGGCGACGAAGAAGGGGCTGCCGGCCGGCTGGGGGGAGAAATAACGGGGAAGGTGTCTGTGTTGGTGTCCCGGCTTCAGCCGGTCTGTTCTGGGTGAACCGCGGGCGTCAGCCCGTCGGGTCTTTGAGTGGTAGGCACACTCCGTGTGCCGTGAGCCAGCAACGGCACACGGAGTGTGCCTACCACTCAAAGACACCACCCTGGCGGCTGACGCCGCCGGTTCACCCAAGACCGCCTGAAGGCGGGACACCAGCGAAGACCGCCCGCCGGTGTTCGCACGAACCCGTCCACTTGTTACCTAGCGCTCTGGCACGAAGCGTTAATCTCGGTTACTGTATTCGTCTACACGGGGTGCCGCCTGCCCCCATTCCTTCCGCGAGTTCCCTCATGTCGTTACTCCGCCGCTCCCTGTTCCTGGCCGCGCTCACCGTGTGCGGCGTGGCCCCCGCCGACGACGCGAAGAAGGCCGACGACAAGAAGGACCCCAAGTCGGTGCCGGCAACCAAGGTGACTCCGGCCGAGAAGAAGAAGGCGGACGCCGAGGACGCCAAGAAGAAGGCGGAAGAGGAGGCCAAGAAGCAGCAGGCCGAGGCCGAGAAGTTCATGCGGGAGTACGAGGCGCAGCTGAAGAAGAGCCAGGAGGAGGCGGAGAAGGCGGCGTCGCACAAGCTGCTGAAAGAGGTGAAGCTGGTCGGCAAGGGCGGGAACAGCCTGCAAACCATCGGGGTGGACGCCGCCGGCCGCATCCTGGCGCTGGTGGCCCAGCCCCGCGGGTTCAGCCAGAGCCAGAAGAACGTGACCAGCGAGATCCACGTCCTCGACTCGGACGGCAAGGCGGCGGGCGTGTGGACGGTCAAGTTCCACGCGAACGCGGTGAACGCCGGGCCGGACGGCACCGTGTACGTGGCCGGGGACGGCAAGATCGCCCGGTTCGACAAGGACGGCAAGATGATCGGCGAGGTGGCCGACCTGCCGTTCATCGCCGACATGATCAAGGACTCGGACAAGCTGAAGGAGAAGGCGGAGAAGCAGGTGAAGCAGCAGAAGGACCAGTTCGCCAACATGGTCAAGCAGTACAAGGACCGGGTGGCCAAGCTGGAGGAGAAGGCGAAGGCGGCCAAGGACAAGGGCGAGGAGCTGAGCAAGGCGGACGCCACCCAACTGAAACAGAACCAGCAGATCCTGGACAGCTACAAGGAGTCGGAGAAGTACTACGACTCGATGACCGTGCAGAGCGTGATCGACGGCATCCTCGGGCGGGTGAAGGTGGTGAACAGCGTTAGCGCGAATGACAAGGACCTGTACCTGGTGTGCGGGGAGAGCGAGGGGTACGGGTTCGGCCTGTGGCGGATGGACGTGGACCTGAAGAACGCCAAGAAGATCAAGTCCGGCATCTCCGGCTGCTGCGGGCAGATGGACGTGCAGTGCTGCGGCGACGACATCCTGGTGGCCGAGAACACCAAGCACCGCTTCGCCCGGTACGACCGGGACGGCAAGGAGCTGGCCGCCGGCGGCAAGCGGGGCAAGGAGACCGACCCCGGCTGCTTCGGCGGGTGCTGCAACCCGATGAACGTGAAGGCGTGCGGCGGGGACGTGCTGACGGCCGAGTCGGAGGGGATCATCAAGAAGTTCGGGCCGACCGGCGAGTTCAAGGGCATCGTCGGGTCGGTGAAGATCAGCGGCGGGTGCAAGAACGTGGCCGTCGGGTCGAACGCCGACGCCAGCCGCGTGTACTTCTGCGACCAGCCGGGCAGCCGGGTGCTGATCCTCGCCAAGAAGGACGAGAAGAAGTGACAGCTCGCTATTCCGGCGAGCCGGGAGCGTGAGCGACCGGAGTACTGAAACCTCCGGTCGCTCACGCTCCCGGCTCGCCAAGAACCCGGCTCGCCAGGCACGCTCCCGGCTCGTCCAAACTCCTTACCAAGATCCCCCCATGACCGACCTGCCGCGCCGCACCTTCCTGAAGACCGCCGCCGTCCTGCCGCTCGGCCTGGTCACCACGGCTGCCACCGCCGCCGAGCCGGCGAAGCCGGACGCGCTCGTCCTGGTGGTGAACGACCCGCTGTCGTCCGAGCTGGCGTGCGCGTGCGTGCAAGGGTACGCCCAGCGGGACTACGAGAAGCTGGCCAAGCACCTGTCGGCCAAGCTCGGCCGGCCGGTGAAAGTCCACTTCGCCGAGTCGCTCGCGGGCGCCCTGACCAAGAAGACGGACGGCAAGGCGGACATCATCATCGGCAAGGAGTCGGTGGTGGCGCACGACGCCAAGGAGAGCAAGATCGCCGCCGTGCCGGTCGCCGCCCTGTCCGGCAAGGACGGGAAGACGACCATGACCGGGCTGGTGGTGGTGGCCGGCAAAGATGCCGCGCTGTCCGCCGCCGACCTGAAGGGGTACAAGGTGTACTTCGGCGAGGCGAAGGCGGCCGAGAAGCACGCCGCCCCCATCGCCCTGTTCAAGGACCTGGGGGTGCCGGTGGCGGACAAGCCGGACACCTGCCTCACCTGCACCGTCGGGGCGACCAAGGTAGTGGACGCCGGGAAGAACGGGGAGAAGGTGGCGGCCGTCATCTCCAGCTACGCCAAGCCGCTGCTGGAGGGGTGCGGGACGGTGCAGAAGGGCGACCTGCGGGTGGTCGGCGAGACGGACCCGGTGCCGTTCATCGTCGCGTTCGTGAACGAGAAGCTGCCCGAGGCCACCCGCACCGACATCCAGAAGGCGCTGCTCGGCATCGGCGCCGACAAGGACCTGTGTACCGCCCTGGAGACGAAGGACGGGTTCGTCGCCCTGCCCGCGAAAAAAAAGTGACACCCGGTGACAAACCCGCGGCCCCCGCACCCGTCGCCTGGACCGGGTGGCGGGGGCCGCGGCGCGACGGACGGGTCGAGTGGCTGCCCGACAAACTGCCCGCCAAGATCACCCCGGTGTGGACGATCGACACCGTCACCCGCGGCCTGGGCGGGGTGGCCGCCACTTCCGACGCCGTCCTGTACTCCGACCGCGGGCTGAACGACACCCTCGACGAGTGGAAGTGCGTGGCCGCCGCCGACGGCAAGGAGCGGTGGGCCTACGCCTACCCGTGCAAGGGCAACCTCGACTACGGCAACTCCCCGCGGGCCACCCCGCTCATCGACGGCGACCACGTCTACCTGTTCGGCGCGTTCGGCCACCTCGCCTGCGTCAAGCTGAAGGACGGCGAGGTGGTGTGGGAACTGAACCTGCGGGACGAGTTCGGGGCGGAGGGCGAACCGCCGAAGTGGGGGGCGTGTTCGTCCCCGCTGCTGACCGACGGCAAGCTGATCGTGAACCCCGGCGCGAAGGACGCCAGCCTGGCCGCCCTCGACCCGAAGACCGGCAAGGTGGTGTGGAAGACGCCGGGCAAGCCGGCCGGGTACGGGTCGCTGATCGCCGGCACGTTCGGCGGGGTCCACCAGATCGTCGGTCACGACGCGGAGACGCTCGGCGGGTGGGACGTGGGCACCGGCAAGCGGCTGTGGACCGTCCGCCCGGAGGCCGCCAACGACTTCAACGTGCCCACCCCGATCGACCTGGGCGGCACCCTGCTGGTGTCCACCGAGAACAACGGCACCCGGCTGTTCCGGTTCAAGGACGGCGGGGCGATCGACCCGAAGCCGACTGCGGTGAACAAGAAACTGGCCCCGGACACGCACACCCCGGTGGTCGTCGGCGACCGGGTGTTCGGCGTGTGGCGGCGGCTGTTCTGCCTGAGCGTGAAGAACGGGCTGAAGCCGGTGTGGGACGCGGACGACCAGGCGTTCACCAAATACGCCGCGGTCGTGGCGACCGAGCAACGGGTGCTGGTGATGACGCTGGAGGCGGACTTCATCCTGCTCGACGCGACGGCCGACGAGTACCGCGAGATCGGGCGGGTGAAGGCGGCGGCCGACGAGAAGGGGCTGTACGCGCACCCGGCGTTCGTCGGCAAGCGGGTGTATGTGCGGGGCAGTTCGAGCGTGGCGTGCGTGGACCTGGGCTGACCGGGTTTCCACCTCTCCCCGTTGGGGAGAGGTCGTCAACTCCGAAGGAGTTGGCGGGTGAGGGGTCTTCGCTGGTGTCCGGCCTTCAGGCCGTTCTTCACTCCGCACGAAGACGGGCTAAAGCCCGGACACCAACCTGGCCGCCCCTCACCCGCGCTCGGCGGACGCCGAGCTTGCCCTCTCCCCAACGGGGAGAGGGGGAAGAACACCTCAACGGCTTATCTCCCCCGCCTACTTCGCCTCCAGCCGGCGGCTGGCCTGGAGCATCACGCTCAGCATGAACCGGCCGATGTCGTCCCGCCGCTCGGCGTACTTGGCCGCCTCGAACGCCGCCCCGTCGAACGCCTTCGGGTCGAGGAACGGCACGGGGATGCGGACGGCCGCCCCCTTCACCGTCGGGCAGTTCGTGTCCGCCTCCGTACACACCATGACGGCGGCGAACCCGTCCTGCGGGTTCTTCGCGTCGGTGTACTTCTTCGAGAACTCCTCCGTTTCCAGCCCCTTCCCCCACTTCACCTTGTACACCGGGTTCGCGACGTCGGCCTTCCCGCGAGCCGCCTCCACCCCCGTCGGCTCGACCTCGACGCCGACCGCCTTGAGCGCGGCGACCGTCCGCGGGTTGACCGCTTCCGGGTCAGTGCCACCGCTGGAGAACCGCACCTCCGGCAGCCCGTAGTACGCGGCGGCCACGTTCCCCATGGTCGAACTCAGCACGCTCCGCCGGGTGTTGCCCGTACACACGGCCATGACGTGCAGCGGCCGGCCGGGCTTGTAGTTCCGCACGATCCAGTCGGCCAGCTCGCCCACCGCCTTGCGGTGGCCGTCCTCGACCAGGTCGAACTGCGTGGTCAGCAGGTCGGCGTGCAGGCGGAGCGTTTCGTTCATGTCCTTCCGCGACGCCGGCACCGCGTCCCGCACCAGCCGCTCCATGACCGCCGGGGAAATCGCCTTCCCGCCGGCCAGCTTCTCGAACGCGGCCCGGTCGAACCAGTCGGCCACCGCGTCCGCCGACAGGTCGCCCGACCTGGCGAACGCCGCGGTCAGCACCAGCTTCAGTTTGCGGTCCTTCGCCGGGGTGAGCGCATCGGGGGAGCCGTAACGGTGAACGAACCACAGCCCGGTGAGCACCGGCGGGGACGTCTTCGGCTCGGCCGGCGGCTTGTCACCCGCGGCGGCGGTCGGCAGGACGACGGCGAGCGCGAGCAGAACGCGGAGCGAAGTCATGACCCATCCCATCGGGGCCGGAGTGTCCGAGTAGCCCCGCCCGGACATTCACCAGTGTACCTTCCGGAGATGACGGGCGGCGGGCGGAACTCCAACCGATTCGGGCGGATCGCCTCACCGGGTCCGCTCGCACGCCCGCCGCATCGCGGTCAGCGGCTCCGGGTCGGCCAGCCGGTGGTCGGTGCCGACCTCGATCAGCGTCGCCCCGCTCGCCCGCGCCAGCTCCTCGGAGTCGGCGAACGGCACCACGTCGTCGGCCCGGCTGTGCAGGATCACCGTGTCGGCGGGCACCGCCGTCGCCGTGCCGTACTTCCGCCACGCCGGACAGAGCAGCACGAGCCGGGCCTCGCCGCGGTTGAGGTTCACGGCCACGGCCCCACCCCGGCTCGACCCGACGACCACCTGCGGCCGGTGGGTGTCGAACTCGGCCTGGGCGATGCGGACGGCCGCGGCAAAGTCGTCGTCCGGCAGTTGCGGGTTGATGACCTCGTGGCCGTGGTCTTTCAGGTGCGTCGGCTTCACCCCGCCGGGCACCGACCGCCAGCCGTGCAAGAACAGGATCTTCATGGGGTGGGTACGACCGTCGTTCCGAGGCGGTTCGGTCAGCACCCGTCATCCGCCCGCCCGTCCACCACAATCATACCCTGCCGGGGAGAATGCCCGGATGCCCGCTACACCTGGGCCATCCCGCCGTCCACCGTCAGGTCGATGCCCGTCACGTAGCTGCTGTCGTCCGACGCCAGGAACAGGGCCACCGTGGCGACCTCCTCCGGCCGCCCCATGCGGCCTAGCGGTACCTGGGCGGCGAACCCCGCCTTGATCTGCTCCACCTGCTCCTTCGACTCCGCCACGGTGCCGAAGATGGGCGTGTCGATCGGCCCGGGGCTGAGGGTGTTCACCCGGATCTTGCGGTCCTTCAGGTCGGCCGTCCAACTGCGGGCGAACGACCGCACCGCCGCCTTGGTGGCGCTGTACACGCCGAACGCCGGCGACCCGGTGTACCCGGCGATCGACCCGTTCAGAATGACCGACCCGCCGTCCGGCATGAGCGGCAGCGCCTTCTGCACGGTGAACAGCAGCCCCTTCACGTTGATGTCGAACAGCTTGTCGAAGTGCGCCTCGGTCACCTGCCCGATCGGCACGAACTCGCCGACCCCGGCGTTGGCGAACACCACGTCCACCCGCCCGTGCTTCTCCCTCACCGCCGCGTACAGCCGGTCCAGGTCGGCCAGGTTCGCCACGTCACCGCGGACGGCGGTGACGTTCCCGCCGATCTCCTTCACCGCCGCGTCCAACTCGGCCTGCCGCCGGCCGGTGATGTAGACGTGTGCCCCTTCTAGCACGAACAGTTTGGCCGTCGCCAGGCCCATGCCGCTGTTGCCGCCGGTGATGACCGCCACCTTGCCGTCGAGTTTCTTCGCCATGACTGGGTCTCCGTAGCTGGATACACACGGTTGCGACTTCCTGCGGCCGTTCGGTAGCAGGTTGCAACTGACCCGGTATACTGGGGGCATGGTTGCGTCTTGCAACTGAATCGGAAATTACTCGGAGGGGGGCCATGAAACGCACGAGCTTCGCAGCGGACACCTGCCCGGTGGCGCGGGCGGTGGACGTGGTCGGGGACTGGTGGTCGATCCTGATCGTCCGCGACGCCCTCATCGGGCGGCGGCGGTTCGGCGAGTTCCAGACCGGCCTCGGGGTGGCGAAGAACATCCTGACCGACCGGCTGCGGAAACTGGTGGCGACCGGGGTGCTCGAGCAGGTGCCAGCGGCCGACGGGGGCGCCCACATGGAGTACACGCTGACGGACAGGGGCCGCGAGTTACTGCCGGTGGTGGTGGCCCTCGGTCAGTGGGCGGCGGCGGCCGGCACGCCGATCACGCCGGTGGATCGCAAGTCGGGGAAGCCGGTCCGCCTAGTGTTCCGGTCGGCTGACGGCCGCACCCTCGACCCGCGGGACGTGCGGCTGGCCGCGGCGGACGCCGGCTGAGGCGGGTGGCTACTCACATTGCTTCGGCGGGCGGGTCGGGCGTACCCTCCTGCCGTTATCCCTGTCACCGGAGGGCGCCTGTGAACGTGTGCCACCTGACCCCGATCCTGAACGTGTCCGACATGGCCGCCAGCTTCGCCTGGTTCGAGCAACTCGGGTGGAAGAAGTTATGGGACTGGGGCACCCCGCCGACGTTCGGGGCGGTCGGCAGCGGGCAGGTGGAAATCTTCCTCTGCCTCGGGGCCCAGGGGGCACCGGGCGGGGTGTGGATGAGCTGGTTCCTGGGCAGCCCGGCCGAGGTGGACGCCGCCCACGCGCTCGCCCTTCAACGCGGGATGACCGTCACGCACCCGCCGACGAACGAGCCGTGGGGCATCCGCGAGTTCCACCTGCGGCACCCGGACGGGCACACGTTCCGCGTCGGCGCGGGGTCCGGGAAGGGGTGACGAGGTCGGGGTGAGAAATGCTGGTCCGGCACCGCCGGACCCGCGGGCCGCCACAGAGGGCGGCCCCTACAGATTCCCGGTTGTAGGGGCCGCCCTCTGTGGCGGCCCGCCGATCGCCCCGGCGATCGGCTTCTGGAGCCGTCTCTCACTTGAGCGACGCCATGTCGATGACAAACCGATACTTCACGTCACCTTTCACCAGCCGGTCGTAGGCCTCGTTGATCTTCTGGATGGGGATCACCTCCACGTCCGACGCGATGCCCTTGGCGGCGCAGAAGTCGAGCATCTCCTGCGTCTCGGCGATGCCGCCGATGCCCGACCCGGCGAACTGCTTCCGCGGCAGCAGCATGTTGAACGCGGCGACCGGCAGCGGCTTCTCCGGCGCGCCCACCAGGCACAGGGTGCCGTCCAGCTTGAGCAGTTGTAGGTACGAGTTGATGTCGTGTTCGGCCGACACGCAGTCGAGGATGAAGTCGAAGCTGCCGGCGTGCGCCTTCATCTCGGCGGCGTTCTTCGACACCACCACCTCGTCCGCCCCCAGCCGCTTGCCGTCGTCGATCTTGCTCGGCGAGGTGGTGAACAGCACGGTTTGCGCGCCGAAGGCGTCGGCGAACTTCACCCCCATGTGCCCCAGCCCGCCCAGGCCGACCACCCCCACCTTCTGCCCCGCCGTCACGCCCCAGTGCCGCATCGGCGAGTAGGTGGTGATGCCGGCGCACAGCAGCGGGGCGGTGGCGGCCAGGTTCGCCTTCTCACTCACCTTCAGCACGAACGCCTCGTCCACCACGATGCGGTCCGAATACCCGCCGTAGGTGACCCCGCCGGAGTGCTTGTCCGCCCCGTTGTACGTGAACGTCGGGAAGCTGAGGCAGTAGTTTTCCAGCCCCCTCTGGCAGCTCGAACAGGTGCGGCACGAGTCCACCATGCACCCGACCGCGGCCAGGTCGCCGGCCTTGAACTTCGTCACCCCGCTGCCGACCTTGCTGACGCGGCCGACGATCTCGTGCCCCGGCACGCACGGGTACGCGGTCGGGGCGGCGTCGTGCCACTCGTCGCGGGCCTGGTGCAGGTCCGAGTGGCACACCCCGCAATACAGGATGTCGATCTGCACGTCCGCCGGCTTCGGGTCGCGGCGGGTGATGGAATGCGGGGCGAGCGGACTCTTCGCGGACTGGGCGGCGTAGGCCTTCGTCATCGGTGCCGGTCCTTTCGGGTGCGGGCGGATGGGGGTTCTACCGCCGCGGACGGGCGAGTCTTTCTGGATGATAGGCGGGGTGGTGTCTTGTTCGCCCGACGCGCCAGCGAGGGGAACCACGCACCCCTCGCTGGCGCGTCGGGCGAACAAGACGCCACCCCGCCTACTTCCCGATGCAGAAGCGGCTGAACACGCGGTCGAGCAGGTCGTTCGTGTACACCGCCCCGGCCATCTCGCCGATCTGATCCAGCGCCGCCCGCAGGGCCAGTGCGAGCAACTCCGGCGGGTCGTCGTTCACCGCGTGGGCGTGCGCCGCCCGCAGGTGCGTGAGGGCGGTGTCCACGTGCCCGCGGCAGCGGGCCTGGCTGGGGGCGAGCGGCGGGCGAGCGAACGCCGCGGCCTTCTCGACGAGCAAAGTGCGGAGCGGGGCAAGGCCATCGGGGGTGACGGTGGATGTGGCGATCCCCTTCTCCCCCAACCCCGCTCCCTCGCAGTCGCGGCTCACCAGGTCGCTTTTCGTCCGCACCAGCATCACGTCCGCGCCGCCGAAGCTCACTTCCCGCACCGCCTCCGTCGCCGGCACGCACCACAGGATCAGGTCCGCCCGGTCGGACTGCTCGCGGCCGAGCCGCTGGGCCTGCTCCTCGATGGTGTCGGCGGCGTGCTGCCAGCCGGCGGTGTCGATCAGTTCGGCCGCCACCCCGCCCAGGTCGAGCGGCCGGGTGAGGTAGTCGCGAGTGGTGCCGGCCACCTCGCTGACGAGCGCCGACTCCGCGCCGACCAGCGCGTTGAACAGGCTGCTCTTGCCGGCGTTCGGGTCGCCGACGATGGCGATGCGGAACGTCCGCCCGCTGACCGTGCGGGCGTCGAGCTGCCGCCGCAGGTTCGTCAGGTGGGCCATCCCCGCCGTGATCCGCAGGATGGTGTCCCGCTTCGACACGAACTCGATGTCCTCGTCCACGAAGTCGAGCGCCGCCTCTACGTCGGCCAACAGGTCGAGCAGGTCGCTCCGCAGGTTCGCCAGCGGTTGCGTCACCCCGCCGGCCAGTTGCCGCAGCGCCGCCTGTAGGTCGTCGTCGGTGCCGGCCTCGATCACCGCCAGCACCGCCTCCGCCTGCGGCAGGTCCTTCTTCCCGGCCAGGAACGCCCGCAGGGTGAACTCGCCCGGCTGGGCCGGCCGCGCCCCGGCGGCCAGCAGGTCGGCGATCAGCCGTTCGACCAGCGGGGGCGACGAGATGGTGTGCAGCTCGGCCAGATCCTGCCCGGTGTAGGTGTGCGGGCCGGGGAAGAAGTACAAATCGGCGGGCAGCGGGGAGTGGACGCCGGACAGGCGGACGGAACCGGGCACGAGGTGCCGCGGGCGGGCCGTGTCCCCCGCGTTCGCCGTGAACACCTGCTCGACCACCGGCCGGGTGTCCGGGCCGGACACGCGGACGATCGCCCGCACCCCCGGCCCGGCGGCCGACGACAGGGCGACGATAGTGTCGTCCGGGTGCGGGGTCATTCGTCGGCCGGCTCCGGCGGCATCTCGTCTTCGGGCGGCGTCTCCAGCGCCTGGCGGGTGAGTTCCTCCTCGCTCACCCCCTCGCTGAACGGCTGCAGGTCGCCGGCGAACTTGTCGTTCAGCAGTTCCTCGGCCCGGTCGAGGTGCTCCTCGGCCACCTGCACCTTCACTCCGCCCACGGCCGGCGCCCCCAGCCAGTCCAGGGACACGATTTCGCGGTCGGTCACGACGGCCGGGATGCCGGCCTCTTCGAGCGCGGCCTTCGCCAGTTCCGCCTTGTACACGGTGTCGAAGGCGGCGACGGTATGCAGTTGCGTCATCTCACCACCTGTACTGGGGCGGAACGGGGACTGGCTCAGTTTCGCCCCGACCTACCTCGGGATGTTGCAGTTGTCGAAAATGTGCCTGTCCCCAGTCCGCGAGAACACGGGGACAGGCACCGTTTCGGCATTCAACCCGTGCGCGTATGGCCGGCGACGAAACGGAGCCAGTCCCCGTACTGCCGTCACTTCACCACCTCCACCTTCGGGCTGGACCCGAGTACGCCGAGCACCGGCAGCAGCGGGGTGAACCCCTTCTCCCCGTCCCAGTGGGCGTCGGTGATCTTGACGTGGCCGGGGCCGACCGACCCCAGGCCCATGATGGCGTCCAGGGCCAGCCACCCGCTGTCGGCGTACACCTCGATCCACATGTGGTACGCCATCATCGGCCCGTCGCGGGTGTCGGCGTACACCAGCCCGAGCGCGGTCCTGGACGGGATGCCCAGCGCCCGGCACATGCCCGCGGCCAGCATGGCGTGTTCGGTGCAGTCGCCGCTCAGCTCCTTCGCCGTGTTCTTGCAGGTGCCCATCGCCTGGCTGAACTCCACCTGCTTGATGTTCGCGCGGACCCACGCCTCCACCGCCCGCGCCTTGTCCCAGGCGGAGGCGGTGGCCGGCAGCCGGGCGACGGCCGCCGCCGCGTGCTTCCGCACCAGTTCGTTGTCCCAGTCGATGTAGAAGTTGTCCGACAGGTACTCCTTGCCGGGGGCCGGCTCGGCCACCTTCGGCGGGGTGCGGAGGGCGGTCACGGCCAGGTCCAGCGTCCGCGTTTTGGCGTCGGTCACCGTCGCCTTCTGCCGGCCGTCGGACGGGAACGCCTTGTCCAGCGGGAACTCGCCGGCCAGGGTGATGCGGTACGTCACGGCGTCTTTCTGGTGGATGCCGGGCACCGCGGCGGCCAGCCGGATGCTCTGCACCTCGCCCAGGTCCAGGTATTTGGTCGGCTTCGCCAGGGCCACCTCGCGGGTGGTGCGGAGGGCGGTCATGGTGCCGCCGAACATGGGCATGTCGGTCTCCAGCTTCACCGGCTCGTAGGTGTCCGGGTCCACGTAGAACGTGACCGGCGGCAGGGTGAAGTCGCCGTGCGGCTTCATCTGCTGGATCACCTTCACCAGCTTCCGCGGCTTGCCGTTCACCTCCACCTCCTCGGCCGGCTTGGCGGTCATGCGGTGGGTGATGATGGCGTTCAACTGGCCGAGGTACACCTTGTACTCGACCGACACCCCCGCCTTCGGCCGGGTGTCCTTGAGCAGGGTGGCCTCCTTGGCGATGCCGAGTACGTCGTCCGGCCACTTCACCACCTCTTTCCCGCCGGCCAACCCCTCGCCCTCGATGGTCACCTCCAGCCCGTCCTTCGTCACCTTGCCGACCAGCGACAGCATCTGGTTCTTGCCGATGCCCTGGCGGTTGCTGGTGGAGAAGATCTTGCCGTCCGGGGATTCGACCGTCGCCTCCTCCAGCCACTGCTCCACCACCTGCCCGAACCGGGCGACCTGGAGGGTCATCTTCTTCGACCCGTACAGCACCGGCTTGCCGTCCCGCACGTACTGCCGCACCAGGGTGTGCAGATACCCCACCTTGCACCCGCGGCAGTACGCCACGTCGTAGGTCTCGACCAGGATTTTGCCATCCTCCGGCTTCTCCGGCTCGGCCGGTTTCGACCCCTGGGTGGGCTTGGTGCTCGGCGGGTCGGACCGGCCGGGGGCGGGCGGGCGGCCGGCCTCGCCGACGATCACCACGTGCGGCACCCCGTCCTTCATCTCCACCCGCGAGGCGGCGGCCGGCAGCGGCAGCAGGGCGGACGCGGCGGTGACGTTCGGGCTGATGACGATGAACCCCGGGCGGTCCGGGTCGGTGCCCTTCAGCACGGCGATGGTGCCGGGTTTGAGCGGCTGGGTGGGCGTCCCGCCCGGCTTCTTCGGCTCGATGACAATCTGCCCCGGCTTGTCCACCACCGTGGGCGGCGGCAGGACGGTCGGGTCTTGCTTCTGGGCCGAGGCGACGGCGGCGAGGATGAAAAGGACGGCGACGGGAACCAGGGTCCGCACGGGGCACCTCGGGGTTCGGCGGGAAACGATTTCGGCAGACACGGAACGGGGTCACGGAAACCCGATCGCCGGAGGCGATCGGCGGGGCGCCCCACGCGGGGGGCCCCCC